>DATBCI010000171.1:0-8143 GCA_036270555.1 Burkholderiaceae bacterium
CAGCAGCAACGAGATCCCCTGGATGACTTCCGGTATCACCAGCGGCGCATTGATCATGGCGGTGAAGAGGGTCAGGCCGCGGAACCTGTGAAACCGGTACAGCACGAAGCCGGCCCAGGTGCCCACGAACACGGAGGCAAACGCGGTGGCGATGCCGACTTTCAAGCTGCTCCAGGCGGCCGCGACCAGCTCTTCGTCCGTCGCCAGCGCCCGGTACCATTTGAGCGAAAAGCCGCTCCACACGTTGACGAGCTGCGATTCGTTGAACGAGTAGAACACGACGCAGGCGGTCGGCACGTACAGGAACAGGAACACCAGCGTCAGGTAGCCGCTGCCCAGCAGCTTGTGAGGGTGACTCATTGAGAACCCATCTCACGCCGCTGCAGGCGCTGGAACCACGCCATCGGCAGCAGCAGCAGCAGCACCATCGCGCCGGTGGCGGCCGACGCTGTGGGCCAGTCCGTGTTGACGAAGAAATCGTCCCACATGACGCGGCCGATCATCAGCGAATTGGATCCGCCGAGGACCTCGGGAATGACGTATTCACCGACCGCCGGAATGAACACCAGTAGCGATGCGGCGATCACGGCGCGCTTGGACATCGGCACGGTGATCGTGAAGAAAGCCTGCCACGGCCGGGCCCCCAGAACGCGGGCTGCCTCCAGCAGCGTCGTATCGAGCTTCACGAAATGGGCGTACAGCGGCAGCATCAGGTACGGCAGGTAGTTGTAGACCATGCCGATCAGCAGACCCCAGTTGTTGTGGTAGAGCTTCAACGGCTGGTCGATCAGGTGCAGCCAGCGCAGGAAGTGGTTGATCAGCCCCTGGTTCTTCAACAGGCCGATCCAGGCGTAGACGCGGATCAGGTAGCTGGTCCAGAACGGCAACATCACCGCCATCAACAGCAGGTTGCGCCTGGAGGGGCTCGAGCGCGCAATCAGGTAGCAGGCCGGGTAGCCGATCAGCAGGCACAGCACCGTGGTCAGGGCGGCGACCTCGACCGAATACAGGTACGAGCCGATGTACAACGGGTCGGTCAGCACCGCGCGATAGTGTTCCAGCGTCATCGCGATCCGAAGGGTGCCTTCCCTGAACTCCACGATCGGCGTGTAGGGCGGAATGCTCATCTGGGGATCGGCGAAGCTGATCATCAGCACCGCCGCGAACGGGATCATGAAAAACACCAGCAGGAAAGCGAACGGCATCCCGATGACCAGGGTGCGGCCGGCCGGCAGCCGGCGTTTCAACCAGGCGATCGCCTGCGGACTGATCGTCATCGGGTGAGCACGACCAGGTGGTCGGAGCCCCAGCTCAGGGTCACCGTGTCGCCGTAGTCGGGTGCGCGCGCCAGCGCTCGAACGGCCAGTTGCGGCATGTCGACCGCCATCACGCGTCCGTTCTTGAGGCGCACGTAGTAGACCGTATAACTGCCCATGTAGGCGTACTGATCGATGGTCCCGAGCGCCCAGTTGGTCGGCTGGTCGACCGGCTCGAAGCTCATCGTGATCCGCTCGGGCCGCAGCGATATGTGGACCGCGGGGTTCATCCGTGCGTTCATCGGGTTGTTCACCTGCAGCGGCACCTCCAGGTCCTTGCAGTTGAACAGCCGCGATTCGTCGCCCGCCAGCGACGCTTCGAACAGGTTGGTCGAGCCGATGAACTCGGCCGCGAACCGGCTGGTCGGGGCCTCGTACACCTCATTGGGGGTGCCGACCTGGACGAAGCGGCCCTCGTTCATCACGGCGAGGCGATCGGCCATCGTCATCGCTTCCTCCTGATCGTGCGTCACCAGCACGCAGGTGACGCCCACCGAATACAGGATGTTGCCCAGCTCGAACTGCGTCTGCTGGCGGATCTTCTTGTCCAGGGCGGACATCGGTTCGTCGAGCAGCAGCAGCTTGGGGCGCTTGACCAGGCTGCGCGCGAGGGCCACCCGCTGCTGCTGTCCGCCGGAGAGCTGGTGCGGCTTGCGCTGCGCGTACTGGGTCATCTGCACCAGCTCAAGTGCAGCGGCCACGCGCTCCTTGATCTCCCGTTTGGGCGCCCCTTCGCGCTTCAGGCCGTAGGCGGCATTGCCCTCGACCGTCATGTGCGGAAACAGGGCGTAGGACTGGAACATCATGTTGACCGGCCGCTGGTACGGTGGCACTTGCGTGATGTCCTGCCCGTCCACGATGATGCGCCCGGAGTCGGGCGTCTCGAGGCCTGCCATCAGGCGCAGCAGCGTCGACTTGCCGCACCCGGAGCTGCCCAGCAGGGCGAACAGCTCTTTTCTCCGAATGGACAGGCTGACATGATCGACCGCGGTGGTTGCGCCGAATTTCTTGACGACGTCGACCAGCTGCACGAAGTCCGGCTCGGACTCCGACGGCTTGGCCGGTCGCAGCGCGCTGGCAGACGGCGGGCGGTTGGGCATGCGCCGGTCAGTCGTGTTTTAGCTGCGGTGATTTAACGGCGGTAATTTAACCGCGGTGTTCAACTGCGCTTCAGCCGATGAGGCCGTCGACGCCGCGCTTAAGCAGGCTGCGCGCGACGATCAGTCGCTGGATCTCGCTGGTGCCCTCCCAGATCCGATCGACCCGCAACTCGCGGTAGAAGCGCTGCGCCGGGTTGCTGCGCAGGTATCCGCGTCCACCGAATATCTGCACCGCGCGGTCCGCAACCCGATTGGCCATCTCGGAGGCTGTCAGCTTGGCCATCGAGCAATGGGTATGGACCACCGACAGGTCCTCGCCGCGGTCCTGCATCGCAGCCGCCTCATACGTCATCAGGCGGGCGCCCCACAGCTCGGTCAGGCTGTCAGCCAGCATCGCCTGTATCAGCTGATACTCCGCGATCGGCTGGCCGGATACCACGCGCGACTTGGCGAAATCGCTGGCCAGGTCGATCAGGCGCGCGGCGGCCCCGCAGCATCGAGCCGCGATCATCAGCCGTTCGCGTCGAAACCAGCTGCGCGTGTAACTCATGCCGTCGCCGGTGGCCCCGATCCGATTGGCCGCTGCAATCCGAACGTCCTTGAAGCGATAGGTTGGATGGTGCGATGCAAAGGTGTGACCGAACAGGGGATTGTCGATCATTTCGATGCCGGGCGAGTCGATGTCGACCAGGAACAGGGCGTGCTGCCGCCGGCCGCCGGCGTCGACCTCGACCGCCTGCAGGAACATGAAGTCGGCCTTGTTGGCGCTGGTGACGAACCACTTCTCGCCGTTGATGACGTAGTCGCTTGCGTCGAGGCGGGCTGTCGTGACGATGGCGTCGGGGTCCGATCCCGCCTGCGCCTCGGTGATGGCGTAGCACTCGCAGCGTTGGCCGCTCATCAGGGGCTTGATGAAGCGCTCGATCTGGCGGGGCGTGCAGGCCTCGAACATCCACTCGTGAGCTTCCGACATCGACCAGCACAGCGCATTCGTGACCCGGCCCAGCTGCTCCCACACCAGGACCTGGTCGAGCTTGGGCAGGCCCAGTCCCCCATGCTCGACCGGCGCGTCCATGCGGCTGAATCCGAGCTCGAGCGCGTGCGCCTTGTGGCGCGCGGCGATCTCGGGCGGCACCACGCCCTCGTTGAACTCGGCGACTTCTTCGAAGGGGATCAGGTCCTTTTCGGCGTACTCGCGCGCCTTGCGTTGCCACTCGAGCGACGAGGGTGTCAGTGGGTAGGCCATGCCCGTCTCCTGTCGTGCCCGACTGCCGCCCGGCGGGCCGCCGTTTTCCGCGCCATCTGCCGCGCACCTCGCCCTATTGAACGGTAATACAAAATGCGGGATCCGGCAATACAATTTTACTAAACGATTGTACAATAGCGCGACTGTCTTCGACTGAACCTGTTCGACCGAACCGCAGCGATGCCCGAGACAAAATTCGACGCGCTCGTGATCGGCGCCGGCCATAACGGCCTGGTGGCAGCCTGCACCCTGGCGCGCGCCGGCTTGAGCGTTCAGGTGCTCGAGCGCAACGACATCGTCGGCGGAGCGGCGGTGAGCCGCTCGCTGGTCAAGGACTTCACGTACTCGAACTGCTCCTACGTCTGCAGCCTGCTGCGCCCGGAGATCATCCGGGCCCTGGAGCTGCCGCGCCACGGCCTGCAGGTGATCCCGTACGAGGGCGGCGGTACGTTGATGAGCAACGGCGATCACTTCGCCGTGTACCAGCATCCGGAGGCCTTCCGCCGCGAGATCGCGCGGCACTCCAAGCGCGACGCCGAGGCCTACCACCGCTACTCGCGCGACGTCATGCGCCAGTGCAAGTTCATCAAGCCGCTGCTGATGCGCACGCCCCCGGATCCGGCTTCGTTCCGGCCGCGCGATCTGATGGAACTGGTTCATCTGGGCCAGCGCTTCCACCGGATGGGCGAAGCGCGCATGCTCGACACGATCCGCTTCTACACCATGAGCGCGGCGGACTTTCTGGACGAGTACTTCGAAAGCGAAATCGTCAAGGCGCATCTGGCCGGCAGCTCGATCATCGGCACGGCGCTCGGGCCGCGCTCGCCCGGCACGGCGTACGTGCTGCTGCATCATTACATGGGCGATATCGACGATGCCGTCGGCACCTGGGGCTTCGCGCGCGGCGGCATGGGGGCGGTGTCCAACGCGCTCAGGGGCTCGTTCGAGGCCAGCGGCGGCAGCGTCCGCACCGGCGCCGGCGTCGAGCGGATCCTGGTGCGCAACGGGCGCGCCTGCGGCGTGGCCTTGGAAAGCGGCGAGCAGATCCGCGCCGCAACCATCGTATCCAACATGGACGTCCGGCGCACCTTCCTGAAGGCGGTCGATGCGGCCGATCTGCCGGCGGAGTTCGTGCAGGCCGTTCGCAACTTCAAGATCCGCGGCTCCTCGGGCAAGCTGAACATCGCGCTCGACAGCCTGCCGCAGTTCCCGGCCTTTCCCGCCGACTCGCCGTGTATCCGCGGCGACCTGCACATCACCGACACACTCGACATGCTCGAGAGGGCCTACGACGACTGGAAGGCGGGTCGCTGGTCGCGCGCACCCTATGTGGACATGCTGCTGCCCTCGCTGATCGATCCGACCATGGCGCCCGAGGGCAAGCACTACATGTCGGTGTTCGTCCAATATGCGCCCTATCACCTGGCCGAGGGCCAGTGGGACAGCCAGCACCGGCAGGCCTTCGGCGACACCGTGCTCGACGCCATCGCCCGGCACAGCCCAGGCCTGCGCGACCGGATCCTGCACGCCGAGATCCGCACGCCCTGGGATATCGAAAACGAGGTGGGTCTGACCGAAGGCAACATCTTCCAGGGCGAGCTGACGATGGACCAGCTGTTGTTCAACCGGCCGATCCCCGGCTACGCGCAATACCGCACGCCGGTGGGTGGCCTGTATCTGTGCGGCTCCAGCACGCATCCGGGCGGCGGCGTGATGGGGGCTCCGGGCGCCAACGCGGCACGCACGATTCTGGGCGACCTCGGTCGAGGCCGGCCGCAATGACCGATCGCATCGACCATCTGATCATCGGCGCGGGCCACAACGGCCTGGCGTGCGCCATCGAGCTCGCCAGGCGGGGGCGAGGCGTGCTCGTGCTCGAGGCGGCCGATCAGGTGGGCGGCGCCGCGATAACGCGCGAGTTCGCGCCCGGTTTCAAGGTATCGGCGGGGGCCCACCTGCTGCACGGCTTGTCCGAGCAGCGCGTGCGCGAGCTTGATCTGGAAAAGCACGGGCTGCGCTTCTCGGCCCGGCACATGGCCACGATCGCGCTGAACGAGGCGCGAGCGCCCGTGGTGTTCTCGAATGGCGCCGTGCAGGGCGTGAGCCCGAAGGATGCTGCCGAGTTCGCACGCTTCAACCGCCGGATGTCGCGTTTTGCGGGCTTGCTGGCCCAGGTCCACGACACGTTGCCGTTTCGCCTGTCGTTTGCAAGCTGGCGGGATCGGATCGATGCACTGAAGCTGGCACTGCGCCTCCGCATGCTGGGCCGCGGCGATATGCGGGAACTGTTGCGGGTCGGCGCCATGAACGCCCATGACCTGCTGACCGACTGCTTCGATTCCGACACGATGAAAGGTGCGCTCGGTTTCGACGCGACGCTCGGCGCCGAGCACGGCGCGCGAGCACCCGGCACCGTGCTGACGCTGCTGCACCGCTGGGCCGGTCAGGTCGGGAGCGGCGCGCTGGGAGTGGCGCAGCCGGCCGGCGGAATGGGCGCCTTGACGCAGGCCATGGCACGGGCGGCCGAAGCGGCAGGCGTCCGCATCCGCACCGGCGCGCGCGTCCAGCGCATTCTGGTGCAGGGCGATCGCGTCGCCGGAGTGCGCCTGGACTCCGGCGAAACCTTCGAAGCGAAGTCGGTCATCTCCAACGCCGACCCCAGGACGACCTTCCTCGACCTGCTGAGCTCCGAGCATCTGGACACCGATTTTGTTCGCCGGGTCAGCCGCTTCCGGTCCAAGGGCCTGGTGGCCAAGCTGCATCTGGCGCTGAACGGTCTGCCGAGCTTGCCGGGCGTCGACGCTGCGGCGCTCGGCGGCCGCCTGCTGGTCTGCCCGTCGTTGGACTACCTGGAGCTTGCATTCAATCCCTCCAAGTATCGCGAGGTGCCGGCGCATCCTGCCCTGGAGATCACGATACCGAGCGTCAACGATCCGGCACTGGCTCCGGCCGGCCGGCACGTGATGTCGATCCATGTGATGTTCGTTCCGTACGACCTCGGGCCCGACCCGGCCGGCGCGCGGGCGCGCCTGTTGAACAATGTGCTGGAGACTCTGGAGCGTTACAGCCCGCGCCTGGGCAAGCGGATCATCGACTCGGAGCTTCTGACGCCGGCCGATCTGGAAAGGCAGTTCAGGATCAGCGGCGGGCATTGGCATCATGGGGCGCTCAGTTTCGACCAGTTCTTCATCGCCCGCCCGGTGCCGGGCGCCACCCGATACGCGACGCCCCTGCCGGGGCTGTACCTGTGCGGGGCCGGATGCCATCCGGGCGGCGGCGTGATGGCGCTGGCCGGACGCAACGCCGCGCTGAAAGTCATCGAAGGAGGCGAGTGAGATGCTGCTGGCCGACCCTCACCCCCGTCCGCACTACCAGCGCCCGCTGATCAGCACCCCGTTCTTCGAGCGCAGCCGGCTGCTGGTCGAGACCGACTCCTACATGCCGTGGTCGGGCTATTCGACCCCCGACGTGTACTCATCGGTCGAGCAGGAGTACTTCGCGATCCGCAACGCGACATCGCTGTTCGACCTGACGCCGATGATCAAGTACCGGATCGCCGGACCCGATGCCGAGCGATACCTGAATCGGCTGGTCACGCGCGATGTCAGCCGTCTGAAAGTCGACGGTGTGGCTTACACGCTCTGGTGCAACGAATTCGGCCACCTGATCGACGACGGCACCGTGTTCCGCTTCGGCGCCGACGAGTTTCGCTTGTGCACGGCCGAGCGCCAGCTCGACTGGCTGCTGGATTCGGCGATCGGGTTCGACGTCCGTGTCGAGGAGGTGACCGGGCAGATCGCGGCGCTTGCCCTGCAGGGCCCGACCTCCTGCGCCGTCCTGAAGGCGATGGGATTGACGGCAATCGAGACCCTGAAACCTTTCCAGATGCGGCACTACCGCGTCCAGAACCAACCGCTGATGGTTTCACGCACCGGCTTCACCGGCGACCTGGGGTACGAGCTGTGGATCGCACCGGAGGGTGCGCTGGCCTTGTGGGATGGCCTGATGGCGGCCGGCGCGACCCGCGGAATTCGCGCCATCGGATATCGTGCGGTGGAGATGTCACGCATCGAAGCGGGCTTTATCCTGCCCAACGTCGACTTCATCTCGGCCGCTCAGACGATCCGGCTGGACCGCGAGACCACGCCCTTCGAGATGAGCCTGGACTGGGCGGTGGCGCTGGACAAGGGTCATTTCAACGGGCGCCGTGCGCTGCTGCGGGAGAAGGAGCGCGGCTCGCGGCGGCGCCTGCTCGGCATCGAAATCGCCGGCAACAAGCCGGCCCACAACGCGCTCATCTACGACGGCCACAACGGCTTGCGGCAGGTGGGCGAGGTGAGGTCCGCCCTGTGGTCGCCGACCTGCAAGCGCAATATCGCGCTGGCGATGATTGAGGCGCCTTACTTCGAGTCGCTGCGGCAGTTCTGGGTCGACATCTACCTGCATCGCGAGCTGATGTGGGAAAGGCGGATGGAGCGCGC
>DATBCI010000172.1:0-3830 GCA_036270555.1 Burkholderiaceae bacterium
AGAAATTCCCGCAACTCGGGTCCAATGCGAGCCAATTCAGCGTGATGCGTTGCAGCGAGCCGCTCAAAAGCGAGGGTGCCCCTGGAAGTCAACACGACATCGACCTTGCGGCGATCCCCGACTGCCGCCTGGCGGCGGACGAGCCCTTCGGCTTCGAGGCGATTGACCAGACCAACCGCGCTGTTGTGCTTGATCAAAAGGCGTTGCGCGAGCTCATTGACCGTGATCGCGTCCCGGCCCGGAGAGCCCCTGACAGCAAGCAGCGCCTGGTATTGCTGCGATGCAAGCCCGATCTCTCGAGCCGCCGCCTCGCTGAACGAAAGAAACCGACGCAGCGTATGGCGGAAAGCGGCCAGCCTCTCGTAGTCGGACTTTCCCAGCGGAGCGCCCGGTGGTTTGCCCGCGTCTTTCACTCTTTCAGACTCGTTCCTGAATCGTTGCAGAATCGTCCGACCTGCCGTTTGAGCCGGAGCACTCATGCCACAATTGACAATGCGTCAGCATACGATAGACTTTTTTGCATATGTCGTGTTGCGACATAGCTGGATCGCGGGCCGGGGAGGGTTCTATGGCGAGTGCGAGTGGCGGTGTGTTGGGCGCCGGGTCGGGCAACGGGATCCTCGGCCTGCTCGCCAAGGAACGGACGATCGCGGCGCGGGATTTCAATCGCTGGCTGGTGCCACCCTGCGCATTGGCGATCCACCTGTGCATCGGCATGGCGTATGGCTTCAGCGTGTTCTTGCTGCCGCTGTCGCACGCGATCGGCATCAGCACCTCGGTTGCCTGCCCCGCTGATGCGACGTTGCTGGACCAGCTGGTCACGACCAGCTGCGATTGGAAGATCAGCTCCCTCGGTTGGATGTACACGCTGTTCTTCGTTTTTCTCGGCGCCGCGGCCGCGATATGGGGCGGCTGGCTCGAGCGCGCAGGCCCGCGCAAAGCGGGCGTCGTTGCGGCGGTATGCTGGTGCGGCGGTCTCCTCCTTGGTGCGATCGGCGTCTACGTCCACCAACTGTGGCTGATGTGGCTCGGCGCCGGAGTTGTCGGGGGCACTGGACTTGGACTGGGCTACATATCGCCCGTCTCCACCCTGATCAAGTGGTTTCCGGATCGGCGCGGCATGGCCACCGGGATGGCAATCATGGGGTTCGGCGGCGGTGCGATGATCGGAGCGCCGCTGGCCGACATGCTGATGAAACGTTACCAGACCCTCACTTCGGTCGGCGTCTGGCAGACGTTCGTCACACTGGCAGCGATCTACTTGGTATTCATGCTGAGCGGTGCTTTCGGCTATCGCCTGCCGCAACCGCATTGGAAGCCGGCGGGCTGGACTCCGCCGGCGTCAAAAAGCAATCTGATCACGACCCGCCATGTCGGCCTCAACGAGGCGCTGAAGACCCCGCAGTTCTGGCTGATCTGGTGGGTGCTGTGCCTTAACGTCACCGCCGGCATCGGCGTGATCGGCATGGCGTCGCCGATGTTGCAGGAGGTGTTCGGAGGCAAGTTGATCGGCCTCGATCTCAAATTCAACGATCTGTCGATGGCCCAAAAAGGAATGATTGCGGCGGTCGCGGCCGGGTTCACCGGTCTTCTCAGCCTGTTCAATATCGGCGGACGTTTCTGCTGGGCTTCGCTCTCGGATTGGATCGGTCGCAAGGCCACCTATTACACGTTCTTCCTGCTCGGGATTGCGCTGTACTCGTCGGCACCCTGGTCCGGCCACGCCGGCTATATCCCGCTGTTCGTCGGAGCGTTCTGCATCATTCTTTCGATGTATGGCGGTGGGTTCGCGACCGTGCCCGCGTATCTGGCCGACATGTTCGGCACACACGTGGTTGGAGCGATTCACGGCAGGCTGCTGACCGCGTGGTCGGCCGCCGGCCTCTTCGGACCGGTGATCGTGAACTACATTCGGGAGTATCAGCTGGCGCACGGAGTGCCGCGAGCCGCGGTGTACGACATCACGATGTACGTGTTGTGCGTGCTGCTGGCGGTCGGCTTCCTGTGCAATCTGATCGTGAGGCCGGTCAACGAGAAGCACTTCATGAAGGAAGAGGAACTGGTGAAGGCGCAAACGCGGTCCACGCAGGCTGCCGTCGGCGCGCCGGCGCGCGAGCCAGATCCTGGCTCCACGGCGCAAGGGGGCGCGGCCCGGTTGGCGCTCGCCTGGCTCGCTGTCGGTATTCCGCTGGCCTGGGGTGTTTACAAGACGCTGGACAAGGCGATCGTGCTGTTCCGCTAGGCTGTTGCAAAACGGGTTTCGAACCTGCTCTCCGGCTGCATCCGGAACGCGAGCACGATCCCAATGGCCATCAACACCATGCTGCCGACGAACGGCAGCTCCCAATTGCCGAACCGGTCGATCACCCAGCCGGATACCACCGGGCTGATGATCGCCGCCAGCGCCGAACCGGTGTTCATCATGCCGCTGGCAGTGCCCGAGTAAGCCGGCGCGATGTCCATCGGAATGGCCCACATCGGGCCGATCGTCATTTCCGCGAAAAAGAAACCGGCCGACAGGCACACCAGCGACACGTACAGGCTGTGCATGAACAGCAACGGCACCAGCGCCAGCAGCGTCAGCAACATGCAGACCGCGACCATCCAGCTGCGCGCGCGAATCAGACTTCCCGAGCGCCGGTAGAGGCGGTCGGTCACCAGGCCACCGAGTGTATCGCCGACCACTCCCGCGAAAAAGACGCTGCCGGCGAAAATCGCGGAATTTTTCAGATCCAGCTTGTAGCTGTGCAGGAAGTACTGCGGAATCCAGCTCAGGAACAGCCACAAGGTCCAGCCGTAGCAGAAGTAGACGACGGTCACGGGCATCATCCGCTTGAACAAGGGCCCCCACGGAACCTGCAGCTTCTGGTCGGTCGGCGCGGGTACCGCATCGAGCTCGGCCTGCGTGATGCGAGGGTGATCGGCCGGACGCTCGGTGAAGGTCAGCATCCACAGGCCCACCCACGCGAAGCTGATCGCCGCGCAGACATAGAACGACGCACGCCAGCCGTAGACCGACATCACGGCGACCACGACATACGGGGCAGCGGTGTTGCCCAGGCGCGCGCACGCATGCGTGATGCCCTGCGCGAAGCCACGCCTTTCCTTTGAAAACCAGCGCGACATGGCCGCCGTGGAGGCCGGAAAAGTGGCACCCTCGCCCAGGCCCAGCAACACCCGCGCCAACATCAGCGAGACGAGACCGGTCGCCAACCCCGTGAGCGCCGTGGCGGCGGCCCATACAAGGGCACACGCGATCAGCGTCCTGCGCGTTCCGAAGCGGTCGCTGACCCAGCCGCCGATGATCTGGAACACCAGGTAAGGGTAGGCGAAGCCGGAAAACACGAACCCGATCTCGGTCTTGTTCAGGCCGAAGTCCTTCGCAAAGCCGGCCGCGGCCGTGCTCACGTTGACCCGATCCAGATAGGTGATGAAATACATCAGGCATAACAACATCAGCACGACAGTGCTGGCGCGAAACAGCTTCATCGTCTGTCTCCGAGGCCGCCTTGGGGCGCCCGCTTACGGGCCGGCAGGTCGCCGCGCATCGATGGGGCAGGGGTTTTTTTGAATGCCACATAATATCCGGACGATTTGAACACCGCCCGCATCAAGACGCACCAACCGGCGCTATGGCACCGCTCGAACCTGCAACATCTTCCGACGAGGTGAACCGGCTGCTCGCGCGTCGCCTGCGCAGCGAAACGCAGGGCGAAGTGCTGTTCGATCCGGCTTCGCGCGGGCGCTACGCGACCGACGCATCGATCTACCAGATCATGCCGATCGGCGTGCTGATCCCGACGTCGGAACGCGACGTCGCTTTGGCGATC
>DATBCI010000173.1:0-3564 GCA_036270555.1 Burkholderiaceae bacterium
GCACGTGGCGCGCCGCCATTGCGGCCAGCGTGACATGCGGCCACGTCCTGAGGCTGGTGCCGAAACCGCCGCCCACGAAGGGGCAGATCACCTGGACCTGGTCGACCGCAATGCCGAACACGGCCGCGATTTCGGCCTGCTCGTTGACGACATACTGGCTTTTGCTCCACAGTGTCAGGCGGTCGCCGTTCCAAACCGCCACAGTCGCGTGCGGCTCCATCGGGTTGTGATTTTCACGAGCCATCCCGTAGGCCGCGTCGACCTTGACGGCAGCGCCCGCCCAAGCGGAGTCGGCGTCGCCGCGCGAGCGTTCGGCCTGAACGCGCGAACCGGGCCGCAAGGCAGCCTGCGGGACAACCGACTGCGCCCTCGGGTCGGAGGCATCCACCACCGGCGCATCGGCGACGTAATTGACTGGCAGCGCTGCGGCTGCGCGCTCGGCATCGTCGCGCGTTGCCGCCACGACCAGCGCGACCGGCTGGCCGAAGAAGCGCACCTGATCGTCCTGCAGCACATGCAGGCGCTCGCCGACGGACGGGTCGATCGGCCCCTTGTGCTCGTGGTAGGCGAGGCGGGGAGCGTTCAGATGATCGATCACCGCGATCACGCCCGGCATGCGCATCACTGCCGCCGAATCGATTGCCGTGATGCGGCCGGCGCCGACGCTGGCGCCGACGATCACCGCGTAGGCCTGTCCCTGCTGGTTGAAGTCGGCCGCGTAGCGGGCGCCTCCGGTGACTTTGGCACGACCGTCGACGCGGGGCAGCGGTTTGCCGAGTGGACTCGACGACCTCATGCGACCTGCGCCGCCATCTCGAGGGCGCGGACGATCGTCCGCGGCAGCAATCCGACCTTGTAGCGATTGCCGGGCAGCGGACGGGCGCCTTCCTGGCTGAGCCGTGCGGCCGCCTCGAAGGCCGGGCGACCCGCAGCCTTTCCGATCAGCGCCTGCTCGCAAGCCCGCAGCCGCCAGGGGCGCGTGCCGACGCCGCCCGCCGCCAGGCGCGCAGCGCGGATCGAGCCGTCCTCCATATCGAGCGCAACGGCGGCTGAGACGAGCGCGAACTCGTAGGAGGCGCGGTCGCGCACCTTCAGATACCGCGCACGCCGCGCATGCAGACCGCCCGGCACGCGGACTTCGACGATCAACTCGGCGGGACCCAACGTATGTTCGAGGTGGGGTGTGTCGCCGGGCAGCCGATAAAGCTCATCGAGCGGGAAGGTCCGCTCTCCCTGCGGCCCCTGAACCCGCAACGTCGCATCCAACGCGACCAGCGCCACGGCAAGGTCCGAGGGGTGGGTGGCGACGCAGTGCTGCGTCGTGCCGAGGATCGCGTGCCCTGCGTTGATGCCCTCGATCGCGGAGCACCCCGATCCCGGATCGCGCTTGTTGCAAGGCGCGTCGAGCATCCTGAAGTAAGGGCAGCGGACACGCTGCAGCAGGTTGCCGCCGATCGAAGCCATGTTGCGCAGTTGCGGCGAGGCGCCCTCGATCAAGGTCTCCACGATCAGCGGCTGCAGGCGCGCCGTTTCCGGATGGGCAGCCACCTCCGACATCCGGGCCAGCGCGCCGATCAGCAGGTCGGAGCCCTCGGCGTGGATGGCGCGCATGGGCAACGCATTGACATCGACCAGGTGCTCGGGACGCTCCACTTCCTCGCGCATCAGGTCGATCAGCGTGGTGCCGCCGGCGATGTATCGCCCGCCCGCAGCGGCAGCGTCGATCGCTGCCTGGATGGTGCGCGGCTTTTCAAAGCGGAACGTGACCATCGTCAACGATCGCGCGCGGCGGCGGCAATGGCCGCGACAATGCCAGGGTAGGCGCCGCACCGGCAGATGTTCCCGCTCATCCAGAAGCGGATCTGGTCGTTCGATCGCGCGTGGCCCTCGGCGATGCAACCCAGGCCGGACATGATCTGGCCGGATGTGCAGTAGCCGCATTGAAAACCTTCGTGCTCGATGAATGCCTCTTGCAGTGGATGCATCGGTCCGTCCTTCGCCACGCCCTCGATCGTCGTGATCTCGGCGCCCTCATGCATCAGCGCCAGCGTGAGGCAGGAATTGATGCGCTTTCCGTCCAGAAGGATCGTGCACGCCCCGCAGGCTCCCTGGTCGCAGCCCTTCTTGGTGCCCGTCAGGTCGAGCTTTTCACGCAGCACATCGAGCAGCGACTGGCGAGGATCGACCTCGAGTTGTCGAGCCTCGCCATTGATCGTCAGCTTCAAACTCACCATCCTCGGTGACTCTCGTCCGTGCACCTGACCATCGGAGACGACATGCAGGCGCCAAACGCCATATGCTAGCCGGTCACCTCGGGCTCTCTCCTTTGAGGATATGAGGACATTACTTTCGTGGAAGCGACTGACGCAGCTTGGCCCGTTTCGCTGGGGCAACGCCGCGCCGAGGCGGGCCGCTCGCGTGGCGTTCGGCGTCGTTGCACCGCTGGTCGTGGGCTGGGCCACGGGCCGCGTCGATTACGGAGGTTATGCCGCCCTGGGAGCCCTGCCGGCCGGATTCGTTTCGTTCCAGGGCGAGTCACGCACCCGCGTGACCGCCGTGTGCGTGGCCAGCGTCGGCATGGCGATTTCCACGTTTGTCGGTGCCGTCACGGCCGCCGTTTCACCGTGGTTGCTGGTGCCGGTGATCGCGCTTTGGGGATACTTCACCGGACTTGCGGTATCGCTTGGACAGCGCTACAGCGTTGCGGTCCTGCAGTGCTCGATCGCGCTGCTGATTGCGATCGGGCTGCCGTTCGGTCCATCCGATGCGGCGCTGCGCGCGGCGCTGGTGTTCGCCGGTGGGTCGCTGCAAGCGGTGCTGGTGGCTGCCTCGTGGACTCTCAGCCCAGGCTCGCGCGAGCGCAGCGCGCTCGCGGCGTCGTACCGCGCCCTCGCCACCTACGCCTCGAGCCTGGCGGCCGGTGCCGCAGGGCCCCCAGCGCCGACGGCGTTCCCGGCCGGCACCGCACTCGATGACCCCAATCCATGGTTGCCGGCAGCCGTGCGACTGGCTCTCGCCGATTTGCTGGAAGAGGCCGAGCGCATCCGCGCGTCGCTGGCCGCGCTCGCAGTACAGGCGACCGATGTCGGATCCGGCGGCACAGACCGGATTCGTGAATGGATGCCAGACGTCGCCCGCATGCTGAACCTGATCGCCGACGCTTTAGCGGCCACCGGCGCCGAGCGGACGGCCTTGATAGGTGACCTCGCTGGCGGGATTTCTAAAAGCGAAGCACCGGTGAGCGATGCCTGGCGCTGGGCTGGTGAGACGCTGCTCGGCCAATTGCGCGCTGTCGCACGCATCGTGGGCACGCTCGAGGGTGGCGCAGCGCCACAGTCGGAATACGGGGCGCGGACGGTTCGATCCCGCGCCTGGTGGCAGGGCAGCGTCGGTGCGGTCGTTGCCACGCTGCGCGCCAACGCGACCACCCGAAGTGAAGCCGGGCGCCACGCGCTGCGTCTGGCGGTCATTGCGGCGCTCGCCGAAGTCGCGGTCCAGGCCACGGGCTTGTATCAGGGCAGGTGGGTGCTCCTGACGATCTTTGTGGTGCTCAAGCCGGACTAC
>DATBCI010000174.1:0-13467 GCA_036270555.1 Burkholderiaceae bacterium
GCTCCATACCGATCGATTGTCCTCTGGCCCGGGCTGATGCCCGGGCCAGTCGTTTGTGCGCGGGCTTGCCCTGCGTAGCCCGCGCAGCCGCCGAGGGAGGGGCCGATACAATCGGGGCCTGCCTGCCCTGCGTCCGGGACCCACCTTGACTGATACCGAAGCAAGATTGCGCGAGCTGCTGACCCGTCGGATCGTGATCCTGGATGGACCCAGGGGAACCATGATCCAGCGCTTGAAGCTCAGTGAGGACGAGTTTCGCGGCCGCGATCGCATGGCGCGCTTCGCGACGCACCCGGTCGACCTGAAGGGCAATAACGAGTTGCTGCAGCTCACGCGTTCCGAAGTGCTGCAGGACATCCACGAGCAATTCCTGGCGGCCGGCGCCGACATCATCGGGACCAACACCTTCAACGCGAATCGGATCTCGCAGTTCGATTACGGGCTGGCCGATCTGGCCTACGAAATGAACGTGGAAGCCGCGCGCATCGCCCGCCATGTCTGCGCGCGCTACACATCCGACGCTTCCCCGCGGTTCGTGGCCGGCGCGATGGGGCCGACCCCTCGCACCGCCTCGATATCACCCGACGTCAACGACCCGGGCGCGCGCAACGTCACCTTCGATGAGCTGGTGGCCGCTTACGGCGAACAGGCGCGCGGCCTGCTGGACGGAGGGGTCGACCTGCTGCTGATCGAGACGATATTCGACACACTCAATGCCAAGGCGGCGATCTTCGCGGTCGAGCAGGAATTCGAGCGGCGAGGCGCGCGCGTGCCCCTGATCATCTCCGGCACCGTGACGGATGCCTCGGGGCGCCTGTTGTCGGGTCAAACGGTGGAGGCGTTCTGGAACTCGGTGCGGCACGCGCGGCCGCTGGCCGTAGGCCTTAACTGCGCGCTGGGCGCCGCGCTGATGCGGCCGTACATCGAGGAGCTGGCGGCCAAGGTGGACACCTTCGTCAGCGTCTATCCGAACGCCGGTCTGCCGAATCCGATGTCGGACACCGGCTTCGACGAGACGCCCGACACCACCTCGAGCCTTCTGAGCGAGTTCGCCCGCAGCGGGTTCGTGAACCTGGTCGGCGGCTGTTGCGGCACCACGCCCGAGCACATCCACGCGGTCGCGCAAGCGGTGTCGGGACTGGCGCCGCGCAAAGTGCCAGCGATCGAACCGCGCCTGCGCCTTGCGGGCCTGGAGCCGCTGACCTTCGGTCCGGATACGCTGTTCGTCAATGCGGGTGAGCGCACCAACGTGACCGGTTCGCGCCAGTTCGCCCGCCTGATCCTGAACGGTCAGTTCGAAGAGGCGGTCTCGGTGGCGCGCCAGCAGGTTGAAAACGGCGCCCAGATGATCGACGTGAACATGGACGAGGCCATGCTGGACTCGGTCGAATCGATGCGCCGCTTCCTGAATCTGATCGCCTCGGAGCCCGACATCGCGCGCGTCCCGGTGATGATCGACAGCTCCAAGTGGAGCGTGATCGAGGCCGGCCTGAAGTGCATGCAGGGCAAATGCATCGTCAATTCCATCTCGCTGAAGGAAGGCGAGGCCGAATTCCTGCGCCAGGCCCGGCTTGCAAAGCGGTATGGTGCCGCGGTCATCGTGATGGCCTTCGACGAGCGAGGCCAGGCGGATTCGTTCGAGCGCCGCGTGGCCATCTGCCACCGCTGTTACGAGCTGCTGATCAACCAGGCGGGATTTGCTCCTGAAGACATCGTGTTCGATGCGAACATCTTCGCGATCGCAACCGGCATCGAGGAGCACAGCCGCTATGCGGTGGACTTCATCCGCACCGTGCACTGGATTCGCCAGCACCTGCCCGGATCCAATTGCAGCGGCGGCGTGTCGAATGTGTCGTTCTCGTTCCGCGGCAATGACCACGTGCGCGAGGCGATCCACACCGTGTTCCTGTATCACGCGATCCGGGCCGGGCTGACGATGGGCATCGTCAACGCCGGGCAGCTCGGCGTGTACGAAGACATCGAACCGGAGCTGCGCGAACGGGTCGAGGACGTGGTGCTCGATCGGCGTCCCGACGCCGGCGAGCGTCTGGTTCAGTTCGCCGAGGGCCTGAAGAAAGAAGGGCGCGTGCGTGAAGAGGACCTGGCGTGGCGTGAGGCGCCTGTCGCGCAGCGTCTGATCCACGCGCTGGTGCACGGCATCACGCAGTTCGTGGTGCAGGACACCGAGGAAGCCCGACAGCAGATCGAGGCGCGCGGGGGCGTGCCGATCGAGGTGATCGAGGGCCCGCTGATGGATGGCATGAACGTCGTGGGCGATCTGTTCGGCGCCGGCAAGATGTTCCTGCCCCAGGTCGTGAAGTCCGCCCGCGTGATGAAACAGGCGGTCGCGCACCTGATCCCGTTCATCGAAGCGCACAAGGCGGCCGCGGGCGGCAACGTTCCGGCCCAGCACAAGGTCGTGATCGCCACCGTCAAGGGCGACGTGCACGACATCGGCAAGAACATCGTCGCCGTGGTGCTCCAGTGCAACAACTTCGAAGTGATCAATCTGGGCGTGATGGTGCCGGCCGAGCGGATCCTGCAAACGGCCCGCGAGGTCGGGGCCGCGATGGTCGGCCTGAGCGGCTTGATTACGCCGTCGTTGGATGAGATGGCGCACGTGGCGCGCGAGATGAAGCGCCAGGGCTTTTCGATTCCGCTGCTGATCGGGGGTGCGACCACCTCGCGCGTGCACACCGCGGTCAAGATCGCTCCGCACTACGACGGCGGCGTCATTTACGTGTCGGACGCCAGCCGCTCGGTCGCAGTGTGCCAGGCGCTGGTGTCGCCGGGGCAGTCGGCGCAATTCCTGACCGATTTGCAAGTCGAGTATGAACGTGTGCGCGAGCAGCATGCCAGCAAGCGCGGGCCGCAGATCATTTCACTCGCCCGCGCGCGCGCCAACGCGCCGCGCATCGACTGGAGCGGCTATCGCCCGAGCCGCCCGACGTTTGTGGGGCGCCGCCTGATGCGCAACCTGGATCTTGCCCAGGTCGCCCGCTATATCGACTGGGGCCCGTTCCTGCAAACCTGGGACCTGGCCGGACCGTATCCGAAGATACTGGACGACCCGGTGGTGGGCCCGCAGGCGCACGCATTGCTGAAGGACGCACGTGCACTGTTGGACAAAGTGATCGCCGGCCGCTGGCTTGCCGCCAATGCCGTGGTGGGACTTTATCCGGCCAGTTCGACGGGCGACGACATCGAAATCTACGGCGACGAGTCGCGCAGCGACCCGATGATGATCTGGTACGGCCTGCGCCAGCAGACGGCCAAGCCCGTCATCGACAACGTTCCGAACCCCAACACGGCATTGGCCGATTTCATCGCACCGAAGGACTCGGGCGTCAACGACTACATCGGCCTGTTCGCGGTGACGGCGGGAATCGGGCTGGAGGCGCACGAGAAGCGGCTGGCCGCCGGGCACGACGACTACAGCGTGATCATGCTGAAGGCCTTGGCTGACCGCCTGGCTGAGGCGCTGGCCGAGCTGATGCACGAGCGGGTCCGGCGCGAGCTGTGGGGCTACGCGTCGGCCGAGCGGCTGAACCAGGATCAGCTGGTCGACGAGCAGTACCAGGGCATTCGGCCGGCTCCAGGCTACCCCGCCTGCCCCGAGCACTCGGTCAAGCGGCGCTTGTTCGAAGTGCTGGAAGCCGAGCAGATCGGAATGGAGCTCACCGAGAACTTCGCGATGCTGCCGGCCTCGTCGGTTTCGGGCTTCTACATCGCGCACCCGCAGGCGCGCTACTTCAATGTCGGGCCGATCGGCCGCGACCAGCTGGAAGACCTGGCACGCCGTCGAGCCGTCGAGGCGTCGGAGCTGGAGCGCTGGCTGGCGCCGAACCTGACCTAGACGCAGCCTTCTCGATCGAGAGCGCTACGCGATTCTGAGCGGCAGCGTCATCTGCGGTTCGCGGCCCGACACCACGGTGCGGTTGCGTCCCTGCTTCTTGGCGACCAGTAGCGCACGATCGGCGCGCGCCAGCAGCTGCTCGGGAGATTCGTGCGACTCCCACAATGCCACGCCGGCCGAAAACGTCTGACGCTCCGGAACCTCGGGGCGCAGGCGCTCAATCAACTGGCAAGCCGCGTCAGCGTCGCACGACGGCAGCACCAGGGTGAACTCTTCCCCGCCGTAGCGGGCCAGCAGGTCGGTCGGTCGCAACTGTCGTCGCCACGCCTGCGCGGCGTTGCGCAGCAGCGCGTCGCCGGCACCGTGGCCGCGACGGTCGTTGAAGCGCTTGAAGTAATCCAGGTCGAGCATCACGGCGGTCAGCGGCTGACCGGTGCGGCGCGCGCGCGCCAGCTCGATGACCAGGCCTTCGTCCAGTCCGCGCCGGTTGGTCACGCCGGTCAGTCCATCCTCGCGCGCCATTCGATCCAGCGCGCCCATCTCCTCGCGGCTCGCTATCTGCGAGCGCCACATCAGGACCCCGAGCACGCCGCCGCACGAGACCGCCAGCAGGACGGCCAGCGCCAGCGTGTAGCGCGCGATCTGGTTCAGCGATCGGCTGCGCTCGGTGGCCTCCAGCGCGCGCGCCGAAATCGACGCGCCCACCGAACCGAGCTGGTGGGCATCGAGCGCCCGCTGGGCCATCGAGAGCGCCTCCTGGTAGCCCGTGTCCACCTCCTCGTTCAGGTGCACTTCGACCAGAAGAACCAGCGTTGCAAACACCATCATGGACAGCGCCAGGGCGCCGACCAGCAGCTGCCGGCGAAACAGGCGGCGTGCCGGGGATGAGCTGGTGGGTGGCGCCTGCTCCGCGCTCATCGCGGGCGCCACGGTGGCGCAGCGATCAGACGCCCCATGTGACATCGACCTGCTTCTTCTGTGCCGCACGCAGCATGCCGAGCAGCGGAAACGCGCGTTGCCCGAGCGTGATCGGCGCCGCCCGTTCCGGGTGGGCGTCGCCCGCGCGTTCTTCGAGCTCGTGCCGTGCCCGCTCGTCGCCCAGTTCGGCCTTCTCCTGTTCGACCGCGGCAGTCAGTCGATCCAGCGCCGCGCCGAGCTCTTCGGCGCGGATCACCCCGCGGTCCGAATCGGCTTTGCCAACGATATTCAGCAGGCGGCGCGCCGTCTCCGCGAACATGTAAATCTCGGCAGCAGCCTTGGATCGGAACACGACCAGCGCCATCGCGCGGCTCCGGATTCAGATGGGCGATTCTGGCACGAGCGCAACGCGTTCTGGCGTTGCCGGCGGTCCGATTAGAATAGGGTGCAAAGGTGACAGGGAGACCGGTGATGGGCAAAGGTGATCTGCGCACAAGGCGCGGCAAGATCTATAACGGCAGCTACGGCAAGACACGGCCTCGTCGTGCCCCGAAGAAAACCGCCCAGGAGCAAAGACCCCTGGTGCGCCGTCCGGTCCCAGGCTAGAGCGATGGCACTGGCGCGTCGTCCAAGGCTGCCGGCGAGCTGATCGGATGTGAGCGTGGACCATGGGTAAGTCCGAACCCAACGTCTCTGAAATCGTTCACTGGATCGGGGGACGTCTCGAGCCCGGACCCCCTGCCGCGCGCAGCGCAGAGGTATTCGATCCGGCCCGCGGCGAAGTGGTCGCGCGGGTCCGCCTGGGTGGTGAATCGGAGGTGGATGCGGCCGTCGCGGCTGCCCGGCGGGGTTTCGAGTCCTGGTCGCAAGTCGCGGTGGGCCGGCGAGCCCGGGTCATGTTCCGCTTCCGCGACCTGCTGGAACAGCGCCAGCAAGCGCTGGCCCAGGTCATTACGCGCGAGCATGGCAAGCTGTTGTCCGACGCACTGGGCGAAGTGGCGCGCGGGCTGGAAGTGGTCGAATTCGCCACCGGTGTCCCGCATCTGCTCAAGGGTGAGCATTCGGACCAGGTCGCCGGCGGGGTCGATCAATTCTCCCTGCGCCAGCCGCTGGGCGTCGTCGCCGGGATCACGCCATTCAACTTTCCGGCAATGGTTCCGATGTGGATGTTCCCGCTCGCAATCGCTTGCGGCAACGCGTTCATTTTGAAGCCCTCCGAACGCGATCCGTCCGCCTCGTTGCTGCTGGCACAGTGGCTGAGCGAGGCGGGGCTGCCCGACGGCGTATTCAATGTGCTGCAGGGCGATAAGGAGGCAGTCGACGCCTTGCTACGGCATCCTGGCGTGGCGGCCGTCAGCTTTGTCGGATCCACGCGGGTCGCGGAATACGTGCGCTCCGAGGGTGTGCGCCATGGCAAGCGGGTCCAGGCGCTTGGCGGCGCCAAGAACCATATGGTCGTGCTGCCGGATGCCGACCTCGACCAGGTGGTTGATGCGGCGATCGGTTCCGCCTACGGGGCGGCAGGCGAGCGCTGCATGGCGGTGTCGGTCGTGGTGGCCATCGGAGGGGCGGCCGATGCGCTGATGCCGAAGCTGGCAGCTCGTGCCGCTGCGCTCCGCGTTGGGGACGGATCGGATCCGGCAACCGAGATGGGACCGCTGATCACGGCGGCCCACAGGACTTCGGTCGAGTCGTACGTGCAGTCGGGTGTCGAACAAGGTGCGCAACTGGTGGTCGACGGCCGGGGTATTTCGGTGCCTGGGCGCGAGCGAGGCTTTTTCCTGGGAGCGTGCCTGTTCGATCGTGTACGGCCGCAGATGCGAATCTATCGCGACGAGATCTTCGGGCCTGTGCTGTCGGTCGTGCGGGTTCCGGACCTGGCCTCGGCGCTGGAACTGGTCAACGCACACGAATATGGCAACGGCGCCGCGCTGTTCACCCGCGACGGCGCCAGCGCCCGCGTATTTGCTCGCAACGTCCAGGCCGGGATGGTCGGAATCAACGTGCCGATTCCGGTGCCGATGGCGTTCTACTCGTTCGGTGGCTGGAAGCGCAGCCTGTTCGGGGAGACCCACGCGTACGGGATGGAAGGCGTGCGTTTCTACAGCCGCTACAAGGCGGTGCTGCAGCGCTGGCCCGATCCGGGCAGCAAGGGTCCCGAGTTCTCGTTCCCGCCCTCGGCCTGAATTCGTTCGGCGTCGAGGCGGCTCAGGTCTCTCTGAGAGAGCGCCGATACTGGATCGCCTCGGCCACGTGCTCGGTGGCGAGCTCCTCGGTGGCGCTCAGATCCGCGATCGTGCGCGCGACTTTCAGCACGCGGTGATAGGCGCGGGCCGACCAGCCCAGCCGGGTGCTGGCTGCGTGCAGCAGTTGCTTGACCGGACCGGTCGGGTGACAGATCCGCTCGATCTCGGTCGACTGCAGCTCGTCGTTGCGCTTGCCTTGACGTGCGAGCGCGACTTCGTAGGCGCGCGCCACGCGTTGCGCGACATAGCGGGTCGGTTCGCCGTCCGGCGCCGAGGTCAGCTCGGTCTCGCTGAGTGACGCCACTTCGACCCGCATGTCGATCCGGTCCAGCAGTGGACCGCTGATGCGGTCCTGGTAGCGCGCCACCATCTCCGGTGTGCAGCGGCACACAACCGTCTTGTGCCCAAAGTAGCCGCACGGGCATGGGTTCATCGCGGCCAGCAGCTGAAAGCGCGCCGGATAGTCGACATGACGCGAGGCGCGCGCAATCGTGATGTGCCCGGTTTCCAGGGGCTCGCGCATCGCCTCCAGAACGCGGCGGTCGAATTCGGGTATCTCGTCCAGGAACAGCACGCCGTGGTGGGCGAGCGAGATTTCGCCAGGGGTCGGATGGGTGCCGCCGCCGACCAGGGACATCGCGCTGGCCGTGTGGTGCGGGGAGCGGAAGATGCGCGTGGCCCAGCGCTGAGGGGCGAACTGTCCGACCAGGCTCAGAGTGGCGGCCGACTCGAGCGCCTCCTCGGCGGTCATCGGAGGCAACAGTCCGGCGAAGCGTTGGGCCAGCATCGACTTGCCGGTACCCGGCGGACCGACCATCAGTACGCTGTGGCCGCCGGACGCAGCGATCTCCAGCGCGCGCTTGGCTTCCGCCTGTCCTTTGACATCGAACAAATCCGGATACGATGGCGGAGTCAGTCGCACCGCTGCCAGATGTGGCTCGATGCGGTCGGCTTGCGAGTCTCCCGCCTCGTGGTTCAGGTGAGCGACCACATCCAGCAACGTGCGCGCCGGGTAGATCGGAAGTGCGGAGACCAGCGATGCCTCATCCGCGCTCTCCAATGGCAGGATGAATCCACGCGGCGGATTGCGATCCGAGGCACCCTTGGATGCGGCGCACGTCATCGCCAGCGCTCCCAGTATCGGCCGCAGCTCACCCGACAAGGACAATTCGCCTGCGAACTCGAATCGGTCCAGTACCCGCGCCGGCACTTGCCCGGTTGCGGCTAGGATGCCGATTGCGATCGGCAGATCGAAGCGACCCGATTCCTTGGGCAGATCGGCGGGCGCCAGGTTGACTGTGATGCGTCGTGACGGAAAATCGAAGCGGCAGTTCTGCAGTGCAGCGCGAACCCGTTCGCGGGCTTCCTTGACCTCCGCGTCAGCCAAACCGACCAGTGTGAAGGAAGGAAGGCCGTTGGCCAGGTGCACCTCGACCGTGACTTCGGGTGCGAACATCCCGGACAGCGCACGACTGCGGACGACGGCGAGGCTCATCGTGTTCGGTAGGCGGATCGGCTGCGATTCTAAGCGGCTGGACCCCGGCGTCGACATGGCCGATCCGACACGCTGGTGCACCAAAGGGCGCCATTTGCGACAATCCGAAGCCGCTGTACGGTGCCGGTTGCTCGATTCCGAGGCGGCGACTGCCGAGGCGGCGACTGGTTGCGATGCTCCAATCCATACTGACCATCGATCCACGGATCCTCGCCACATCGGTCGCACTTCTGGCCGTTGCGCTTTGGCTGCTGGTGCGGCGCCGGATCATATTGGCACGGCTCCGCAGAAGGCGACTGGCCGACGAGGCTGCGCAAAGCGGCGATGGCGAGACGTCGGTGCTGCCGTTGGCTCATCTTGCGTCCGCAGTGGAAGTGCTGGATCTGGACGATTTGCTGGCCGGCGAGGAGGGACCAGTGATTGCTGCTGCGCGCCGGCAGCTGGAAGCACCGACCGACGTCAATATCTCCCCGGACACGCTCTTCCCGCTGCCCAAGGCGCCGCTGACCCGGCCGGTGGCACCCACGATGCCGCAAATGGCGTCGGTAGCGGCGAACGTCCCGCGAATGGTCTCGGTGGCAGGCACGGTGCCGCCCATGGCCTCGGTAGCCGCACCGGCCAAATCGCACGTCGATCGAGCGCGCAAGGCTCCTGCCATGGCCGCTGACGCCGGAAATCCGCCCACCGAACGGCCCGTGCCCGTCCGGGAGCTTGCGCTGGCCTGGTTCGAGGCCCGCGGCTACCGCCCGTCCAGCGCCTCAGTGGCCGTGCGTCCGATCGAGCTGGTGCTGAGGCACCGCAAGGATCCGGGGCGCGCTTACGCCTTCATTGTCGAGCGCGAACGCGTCACCGGTGAGCGAGTGGCGAAACTGGTGGAGCACGCGCGTTCCATCGGCCTCACACGGGTGTTGGTCGCCGCCGAAAGCGGAAGCGAGCCGGGCACTGGACAGCGCTTCCGCCGGGAAGGGGTGCGGCTGGTCGACCAGGACGAAATGCGCCGCGAGTTCGACAAGCTGGACCTTCGGATTGCCGCCAAGATCATCGCGGTCGCGCGCAGCCGGGCGCGGTTGCGCCAGTCCACGAACTCCTGACGCTAGGATTTGGCGCGCTCGGCTTCCAGCTGGGTAACTCGCGCTTCCAGGGCCTCGAGCTTTTCGCGGGTCCGTGCCAGCACTTGGCGTTGCAGCTCGAACTCCTCCTGCGTGACCAGCTCGAACCGGGCGAACTGCTGCATCAGCAGCGCCTTCAGATTCTTCTGAATATCCGCGGCGGGGCTCGAGGACAGCAGCGCGGCTATGCGCTGCTGCAGATCTTCCAGGATGTGGACCTTTTCCATGCAGGTTCGTAGTGTAGCCGGGCCTGAGAATCCGGGAGGCGCCCCATTGTGGTGCATGCCAGCAGGAGGGGTCCGTCAAGGCAAGGGCCGCCGAGGCCGCTGGTTCAACGCACCGAATCGGTGCGGCCTGGCGTTGACGAGCTGGCAACCCAGCGAGCGATCGTCCAAGCGGCCGCACGTTGCGCGGCGAGCCCGGGCGTTTGGCCTAACCTGCGGTTTCGCAAGGATTTCGTAGGGCGCGGACGCATGCCGCCGGCCGGTGGCCATCGAAGCGATCCAGCTCTTGGCACATAAGTTGCGTCGCGTGTTCCCCGGCTGAGTGAGCTGCGGCTCAGTGAGTTGCCCAAACGCCATCGAGCACCGGGGGGAAGTTCATGAGGAAGTGGAAGCACGCAACCAGTAGGGTCCGTCAGCACGGCATCGTCGTTGCTGATCGTGGTGTGGCTGTTCCGATTCAATCCACCATCAGTACGCAGGGAGCGCTATGAAACTCATCACTGCGATTATCAAGCCGTTCAAGCTGGACGAAGTTCGCGAAGCGCTGTCCGCGGTCGGGGTGCAGGGCGTCACGGTCACCGAAGTCAAGGGCTTTGGCCGGCAGAAGGGGCACACCGAGCTGTACCGAGGCGCGGAGTACGTCGTGGACTTCCTGCCGAAAGTAAAGCTCGAGGCCGCTGTCGGCGATGAAATCGTCGAGCGCGCGATCGAGGCGATCGAGGGTTCGGCCCGCACCGGAAAGATCGGCGACGGGAAGGTATTCGTCTACGACCTCGAACAGGTCGTGCGCATCCGAACCGGCGAAACCGGCAAGGACGCCCTTTGAAACCGATGAGGAGGGTAAACAGGATGAAGAAGTGGATGGTAGCGGCTGCGTCGGTTGCGGCGCTGGCCCTGAGCGCGATTGCGCCAACGGTGTCGCTGGCGCAGGCGCCGGCGGCTGAACAGAAGAAGGACGCCGCACCGGCCGAAACGGCCAAGCCCGCGGAGGCGGCCCCCGCCGCCGCGCCGGCCGCCGCGGCTGCCGCACCTGCGCCGACCCCGAACAAGGGCGACGTGGCCTGGATGTTGACGTCAACCGCGCTGGTGCTGTGCATGTCGGTTCCGGCGCTGGCGCTGTTCTACGGCGGACTGGTTCGCACCAAGAACATGTTGTCGGTGCTGATGCAGGTGTTCGTGGTGTTTTCGCTGATTACCGTGCTGTGGGCCGTCTATGGCTACAGCCTGGCATTCACCGAGGGCAGCGGCGCACTCAGCCCATTCTTCGGCGGACTGGATCGCCTGTTCCTGGCTGGCACGTTCACGCCGGCCACCGGTGACTTCTCGATGGCGTCAACCTTCGATAAGGCGACGCCGCTGCCGGAACTGGTGTACGTGGCGTTCCAGGCCACTTTCGCGGCCATCACCTGCTGCCTGATCCTGGGTGCCACCGTAGAGCGCATCAAATTTTCTGCGGTGCTGATCGCCATCACGATCTGGTTCACACTGAGCTATCTGCCGGTCGCTCACATGGTGTGGTTCTGGGAGGGCCCGGACGCCTATACGGCCGCCAATGTGGTGGACGCGGTCAATGCGAAGGCCGGTCTGATCAACCAGTGGGGCGCGCTGGATTATGCGGGCGGCACCGTCGTTCACATCAACTCGGGGGTGGCCGGACTGGTCGGTGCCATTCTGCTGGGCAAGCGCATCGGCCTCGGCAAGGAGCCGATGCCGCCGCACAGCTTGACGATGACGATGATCGGGGCGTCGCTGCTGTGGTTCGGCTGGTTCGGCTTCAACGCCGGTTCGGCGTTGGAAGCCAACGGCATGGCGGCCCTCGCCTTCATGAACACCTTCCTCGCCACGGCGTGCGCGGTGCTCTCCTGGTCGTTCGCCGAATGGATGATCAAGGGCAAGCCCTCGATGCTGGGCGCTGCGTCGGGTGCGGTGGCCGGCCTGGTCGCCATTACGCCGGCCGCCGGTAATGTCGGCATCCCCGGAGCCTTTGTGATCGGACTGGCCGTGGGACCAATCTGCCTGTGGGGCGTCACCGGCTTGAAGAAACTGATCGGCCAGGACGATGCGCTGGACGTGTTTGGCGTGCACGCGGTGGGCGGCATTACCGGGGCCCTGCTGACGGGCATCTTCAATGCGCCCAGCCTGGGCGGACCGGGCGTGACGAATTGGGTGACGATGAAGCCGGACGCCTATCCCGGCATCCTGGAGCAGTTCATCATCCAGGCCAAGGCCGTGGGCTTGGTGTTCGTGTGGACCGCCGTGGTCGCGTTCATCGCTTTCAAGATCGCGGATCTGCTGGTCGGTCTGCGCGTGGCCGAGGACGAGGAGCGCGAAGGATTGGACACGACGTATCACGGCGAGGCGGCTTACAACATGTGACCTGCCGTCATCAGGGCCGCAGCTTGATGCTGCGGCCGCTGATGAGCCGAATTCGGATCGTCTGTTTGGGGCCCTGCTGGGCCTCAACCTTTTCAGGAAGCTGAATCGGCTGCACTTGGACGGTGTGGCACTTGCACTAACTAAGTGCGAGCCCGCTCGCTGGCGGACTCACTCTGGGCAGCAAGCGTCGTTTTGGCGCGCTCAAGGGTGCACAGAGTCGCCCCAAAAGGTCACCCAGCTTAAATGGCATGGCACTTGCTTGAAGACAACCGGCGTTTCAATGATCGAAGACCAAAAGGGGGGAACCATTCGATGAGAAAAACCATGACGTTCGCAGCAGCCTTGACCATGGCGTGCCTGGATCTGGGCAGCGCGCCTGCGTGGGCGCAGGCGACACCGGCCCCGCCGCCTGCCGGCGCAGCGCCAGCGGCTGCTGCGGCCCCGGCTCCGGCGCCGGAGACTTCACCGGTGTCGATGCCCTCGATGAGTGCGACGCTCGCCGCCAATGTGAAGCCTCTGAAGGTGGACGCAGGCCCGCTCGGCAGCGTCTACGTCACCGGCGTGCTCAGCGTTATGGGCCAGTACGAGAGCAATTTCAACCTGCCGGACGAGCACCGCTGGATGGCCGACCTGACCAGCGGACAGGTCGAAGTGCAGAAGGTGGACGGGCCGATTCAGTTCTATGCGGAGGCCGGCGCCTATTCGTTTCCGGCCGTGGGGGCTGCATACCTGCGCGCCGGCCACACGACCGACGCCACCTTTGGCGGGCTGCCGGTGTGGTTCGTGAAATATGCGCCGAACGATTCCTTCTCAGTGCAGGCCGGCAATCTGCCGACCTTGATCGGGGCCGAGTATGGCTTCTCGTTCCAGAACGTGAACATCGAGCGCGGGCTGATCTGGAACCAGGAGAACATTGTCAACCGGGGCGTGCAGGCCAACTATACGAAAGGCCCGCTGGCGCTGTCGCTCGCCTGGTCCGATGGCTACTTCTCGAACCGGTATAGCTGGATCACCGGCTCAGCCACCTACACGATCGACCCTTCCAACTCGGTCACGTTCGACGCCGGCGGCAGTGTGAACACGGAGACGGTCTCCAGTTTTGCGACTCCGCCACTGCAGAACAACTCGAGCATCTACAACGTGTACCTGTCGCATACCTCTGGACCTTTCACGGTAATCCCCACGCTGCAGTACGCGAACGTGCCCACGGACGCCGTCAACCAGGTCACGCAGGGAGCGCTGA
>DATBCI010000175.1:0-6701 GCA_036270555.1 Burkholderiaceae bacterium
GGTTTATCTGACCGCATCGGTCGTTCTGCTTCGCCGTCGTGAGGCAGCGCTGAAGCTGCTGGTCGAGGCCAATTTCGGACTCGGTGTTGCGTTCCTGACGCTGGCCGTGCCGCTGGCGGCCAGCGCCCAGTGGACGGCCGCGGCGTGGGCGCTGGAGGGCGTCGCAACCGCCTGGGTTGGTTTGCGCCAGCAGCGCGCTCTGCCACTGCTGGCTGGTGTGGCGTTGCAAGCCCTGGCGGCGCTGGCACTGGCGCAGGCGGTCATGCAGGGACACGCCAGCCTCGCGCCCGAATGGTCCGGCGTCACACTCAACCTGGCCGTGCTGGCGGCAGCAGCGCTCGCAGTAGCCCGTTTGTGTCGGTCGGGGCTCGCCTCCGGCTGGAGCGCGTCGGTCAATCTGCCACTTCCGTGGCTGGCGTGGCTGATGCATCTGATCGGTTGGGGCTGGGTCGGCGCCCTGGTCTGGCAGCCGTTCGAGTACCCGTATTACGTCTACGCGTGGGGTCTGCTGGCACTGGGGTTGGCGGCGGTGGATCGCCGCTCGGCGGCGGGCGAGGCCGCAACCGGATTGAGCGCCGAATGGGTGGCGTCGATGGGCTGGATCGTCGCCGCCATGGTGGCCGCCTTTGCCGCGGCCCCGCCGCACCTCGAGCATCACACCACCGAGATCATGGCTCGACTGTCGGTTGCAGCCGTCGCGCTGACCGCTTCGTTGCTGTCGCTGGGACGCGATGCACGGCGCCGGACTGCCGCCGGCGTGCTGCTGTCTCTGGCCGTGTTCGGCTGGCTGTTCGCGGTGCTGGCCGAAGCGGTCGTTCGCGAGGAACCGCCCCTGGTGGTCGCTCAACTCGCGCTGGTGCTCGCCGCGTTCTCGGCGTTGGGGCTGGGCTGGCTGGCGGCACGTCTGCAGTGGAGCTGGTCGCAACGTCTGGCGTGGTCCTTTCACGCCGCCCACCTGGTGTTTGCCACCTACGCGATCTGGCAGGCGATCGAGTCGAACCAAGCGCCCAGCCACCTGTACGGCGCGAGCGCCTGGATCATCGCGTGGCTGGCCTACTACGCGCGCTTCTGGCAGGCGTCACGCAGCAGTGCCGAGCTCCCGCCCAGCGCCTTGGCGGGCCTGCACGTGGCCGGATTGTGGACGCTCCCCGCCATGGTCGCCGCCGAGTGCAGCGCGCAGCTGGGTGGTGTGGTCGGATCCGGCTGGATTCACGCAAGCTGGGGCGCGTTGGCCGCCGCCGCCCTGTGGTTCGCCGCCCTGCAGCCGCCGCGCTGGCCCGCGCGCGCTGCACCCGCGGCCTATTCGGGTGTGGGAGCCACCGGCCTTGTCGTTTTTGCAGCCTGGTGGTTGCTCGTGGCGGGGATCGGCAGCAACGGCGACCCGTCGCCGCTGCCAGCGCTTCCATTGCTCAACCCTATGGACCTCGCCTCGCTGCTGGTGCTGGCCGCGTTGCTGCAATGGCGTCAATTGGGGCGCTCCCGCGCGCTCGCCGACGCGGTGGTGTGCGGGACGATATTCCTGATCGCCAACCTGCTGCTGCTGCGGACGCTGCATTTCACGGCCGCCGTGGATTGGTCGATCCAACAGTGGAGCCGCTCGCTGCTGGTGCAGGCAAGCCTGTCGATCCTGTGGACGCTGTTCGCGATGGTCGCGATGGTGGTCGCGCACCGTCTGGCGCTGCGGCCGTTATGGATCGCCGGAGCATCCTTGTTGGGCGTCGTGATTGTCAAGATGATCGGAGTCGACCTGTCGGGACGCGGCACCGTGGAGCGGATCGTGTCGTTCCTCGCGGTCGGCCTCCTGATCATCGTGATCGGATATCTGTCGCCGGTGCCGCCCGTACGCGCGACGGCATCGGCCAGCGGGCGCGACCTGAAGGCGGACTGATGAAGCTGCACCGATCTTTGCTCCTCCCGCTTTGGCCCGTGCTTTGGTTCGCGCTTTGGCCGCTGCTGAGCGCCGCTGCGCCAGCACGCGACCTGAGCGCGGCCGACTTCGATTGGCATGCCACGGTGTCGACCGAGCGCGCCGACGGCTTGCATCAGCTGCAGCTTGGTGAGGACGCTCTGCTGGCCGCAACGGCCGCTGGCCCGCGCGATCTGCGAATCTTCAATGCCAATGGTGAGGCGCTGCCGATTGCACAGCTTCCGGCGGTGGCGCCGCGCGTCGAGCACCGTGTGCCGGTCGCCCTGCGCATGGCGCCTCTGCCAGGCTCTCAACAGGCACAGGATCGCGCCTTGGCCGATTACGCGCTGCGCCTGGTGCGCGACCGCGATCACACGGTGCTCGAGATCGGCACCAACGCCGGGGCCACCGCTGCCAACGCCACCCAGGACCCCGGCGGCTTTTTGCTGGACCTGCGCCCACTCAAGGATGAGCAGGGGGAGCTGGTGCTGCATTTCGCCGCCAGCGCGCCGGACTATGCGAACACGGCGACGATCTCCGGCAGCGAAGATCTCGTCTCGTGGCACCTTCTGGCGAGCGGCCCGCTGGCGCTCAATCGGCAGCTCGGCGGCACCGCGGTCGAGCGCTCGAGTTTCGAGTTGAATCATCCGCCCGCCTTCGCCCGCGTGCAGTGGCCCGCGGGCGCGGCACCCAAGCTGGACGCCGCAAGCTTCAGCGAGCAGCTGCCGCCGCCGCTCGCGCCGGCGTTGCATACGGCGCTGCAGTTGAGCGCGCTGGCGGATGGCCGCTGGCTGGTGGATCTGCCTCCCGCCCTGCCCCTGTGGCGCATCGCGATTCACGTGGCGCAGCCGAATCAGGCGCTCAAGGTCGATCTGCTTTGTCCGTCGTACCGGGGCGAGGGTTCCGATCGCCAGCGCCTGTTGCGCGAGCTGTCGAGCCGCACGTCCTCTCAACCCTGGTTCGCCTGCGTGCGCGGCATCCACGTGTACAGGGTCGACCGGTCCGGCGAGTGGGTCGAGAATCTGCCGGTGGCAGTGCCGGGACACCCGGCCCACCTGGTGCTGCAGGTCATCGATCCGCCCGACTATCGAGGGCCGCCCCCTGACGTGGAGGAGCAGTGGCAACCTGTGCGGTTCGCCTTCCTGGCTCGCGCGCCGGGACCGTACCAACTTGCGGTCGGACACGAAGGCGCTGACGAAGGCCCGCGGCTGGACCTGGCCGGAATGCTGTCAGGGGAAGATCCGGTTGGCACGAACCTGCCGCGTGCGCAGGTAACGCCGTCCGGACCCGCGGAGATGAAGCCGGCCGCGGCGCGTGCGGCGCAGTTGGCCCGCAACCGGGCGCACTGGCGCTGGTCGCTTTGGGCCGTGTTGCTGGTGGCGGTGGGCGCGCTGGCGGCCTTGGCCTGGCGGGTGGCGAAAAATATTCGCGGTGCCAGTGGCTGAGTCAGGAGGCAAGCGCCCGCGCGGCCGGCTTCCTGGTCACCAGGGGCAGCACCGTCGCGATGGCGAGCACGGTGGCGACCACCGGCAACGCCCCGCTGAATGCACCTTTCGCGTCGTTCACGGCGGCCGCAAAGAGCGGGCCTGCCACGCCGGCAGCGCCCCAAGCCGTCAGGAGCACGCCGTAGTTCGCTCCCATGTGGCGGGTACCGAAGTAGTCGGCGTTGAGCGACGGCATGGTCCCAAAGCCACCGCCGTAACAAAGCAGGATCACGGCGCACGCCGAGACCGCCCAGATCAAGCCGTGCGCGCTGCCCATCAGCAGGAACACGACGGCTTGCACCATGAAGATCAAGGAAAACGCGTAGGTGCGCCCGATCCGGTCAGAGATGGCCGCCCAAAAAAAGCGGCCCAGCGTATTGAACAGGGCGACGCTCCCGTACGCCCCGGCAACGGCGGCAGGTGAAGCTCCCGTGAGTTCCTGAAGGAGGGGTAGCGCATTGCTGATCAGCAGTATTCCGGCGGTCACGTTCAGGAACATCATCGACCAGAGACAGTAAAACTGTCTTGTCGCGAGCATCTGGCGAGGGGTGTACGAATCCTCCCGCAGGGGGGTCGACGCTTCCGCTGCCTCGCGAGCCGCCGGGGTGGGGTTGTCGAGCAGCCACGCGCCCACAACGCCGACGGCGCAAAAGCCGATGCCGGACAGCGTCAGCACCTTCATCACGGCATGCATCTGACCAGCCGCCAGCAGTCGCGTCGCCGCTCCGGCTTGAGCCGCCTTTGCAACCTGCGAGGCCGCGATGGCGGCGGAGCGGAATGAGGGCAGGTTCTTGACGATCAGGTTGTAGGCCACGGCCCCGAGCCCGAAGCCGGTCAGCACGATTCCGCTTCCCAGTCCTCGTTGCTCTGGAAACCACTTGGTCACGACGGCGACCGATGTGACGTAACCCATGCCGACTCCGAATCCGCCCATCGCGCCATAGGTCAGGTACAACCAAGCGGCGCCGAAGTAAGGTGTCCCAAGGCCGGCCAGCACGTTGCCTGCGCCCCACAGTACGGCGCCGGTAAGCGCGACGTTACGCGGGCCGAATCGGTCTTGCAGCCTTCCTCCCGCCAGTGCGCCGATCCCGAGGAAAAAGATGGCAAGCGAGAACGCGCACGTGGTCGTCGAGGTCGACCAGCCAAAGCAGCAGATCAGCGGCTGGGTGTACAGGCTCCAGGAATAGATGGTGCCGAGCGACATCATCAGGAGCATCCCTGCCAAGGCAACGGTCCACCGATCCTTCTTCATGACGGCGCTCCCACTGTGTGCGGGCCTGCCCACAGGTCAGGCCGTACTCTGTGGCAGCAACCGGGAGCGCGGTAGTGTCTTTCGTCACAAGGGGGGACTCACGCGGCCCGCCGCAGGCAATAGCGAGCGGGTGCGCGTCGCTGTCCAGGCTCAGCCCGTTATCGGCGCTGGACGTACGCCGGGAGTATGTCGGGGTCGACTCGATAGCACGCCCGCGACTCGGCGCGTTTCATGCCGGCCTCCAACACGTGCTCGCGCGTATCTTCCGTTGCATCGGCCAGCCGCACAGCGTAGGAAGCTGGGATCTGTCGATAGACGCGATGCTCGGGCCGGTAAGTAACTTCGCGCCAGCCAAGATCCATCAGCCATTCCCACAGCTCATCGCTCATCCCGGCCGGCACGATCATGCGTACGTCTGCGCAGACGATGCCGACGCCGACGCGGGGCTTCGGCCCGCGCGGGGGGAGTGCTCGCGGCCGCCGAATGCCCAGCAGGCCGCGCACCTTGCACCTGAGAAGAAGAGTCGGAGTCAGCGAAAGCTCCTCGTCGTCCGAGATTTCAGTGTGCCTCCGAAGTGGGTCTGCAACCATCCGGAAATGCCCTGAAGGAGGTGTCAGAGCAATACCTGAGGCCGGCTCTGCTCCGGGACAGTTCCACCTCGTCATCCGCCGAATCGCAAGGGAGGAGTCCGGAAGGTCCGATTGCTGGCACCGCTTGGGCTGCGCACCCTCGATCGATCCTTCTTTGCAGTGACTCCATTAGTCGCCGCTCAGGTTCGCGTCAATAGGGTGTTCGTAGGGTGTTTGCCGCAAACACGCACTCTTGAACGTTGTGCGGCGGAGCGGGCAAGAACCCGATTGTGGGCAGCGTATCCCCAGCGTAGCTTCACGCGCCAATAACTCGACAAGCGCAATTGAAGTGCCGCAAGAGGAGAACCTCCAAATGTTCACGAAGAATGCCCCGACTATCGCGATCGGTCTGATGCTTGTTCTGGGTCTTGGCACCACCGCAAGTTCGGCGGGCGCCGCCACATTCAGCGGAGAAGCTGTGGCGTTGAAGGCCAATGCGCTGGGAATTTCGCTCGCGTTGTCCGATACCGGGTCGCTGCCAGCAAGCGGCGGGAACTTGAGCACATCGGTGGCGAGCGTCAACCTGCTAGGTCTGGTTTCGGCTGAGACACTGCGCAGCGCCACATCAGGCAGCGGCAGCAGCAGTCAGTCGCAATCTGAGATCCAGAACCTGAGCCTTTTGAATGGCCTGGTTGCCGCCGACGTTGTGAAATCGAACTCCAGCGCCAGCTGTAGCGGCTCAACGGCCGCCGCCAGTGGGAGTTCCGAGCTGGTCGGGCTGGTCGTCGCGGGCCAATCCGTCCTCGTCTCCAGCCCGAACCTGGCCATCTCGCTGCCGGGCGGCATCAGCGTGGTTGTTAACGAGCAGACGAGTTCGCAAGGCGGAAATGCCGGAGCGATGACGGTCAATGCTCTGCACGTGAAGGGACCCGGTATCGACGTCGTTGCTGCCTCCGCCCATTCCGATATCACGTGCCCGTGACCCTCACGGCCATCCCGTAGCTCGGGGCGGACTTCACGGTTCAACCCGCCCCAGCTACTGGTAGCGCTTGAGGATTTCGAAGCACGGGATCCCGGCCTTGTTGCCCCTATGTTTTGGAGCCGCCCCAGGAAAGGTCGCTCTCGCGGCGCATCGGATGCAATCGCTGCCGTCAGGCCCTAATCAAGCCCTCGCGGATTGCATACCGGGTCAGGTCGGCGACCGTTCGAACACCGAGTTTGCGCATGATGTTGCGCCGGTGCACTTCGACGGTTCCGACCGAAATGTGCAGTCGGTCAGCAATCGGCTGCGAGCGTATGCCTTCGGCGATCAATCGCAGGACTTCGCGCTCCCTGCCGCTGAGTCGTGCCTCTGGCTTGTTCTGATCGTCGCTGCGCACGATTGACGCCAGCCCACCTGCCACTTCGGGGCAAAGGTACGTCCGCCGGTCGACTACCGCGCGGATGGCTTGGACCAGTTCGCTTAAGGCGGACGACTTGGTCACGTAAGC
>DATBCI010000176.1:0-5570 GCA_036270555.1 Burkholderiaceae bacterium
GGCCGGGTTCTGCTGTTCGACTACGACGCGGTCGAGAAGCTGACCGAGGTGAAGATCCGGACCAACCTGGACCGCGAACCCGGAGAAGAGGATGTGCCCGCGTGGTTCTTCGAGGATGGCGTGGTGTTCCTTCCCGAGGAAATCGAGTACGGCTTGCAACTGAAGAGCGACCTGGCGTGCCGCATCTTCAGACGCGTCAACTCCGACCTGATGACGGTGGACTATTGGCAGCAGATGCAGCGCACCCTGCTGCAGGGCGACGTGGCGGAGCTTCGGATGTACCCGGAGAGCTGCAAACTTGCCGCCTCAGGCTGGTGAACAAGCCTCTCCGTCCTCGAAAGCCACCGGGTCCGATGACTGCCAGGAGATTCGCCGTCAGATGAACAGGCTCACATCGGCCTTCTGCGCCATCGGCAGGAAGGTCGCAGCCCCGCAGTAATCCGCCACCTCGGCAATGAAGTCGGACTGACTGAAGCCGAACAGGTCGACCGTCATCTGGCACGCGATCAGCTTGACCCCACCTTCGATGCACGCGGCGCGCAGATCGGTGATGCCGGCGACCCCCTTGTTCGTGATGGTCCGCTTCATCAGGGCGGTGGCCAGCGACTCGAACCCTGGCACGATGGATTGAACGGCGTTCGGAATGCGCCAGTCGATGTCGCGCAACCAGGCCGGCCCGAATGGCATCTTCATCGGCATCGCAGGGTTGCCCAGCGGGCTGACCTTCAGTGACGACAAATCGCGGCGCAGCAGGTTCAGGCCATAGAATGTGAAGAACACGGAAACGTCCCAGCCGAGGGCAGCCGCCGTCGAGGAAAGAATGAAGGGCGGATAGGCCCAATCCAGTGTGCCCTTGGTCGCGATGATCGTCATCGACGGTGGCCCTTTGGGCTGCTGCAACTGGGCCAGACGTTCCTCGACCGCCCGCGCCACCGCTTCGTCGATCCGTTTGGCGATCAACGGATCCAGTGTGGCCAGTTCCTCTGCGGCTCCCATCGTGACTCCCTTTTCAGCTGTACGCCGTGCGCTGTCAACTCTAGACTATTCGAATATGTCGCGCTTCTGGCTTTTGACCGCGGCCGCGATGCTGCTTGCCACTTCTCCGGTGTTCGCGGCCGATGGAGCCGCCGGCGCGACCGGCACGATGGCCTGGTGGATGTGGCCGCTGCTGCTGTTTCTCGTGTGCTTCGCCCTTGGAATCGTTGCGGTGCCCGCCGGGGTCGGCGGCGGCGTGCTGTTCGTCCCGATCGTTGCCGGGTTTTTCCCGTTCCATCTGGACTTCGTGCGCGGGGCCGGTTTCATGGTCGGCCTGAGCAGTGCCGTGGCCGCGAGCCCCAGCTTGTTGCGCCTGAACCTGGCGGATCTTCGCCTCGCCTTGCTGCCGTCACTGCTCATTTCAGTGAGTCAGATGGCCGGTGCGGTCATCGGACTGGAGTTGCCCGCTGCCCTGGTGCAGACGATGCTGGGGCTGGCGATACTCGGCATCGTCGCTCTGATGTGGATTGCGAAAAAGTCGGAGCTGCCGGCCGTGAGCCGGCCCGATCCGATCGCCGCGGCGCTTCGGATCAACGGCGTCTTTTACGACGCGGCTCGCGGCCGCGACATCGCGTGGAAGGTGCACCGCACCGGAACCGGCTTGATCACCTTCACCGCGATCGGCGTGCTGGCGGGCATATTCGGCGTGGGGGCCGGCTGGGCCAACGTACCCACCTTGAATCTGCTGATGGGCGCCCCGCTAAAGATCTCCGCCGGAACCAGCAGCCTGATCCTGGCCATGACGACTCCGTCAGCCGCCTGGGTCTACATCAACCAGGGAGCGATGCTGCCGATCATCGTCGTGCCATCGATCGTCGGGATCATTCTGGGTGCGCTGATCGGCGTGCGGCTGCTTCGCGTGGTCAAGGCCTCGGCCATCCGCCACCTGGTGATCGCTTTGCTCTTGATCGCGGGGCTGCGCGCCTTGATGAGAGGCCTCGGCCTATGACAGCAGATCGAAAACGCGCAACGCCACCCGAGCAGCTGCGCTATGCGGGCGTGCTGCGCGCCTGCGTCGGCGCGGGCTTGCTGATTCTGTCGGTCAGCTTCCTGCTCTATATGGTCGGCGTGCCAGCCGCGCGCGTCCCCGCCAACCAGCTGCCGCAGTACTGGTCGTTGCCGGTCGATCAGTTCGTGAGCGCGACTCACGCGCCGACCGGCTGGAGCTGGCTTGCCTTGTTGCACCACAGCGATATGCTGAACCTGCTGGGCATCGCGCTGCTCGCGGCAGCCTCTGCACTGAGCTCGCTGGCGGTGTTGCCGATGTTCGCGCGCCGCGGCGAGTTCGCGTTGTTGACCATCGCGCTGCTGCAGGTCCTCGTGCTGGCGATTTCCGCCTCCAACCTGTTTGGCGCTCATTGATCCGACCGGAGACCCGATTGGCCGATCTGTTCCGTACTCTTCTGCTGGCCACCCAATGCACCGAGTTCGACGCCGGCGCCGAGCGCGTCGCGATCGCACTGGCGGCCAGGCGTGGGATCCCGCTGTACGCGGTGGTGCCCCTGGTCAGCAACACGGAGTACGAGACGTTCGCACCGTTGCTCGAGGATGTCGCCGAGGCCCAGGCCGCGGCGGGCTTGAAGAGGCTGCGCGAAACGGCGGCGGCACGCCATGTCACGCTGATCGGGAACGTGCGACTCGGCGAGGAGCCTTATCGCGAAATCCTCGCGGAGGCCAACGAACGGGCGGCCGACCTGATCGTCGCACGCAAGCGCGGAAAGCGGGGCTTTCTGGCCAGCCTGCTGATCGGCGAGATGGTGCACGCCATGACGCGTCATGCGCCTTGCGACGTGCTGCTGGTGCCGCGGGAGGCCGATATCTGGTCGCGTGGCATCCTGGCGGCCACCGACGGGTCGCCCCACGGCCGGCGCACCACGCAGGTCGCTGCTTCGATTGCCGCGGCATTCGCGCTCCCGCTGACCCTCGTCTCGGTTGCAACCGACGAGGATCCGGATGGCCGCATCGCCACCGACCACGTCAACGCGGCCGCGCTCGCGGCGCGTGCGGCGGGTGCCTCCGTGCAGGAGCAGATGTTGACTGGCAAAGCTTCTGAAGCGATCCTGCGTGCGGCCACGCAGGCCGGCGCCGATCTGGTCGTGCTGGGCCGCCGCGGCTCGAACCCCGTCAAACGCACGCTGCTCGGCGGCACTTCGGAGTGGGTGGCGAGCCACACCGACTGTCCCGTGCTGATCGTGCGCGCCGACGACTGATCGACGGCACATCGGTTCCCACCCTTGCGCGGTGCCACGCACCTATGCTGCAAGCCTTCCTTGTGTCCGCCAGCGTGGTCGCGCTGGCGGAGATCGGCGACAAGACACAACTGCTGTCGCTGATCCTGGCCGCGCGCTACCGCAAACCGCAGCCGATCGTGATGGGAGTGCTGACGGCAACCCTGATCAACCACGCGGTCGCGGGCGGCCTCGGGACCTGGCTCGCCCAGGTCCTGAGCCCGGCGGTATTGAACTGGGCCGTGGTCGCATCCTTCGCGCTGATGGCGGGGTGGGTGCTGGTGCCGGATCGACTCGACGCCAACGAGATGAGGCAACCGAAAACGCCCATGGGCGTATACGGCACGACCGTCGTGGCCTTCTTCATCGCGGAGATGGGCGACAAGACACAAATCGCGACCGTCGCCCTGGCGGCCCATTTCCAGCAGTTCTACGCGGTCGTCGCTGGTACGACACTGGCGATGTTGATCGCCGACGTTCCGGTCATCTACTTCGGACACCGCTTTGCCGATCGCCTTCCGGCCAAGGCGGTGCGCGCGGTGGCCGCCCTGCTGTTCGTCGTGCTGGGCGCGTTCGCCCTGGGGAACGCGTTGACCGGAGCGCGCCTGGTATAGGCAGTCCAGCTGCGTCAACCGCAGAGTGAGATGATCGAATTCAAGCCTTCGCACGCTTCCATCAATAGGGTCGGCGAAACTCGCTTCCAGGGGTGTGGTCGAGCTCGACGCCGTCGCCAGTCGAAGGACTTCGGTTGGTGCGTAAGGAGGTAGCCTGCCTCGCCCTTTGCCCCGACGTGTTTGAGGGCGAAGGGATTCGTGTCGTTGGCGGCGGCGTGTGTCATCGGCAGGCCGATCACGATAGAGGTGCGCCCGTTAAAAGCCTTGGTCGATAGAACGAGCATCGGGTGCTCGTCTTTCATTTCGGCGCCGGCTTGCGGGTTGAAGTCGATCCAGATCATGTCGCCGCGGTCTGGCACCCACGCGGCGCCAGCCCCTGCCATCAAAACACCTCTGCGCCGACGCGACCGGTCTGCATTGCTTCCCCACCGTGGCGCTTCGGGTCGAATGCCCTGAGTTTCTGGTTGAGCGTCAACCTCGGCTTGCCGACTGGGCGCACCAACACACCACCCTCCACAACTTCAAGGGTGATCGGCAGCCCACGCGCAAAGTGCGCCGCCTTGGCGATAGGGGCCGTAATCCGGACAGCGAGTCCGTTACCCCATGTCTGCACCGTCTGTCGTGCCTTCAGCGTCGTGTCCAAGAAACACCTCCAATGGGGTTCGTATGGCGTTCGTATCGACAAGTCTATACGTGGCCACTGGACGTGTCAACATGTCGAAACTACCGATAGCGGTAGCGATGACCGCGACCCTCCCCGACCCCCGTTCGCCGACGCGCGAGGGGCGAAACCCCGAAGCCCGATGACCAAGGCTGACCTGACGTACGATCACGAGCACTGCGGACGCTCGGTGATTTCTCTGGTCGGCCACCAGGGGACACTCGGTCCGTGCGCTTGAAATGCAAAAGACGCAAGGAGCTGCCGCATGAGGACCTTCCCCAAAGATCTAGCGACGTTTAGGTCAATGGTTGAGGAACGCGGAGTGCGGCTCCGACAACTTCCATTCGCGAAGCTGACGGAGCAGCCCGTCGAGGAAGTGATGCTTGGATCACGCCGTGGAACGATTGCAACCATCGTGATCACGTCGCCGAACGGTGGTGTCAAAGTCGTAGTTCAAGGATTCTTGGAGCATCGCTTCTTTCCTGGAAGTAGTGTCGCGTTAGATGGCTTTTACAAGTATCCCGACGAAACGATCGCCCCGATGTCGAACGATGAATTTTGGGAATTCGACTGAAATTAGAACAACCCGCTGCCCAAAAGTGAATCACCCGAAGCCCACCCGAACGACACTTGAATTGCAACTTCGCGCAACGCAGTAGGTCTCCTTTGGGTCGCGACCGCCGGGGACCAGCGGCTTTGCGGATCGCCCTTCGAGCGGCGGCTGTCTAGCGTAATCCGGCTGCTCGAATACGGCCACAGATCCAGCGCCGCCCGCGTCAACGCGTCGAAACTTGCCAGCGCCGACTTCGTCCCGGCTGCTGTTTGACAGGCAGCCCGAACGCATTCATGATACGCATCATGTAAATGCAGCTGCCCATGGCACGAACCACGCGCGAAGAGAAGGAAGCCACACACCAACGCATCGTCGAGGCCGCCGCGCGCGCCATTCGGCGCAGCGGTTACGATGGCGCCAGTGTGGCCGACATCATGAAGGATGCCGGGCTGACGCATGGTGGCTTCTACGTTCACTTC
>DATBCI010000177.1:0-2609 GCA_036270555.1 Burkholderiaceae bacterium
TTGCCGCCCTCGACCAGGGGGATGCCGCCGCGCGAGGTGACGATGTCGTCCAGGCTCAGCACGTACTCGAAGTGGGACTTCTGCACCGCGTCCTCGAAGATGCGGGTCGGGCGGCGATATTTGGCCGCCGTGCGCGCCTTGTGTTCGCAGATGGCGACCGATGCGAGCTGGGCCCCATCCATCCGAATCATCGTCACCAGATTGGCGCCCGAATCGACCACCGCGATGTTCATTTGCCAACCGCGCTTTTCCGCCTCGGCTTTGGCCGCCTGAATCGCAGCCTGGGCGCGCTGCAGAGAGATCGGAGCGCCGTAGGGGGTATTGAAGGGCATGTTGTCCGGGACGGCGTCCAGCGGATTTGCCGGGAGCGCCGGCGGGGCCGCCGGTTCATCAGCCGCGCTGGCGCCGGCAAAGAGCAGACCCAAACACAGGATCGTGGTGCGAATCGGCAAGCGTTCCATGACGTATCTCCTCTTTACACGGACGCGATCACAGTTACTCGATTGACATCCGGTTCTTCTGTGCACTGCGAAGCGCGGATTATGTCGTACGGCAAACTAAACCTCCACGTTGTCGATCAGCCGCGTAGCGCCGAGCTTGGCAGCGGCCAGCACCACCAGCGCTTCGCCCGCCGTGACCTGGGCCGCGCTGGGCGCCTTCAGATCGGATTGCCGGCGGATCGCGACGTAGTCGGGTTGCCAGCCGCCGCCGGCCAGCTCGGCCATGCACGCGTCCTGCAGGCGCGACAGATCGCGCTCGCCGCCGAGCAATCGCTGGCGCACCTCGCACAGCGCGCGGTACAGATGCGGCGCCTCGCGCCGCTCCTTGTCCGACAGAAACCGGTTGCGCGAGGACAGCGCCAAGCCGTCGGCGTCCCGCACCGTCTCGTGCGGCACGATCTGGGTGGGCAGCGAGAACTGACGGCACATCGCGCGCACGATCATCCACTGCTGATAATCCTTCTTGCCGAACACGGCCACGCGCGGCTGGACACACGAAAACAGCTTCAGGACCACCGTGGTGACGCCGACGAAGAAGCCGGGCCGAAACTCGCCCTCCAGGATGTCGCCCAGATCCGACGGCGGGCTGACCCGGTAGCTCTGCGGCTCCGGGTACATCTCGCGCTCGTCCGGGGCGAACAGCGCATATACGCGATTTTGCTGCTGCAGCTTGTCGATGTCGTCCTGCAAGGTGCGCGGATATCGATCGAAGTCCTCGCTCGGCCCGAACTGCAACCGGTTCACGAAAATCGATACGATCACCGGATCGCCATGGCGCGCCGCCAGCGCCATCAGCGACAGGTGTGCCGCGTGCAGGTTGCCCATGGTGGGAACGAACGAGATGCGGTTCTGCCCGTGGAGCTGATCGCGCAGCTCTTCAATCGTGCGTACGACTTTCATCTTGCTGACCTCATCCTCGGTAAGGAGGAACCCTCACCCCCGACCCCTGTCCGCCGGCGGGACAGGGGAGCCAAGCCGCGCCGCCAGTCTGGTTTTTCTCTTCAGCTTCCCACGTTGAAGTATTCGCGGCGGCCTCGCATGGCCTGGATGCGTGCCAGCAGAAGCTGCAGGTCTTCGTCGCGTGAAATCGGATTCAGGTGCTCGCTGTTCACGATCAGCACGGGGGCCGCATCGTATCGATGAAAAAAGCTGGCGTAGCTGTCGGCCAGCGCCCTCAGATAGGAGTCTGCGATACCCGCCTCGATCGGATTGGCCCGGCGCGCCACCCGCTCGGCCAGCGTCTCGACTCCCGCCTGCAGGTAGATCACCAGGTCGGGAGTCGGCGCGCGCGGCGCGATCTGCGCCTGGATCGTCTGGTACAGCTTCAATTCCTCGTCCGACAGCGTCAGCTGGGCGAACAGCGCATCCTTGTCGAACAGGAAATCGGTGATCACCTGGCGCTGAAACAGGTCCAGCTGGCCCAGCTCGGTGATCTGAGCGGCCCGCTGCAGCAGGAAGCACAGCTGGGCCGGCAGGGCGTAGCGCTTCCGGTCGCGATAGAAGCGCTCCAGAAATGGATTGGCTTCCGGTTGCTCCAGCAGCAGTTGCGCCCCGAGGTGGCGGCCAAGCCGTTGCGCGAGCGACGTCTTGCCGGCTCCGATCGGGCCTTCGACCACGATAAGGCGCAACTGCGCTGGGTCGCCCATGTGGCGATGGCGGGTCCGCCGGGACCGCGCCTATTCCTCGCTCGGTTCCGGCCGCGGCAGATCTGCGCGGTTGTCGGCGCTGTCTTCCGCGCTGCTCTCCGCGCTGCTTTCCGTGCTGTTCTCCGCGCTGTCTTCCGGACTGAACGGCACGATGATCTGATCCGAAACCCGCGACAGCAACTGCGCGGCGGGGCCGTGGCCCGGCACCGTCAGGTCCGGCGCCAGGTCCAGCAGTGGTCGCAGCACGAAAGCGCGTTCGTGCATGCGGGGGTGGGGCAGCACCAGCGGCGCGCTGCGGATGATCAGGTCGCCCACCATCAGCAGGTCCAGGTCGATGCTGCGCGGGGCGTTGCGGCGGGCCTCGGCGCCCCCGCCACGCTTGCGGCCGAACACCATTTCAATTTCGAGCAGATGCAGCAGCAGCCCATACGGTTCCAGGTCGGTGTCGATCCGCACCACCGCA
>DATBCI010000178.1:0-15514 GCA_036270555.1 Burkholderiaceae bacterium
GCGGAACCGCTTGCAGGAACGCCTGCAACGCGTCCGGCGCCAGCAGCGTGCCCGTCGGGTTGTTCGGGTTGGCGATGTAGATCAATCGGGTGTCGGACGCGATCGCCGCTCGCATCGCCGCCAGGTCGTGGCCGAGGTCGCGTGCCGGCGTTTCGATCGCGCGCGCCCCGCGCGCCTGCGTGGCCAGCGCATACACGGCAAAGGCGTGCTGCGAATAGATGCAACTGGCCCCGGGCGCCAGCATCAGCGAGGCTGCGAGCTCCAGGATGTCATTGCTGCCGTTGCCGAGCGTCAACCACGCGACCGGCACGTTGAGCCGGCGCGACAGCTCCGCCTTCAGCGCGGTGCTGTTGCCGTCCGGATAGCGGCCGACGTCGGCCAGCGCCGCGGCGGCAGCTGCGCGCGCTGCCGGGGGCATACCCAGCGGGTTCTCGTTGGAGGCCAGCTTGATGATCGATTCGGGAGCCAGGCCCAGCTCGAGCGCCACCTCCTCGATCGGCCGCCCGCCTTGATACGGCGCGATGGCGCGCACATGGGGCGGCGCGTTCACGCCCGTGGCCGTCGGCCCGGCTGCGCGCTGTCCCAAGGCGTCCTTCATGCGGCCCTCGGGTAGGAGCCGAGGCAGCGAAAAAAGGCGCATTCGCGCTGCAGCTCCTCGAACGCGGCCGCCAAGGTCGGATTCGAGACGTGACCTTCCACGTCGATGTAGAAGTAGTACTCCCAGGAGCCGGTACGCGCCGGGCGCGACTCGAAGCGCGTCATCGAGACCTGATGCCGGGCCAAGGGCGCCAGCATGTGATAGACCGCGCCCGCCCGGTTGTGGACCGACAGGATCAGGGACGTCTTATCCTGGCCGGTCGGCGCGCACTCCTGGCGACCCAGCACCAGGAACCGCGTGCGATTCTGCGGGTCATCCTGGATCTGGCGCGCGACCATCCTCAACCCATAGCGCAGTGCGGCGTTTTCTCCCGCAACCGCCGCCGAGGTGGGATCGAGCGAGGCCAGGCGCGCCGCCTCGGCATTGCTGGCGACCTGCACCCGCTCCAGCGTCGGCAGGTTCTGATTGAGCCACGCCAGGCATTGAGCCAGCGCTTGCGGGTGCACGAACAGGCGCTGCACGCCCGCCAGCGTTCCCTGCTGGGTCAACAGGTGGTGCTGGACCGGGACCGACACCTCGGCGACGATCTTCAGACCGGTGGTCAGCAGAAGGTCGAGCGAGCGACTGACGGCGCCTTCGGTCGAGTTCTCCACCGGTACCACGGCGTAATCCGCACGGGCGGTTTCGGCGCACTGAAACACTTCGTCGATCGAGGCGCACGGCTCCAGTTGCACCGCGGTGCCGAATTGGCGAAGCGCCGCCAATTCCGAGAACGTTCCAGCCGGTCCCAGGAAAGCGATGCCCAGCGGCCGCTCCATCGCGCGGCACGCCGAGATGATCTCGCGGAAGATCGGCTCCAGCGCGTCGCCGGTCAGCGGCCCTTGATTCAGCGCCGCCACCGAGCGCAGCACTTCGGCTTCGCGCTCCGGCCGATACACCGGGCTTGCCTTGGCGAGCTTCAGGCGGCCGACCTCGGCGGCCAGCCGGGCGCGCCGGCTCACCAGGTCGAGCACCTGGCGATCGATCGCGTCGATCTGCTCCCGCAGCGGCGTCAAGTCCGGTTCGTTCGAATTGTTGCCAGACGCCATGTCGCTCATCGCCGCCTATCCTTCCGGATCGCCGGGCGCCGGCGGCTCCGGGTCGGCGGCCGCGCTCGGCGCCGCGCCCGCCGCGCCGTTGCCGGCGGAGCCATTACCCGCGGCGTGCTCGGCATCGGTCTCCACCACCCGCTGCAACCCGGACAAGCGTGTTCCCTCGTCCAGCGCGATCAAAGTGACGCCTTGCGTGGCCCGGCCCATCTCGCGGATCTCGGCCACGCGCGTGCGGATCAGCACGCCGCCCGTCGTGATCAGCATGATCTCGTCATCCGGATTCACCAGGGTCGCCGCCACCACCCGTCCGTTGCGCTCGGTGGTCGCGATGGCGATCATGCCCTTGGTGCCACGGCTGTGGCGCGTGTATTCGGTGATGGGCGTGCGCTTGCCGTAGCCGTGCTCGGTAGCGGTCAGAACCGCCTTGCGCTCGTCCTTCGCCACCAGCAACGCAATCACCGCCTGCCCCGGCTCCAGCTGCATGCCGCGCACACCACGCGCCTGGCGTCCCATCGGCCGCACGTCGTTTTCTTCGAACCGCACGGCCTTGCCCGCGTCGGAAAACAGCATGACGTCGTGGCGGCCGTCGGTGATCGCGGCGCCGATCAGGAAGTCGGCCGGATCCAGGTCGACCGCGATGAGGCCGGCCTTGCGCGGATTGGCGAACTCCGGCAGCGGCGTCTTCTTCACGGTGCCGTTGGCCGTGGCCATCAGCACGAAGTGGTCGGCGTCGAACGTGCGCACCGGCAGCACGACGGTGACCTTCTCGCCCTCGGCCAGCGGGAACATGTTGACGATCGGCTTGCCGCGCGAGGTGCGCGAGCCCAGGGGTGCCTCCCACACCTTCAGCCAGTACAGGCGTCCCCGGTCCGAGAAGCACAGGATCGTGTCGTGCGTGTTGGCGATGAACAGCTGGTCGATCCAGTCGTCGTCGCGCGTCATCGCGGCCTGCTTGCCCCGCCCTCCGCGCCGCTGCGCGCGGTAATCGGCCAGCGGCTGCCTCTTGAGGTAGCCGGCATGCGACAGCGTCACCACCATGTCCTGCGGCGCGATCAGGTCCTCGGTGACCAGGTCGGCCCCGGCCTGCACGATCTGCGAGCGCCGCGTATCGCCGGCCGCGTCGCCGTGCTCGCGCCGCAACTCGACCAGCTCGTCATGAATGATGCGGTTGATCCGCTCGGGGCGCGCCAGCACATCGAGCAGATCGCCGATCTGCGCAACCACTTCGCGATACTCGGCCACGATCTTGTCCTGCTCCAGGCCGGTCAACCGTTGCAAGCGCATTTGCAGGATCTGCTCGGCCTGCTCTTCGGACAGCTGGTAGCGGCCGTCCGGCTGGATGCCAAGCTGGGGCGCGAGGCCCTCCGGCCGGAACGACTGCATCGCATCGGCGCCGGCGCGTGCCAGCATGTCCCGCACCAGCTGTGAATCCCACGCGCGCGCCATCAGCTCAGCCTTGGCCACCGGCGGGGTGGGCGCGGCCCGGATGGTCGCGATGAACTCATCGATGTTGGCCAAGGCGACCGCCAGTCCCTCCAGCACGTGGCAGCGCGCGCGCGCCTGGCGCAGCTCGAAGCCGGTACGCCGCATCACGACTTCGCGCCGGTGCGCCAGGAACGCCTCCAGTATCTGCTTCAGGTCGAGCAGCCGCGGCTGTCCCTCCACCAGCGCGACCAGGTTCATGCCGAACGTGTCCTGCAGCTGGGTCAGCTTGAACAGGTTGTTCAGCACGACGTCGGGCAGTTCGCCGCGCTTGAGCTCGAACACGATCCGCATGCCGGACTTGTCCGATTCGTCCCGGATGTCGGAAATACCCTCGATCTTCTTGTCGTTGACCAGCTCGCCGACGCGCTCGAGCAGCGCGCGCTTGTTCACCTGATACGGGAGCTCGTCGACAATAAGGGCGGCGCGCGAACCGCGGTCGATCTCCTCGGTGTGCGTCTTGGCCCGGATCACGACACGGCCGCGCCCGGTGCGGTAGCCCTCGCGCACGCCGTCCAGCCCGTGGATGATCCCCGCCGTCGGAAAGTCGGGCGCCCGCACGCACGTGATCAGGTCGTCGACGGTCGAGGCCGGGTTGGCCAGCAGCATCAGGCAGGCCTCGATCACCTCGCTCAGGTTGTGCGGCGGTATGTTGGTCGCCATGCCGACCGCGATACCGCCCGAACCGTTCACCAGCAGGTTCGGCAGGCGCGCGGGCAGCACCGTGGGCTCGCGTTCCTTGCCGTCGTAGTTGGGAACGAAGTCGACCGTCTCGTGGTCGATGTCGGTCAGCAGCTCCGAGGCGATCTTATCCAGCCGGCACTCGGTGTAACGGTAGGCGGCCGCGTTGTCGCCATCGATCGAGCCGAAGTTGCCCTGGCCGTCGATCAGTGGATAGCGCAGCGAAAAGACCTGCGCCATCCTCACCAGTGCGTCGTACGTGGCCGTATCGCCGTGCGGGTGGTACTTACCCAGCACCTCACCGACCACGCGCGCGCATTTGACATACGAGCGGTTCCACAGGTTGCCCGCTTCATGCATCGCGAACAGCACGCGCCGGTGCACCGGCTTCAGGCCGTCGCGCACGTCGGGCAGCGCACGACCCACGATCACGCTCATCGCGTAATCGAGATAGGAGCGCCGCATCTCCTCTTCGAGCGAGACCGGCAGCGTTTCCTTGGCGAATAGGTCCATGTGTCGACGGCCAAACGTGTAATTTTAACAGCGCCACCACCGCCTTCGGCCGTCGACTTGGTATAACGGCGCACTCGACCATTCCGATCGGGACATCCGTTGCAACCCGTCGAAACGCTGATCAGTGCCCGCTGGGTGGTGCCGGTGGTGCCGCGCGCCACGGTGCTGCCCGATCACTCGGTTGCGATCGACCAGGGACGCATCGTGGCCGTGCTGCCGACCGCCGCGGCGCGCTCGCAGTTCCAGCCGGCGCAGCACGTCCGGCTGCTGCAGCATGCGCTCGCGCCGGGGCTGATCAACGCGCATTGCCACGCCGCCATGACCCTGCTGCGGGGCGCGGGCGACGATCTGTCGCTCGGCCGCTGGCTGAATGAGCGGATCTGGCCGCTCGAGCGCGCCCTGGTGAGCGACAGGTTCGTGTATGACGGCACGCGGCAGGCGGCCGCCGAGATGCTGCGCGCCGGCATCACCTGCTGCAACGACATGTATTTTTTCCCGGAGGCGGCTGCGCGCGCCTTCATCGACCTCGGCATGCGCTGCGTGGTCGGCATCGTCGCCATCGAGTTTCCGAGCGCCTATGCCAGCGATGCCGACGACTACCTGCGCAAGGGGCTGCAGACGCGCGATGCCCTGCGCGAGGAACCCCTGGTGGGTTTCGCTCTGGCACCGCACGCTCCCTATACGGTCGCAGACCAGACGCTGGCGCGCATTGCGATGCTGGCCGACGAGCTCGATCTGCCGGTGCAGACGCACTTGCACGAAACCGAAGCCGAGATCACCGAGTCGGTCAGGCAGCACGGCATGCGGCCGCTGGCCCGGCTGGATCGCCTCGGGCTGGTGAGCGAGCGGTTGCTTGCGGTCCACGCGGTGCACCTGCAGCCCGACGAAATCGCGCTGCTGGCCCAGCGCGGCGCCAGCGTGGTGCACTGCCCCGCGTCCAATCTGAAACTGGCGAGCGGGATCGCGCCGGTGGCGGCCTTGCTGCGCCAGGGCGTCGGGGTCGCGTTTGGAACCGACGGCGCCGCCAGCAACAACCGGCTCGACCTGCTGGAGGAGATGCGCTTGGCGGCGCTGCTGGCCAAAGCGGGCGCTCAGGACGCCTCGGCCCTGCCGGCGTGGCAGGCGCTGGAATGCGCGACCATCGTGGCGGCTGGCGCGCTCGGCCTGCGCGGCCAGATCGGCTCGATCGAGGCCGGCAAGCAAGCCGATCTGATCGCCATCGATCTGGCGAACCTGGAGACGCAGCCCTGCTTCGACGTCGCCTCACAGTTGGTTTACTGCGCCGGGCGCGAACACGTGTCCAGCGTGTGGGTCGGCGGCCGGCGGGTGGTGGCCGAGCAGCGGCTGGTCCACGGCGCGAGTGAGGTTGATGTGGCCTCGATCGCGGCCGCGGGAGCGTTCTGGCAGGCGCGAATCCAAAAAGAGTTGACCAACCTGTCCGCTACTTCCAACACAAACGGCTTCACGGGATAGGGCCTGCGGTATATTCGCGGCGCGGTTTCTTAGAGTATGTGGGCCGGAACCACGCAGGCGTCGAACGATCAACAATCAGAAGGGGGCACGTCGATGAGCCATCCAGCGAAATATCGCTACTTGTTCCTGGCAGCGCTGACTGCGACGTCGGCGGCCGCATTGGGCAAGGAGATCCAGGGCAATCCGAAGAACACCGGCTATTGGTTGGACAACCGTGGCACCGTCGTGGTCGACCCGTATGGACTGTGCTGGCGTACGGGTTATTTCAGTAAGGACCGGGCGCTGGCCGAATGCGACCCGTCGCTCGTCCCGCCGCCGCCTCCGCCGCCACCACCCCCGCCGCCTCCGCCGCCACCCCCGCCGCCGCCGCCGCCCCCGCCGCCGCCTCCACCGCCACCGCCGCCGCCACCAGCGCCGGTGAAGGAGTCGATCAGCCACAAGATCACGTTCGGCTCCGACGAGCTGTTCGATTTCGACAAGGCCGTGTTGAAGGCGCCGGCGAAGGCGAAGCTCGATGCGCTCGCGGCCGAGATGCAGGGCGCCGACGTCACGGCCATCCACGTGGTCGGATACACCGACAGCGTCGGCACCGATGCCTACAACGAGAAGCTGTCGTTGCGCCGCGCCGACGCGGTACGCGACTACCTCGTCAGCAAGGGAGTGAACGCGAGCGTGATCGATGCCGAAGGCAAGGGCAAGCGCGATCCGGTCGCCGACAACAAGACGAAGGAGGGTCGTTCGCAGAACCGTCGAGTCGACGTTCAAGTTGAAGGTTCCAAGACGGTTGTGCAGTAAGGCAGCGCACAGGGGCTCAAGACCCTTGGACCCGTACGCCGGATGCGCGGATTGCGCGCCACCGGCGTACGGTGCTCTTGCGGGTGACAGGTAGCTGCAACCGGTGAACGTCGATCCGGCCGAGCTGCAGAAATTCAGCGAGCTGGCTCACCAGTGGTGGGATCCCGCAGGCTCGTTTCGCCCGCTGCACGAAATCAATCCGCTGCGACTGGACTGGATCGATCAGCGCGCTGCGCTCCCCGGCAAACGGGTGCTCGACGTCGGCTGCGGCGGCGGCATCCTGTCGGAGTCGATGAGCACGCGCGGCGCCGATGTTCTGGGAATCGACCTGGCCGACAAGCCGGTGCGTGTCGCCCAACTGCATGCGCTGGAGAGCGGCGCGCGCGTCAGGTACCGGTCGATCAGCGCCGAAGACCTGGCGCACGAAGCGGCCGGATCGTTCGATATCGTGACCTGCATGGAAATGCTGGAACACGTGCCCGATCCCGAGTCGACCGTCAAGGCGTGCGCGGCGCTGACGCGTCCGCACGGGTGGGTCTTTTTCTCGACGATCAACCGCAACGCGCGTGCGTTCCTGATGGCGATCGTCGGCGCCGAGTACGTGCTGGGCCTGCTGCCGCGCGGCACCCACGAGTACGCGCGCTTCATCCGGCCGAGCGAGCTGGCCCGGGCTGCACGCGAGACGGGCTTGCAGATCGAGGACCTGCGCGGGATGTCGTACCAGCCGCTGGCGCGCAAGTACCACCTGGGCACGGATGCCCGCGTGAACTATTTGATGGCTTGCAGGAAGGTTCAATGAGCCGCGCAGAGCCCGCCGGCGTGCGCACACGTCTTGTGCTGTTCGACCTGGACGGGACGCTGGTGGACACGGCGCAGGACCTGGCCGCGGCCGTCAACCGGTGCCGGACGCGCCGAAATCTGGCACCCACCCCGTTGCACGAGCTGCGTCCGTGGACCAGCCACGGCGCGCGCGGCTTGATCCGGTGCGCCTTCGGGATGGGCCCCGAGGATGCGGGCTACGATGAGCTGCGCGCCGAGTTCCTGGACTACTACGCGCAGGCGCTGTGCGTGCACTCGCGCCTGTATCCCGGGGTCGAGCAGGCGTTGGACACGATCGAGGCGTCCAATCAGCGCTGGGGCGTCGTGACCAACAAGGCAGCGCGCTTCACCGAACCGCTGATGCGGGCGTTGGGGCTGGACAGTCGGGCGGCCTGCGTCGTCAGTGGCGATACGGTGGCTCGGCCCAAACCCGATCCGGCGCCGATCCTGTGCGCGCTCAGCCAGTGCGGTGTCCCGCCCTCCGAGTGCGTCTACATCGGTGACGATCCGCGCGACGTGCAGGCCGGCCGCGCGGCGGGCGTGCGGACCGTGGCGGCAGCGTACGGCTATCTGGGGGGCGCCCACGATGTCGCCGGCTGGGGAGCCGACCTGGTCATCCACGGGCCCCTGGATCTGCTGCCCTGGATCCTGCCGCAGTAGCACGCTCATCGCCGGATCCAGAGGAGGAGCACGATGAAAGCGGTATCGACTCTCCTGCTCGTCATCGCCTTGCTGGCGGGCCGTAGCGCAACCGCCGCCGATATCGATGTCTCGTCCCATGACATCGGCGGTGTCGTGACCGGAGAGCACGGACCGGAAGCAGGGGTCTGGGTCATCGCCGAAACCAGGGACCTGCCGACGAGATTCGCCAAGATCGTGGTGACCGACGAACTGGGCCGCTTCGTGATCCCGGAGCTGCCGCATGGCCGATACCAGGTGTGGGTGCGCGGGTACGGTCTGACCGATTCGGCTCGCGTCGAATCCGAGCCGGGCCACGTGCTGAAGCTCAAAGCGGTTGCGGCTTCCACCGAGAAGGCGGCCGCCGAGTTCTACCCGGGCGTCTACTGGTACTCCCTGCTGCAGATCCCATCGACGCAGGAATTTCCGGGAACGGGAGACAAGGGCAACGGCATCGCCGAGTCGATGAAAGACCAGCACTTCTGGATCGACACGCTGAAGAACGGCTGCCAGTCCTGTCACGCACTGGGATCGAGGGGAATTCGCGAGGTTCCGGAAACCTTCCGCAAGACGGGCAACTCCTTTAGCGCCTGGGCACGCCGAACCCAGGCCGGCCAGGCGATGGAGTACATGGCGCGGGTGCTGGGGCGTTTTGGCGCCGAGAAGGTCTTGCAGCTGTTCGCAGACTGGACCGATCGGATCGCGGCGGGTGAACTGCCCTTTGCCAAGCCCGAGCGACCCCAAGGCATCGAGCGCAATGTCGTGGTTTCGCTGTGGGACTGGTCGTCGCCCACGTACTACCTGCATGACGCCATCTCGACCGACAAGCTGCATCCGACCGTCAACGCCAATGGCCTGATCTGGGGTTCGACCGAGGAGAGCACCGACCTGATTCCCACGCTGGACCCGGTCAGGAACGTGGCCGCGACGGTGCGGCACCCCTATCTGGATCCCCACACGCCGTCGTCGGTGGATCTGCCGCACGCAGAGTCGGCCTACTGGGGCACGCAGCCGATCTGGGACGGGCACACCAGCATTCACAACCTGATGATGGACGCGGTGGGCCGCGTCTGGTTCACGGCCCGCATCCGGCCGTCAGCCAATCCCGACTTCTGCAAGGCCGGATCAGACCTCGCCTCGGCCAAGGTCGCGCCGCTGGCCGAGTCGGCGCGCCAGCTCTCCATGTACGACCCGGCCACGAAGCAGTGGCTCCTGATCAACACCTGCTTCACCACGCACCACCTTTATTTCGGCCACGATGCCGACCAGACGCTGTGGACCAGCGCGGGCTCGCCGATGAGCGGCGTGGTCGGGTGGCTGAACACGCGCTTGTACCTGCAGACGCATGACGAAGTCAAAGCGCAGGGTTGGACACCGCTGATCGTCGACACCAACGGCAACAGCCGGCGCGACGACTACGTGAACGCCGATCAACCGCTCGATCCCAAAAAGGATCGGCGCGTGATGGCCGCCTTCTACGGCGTGATGCCGAGCCCGGTGGACGATTCGATCTGGGGGCAGTCGATGGACGCCGGGTTCTCCGGTGTTGCCCAGCCGGGCTATCTGATCCGGGTGATGCCGGGCAGCGATCCGTCCCGTACGTCGATCGCCGAAATCTATCAGCCTCCGCCGGGAGGTTTCGGTCCGCGTGGCCTCGACCTCGATCTGAACGGCGTCGCGTGGACCGCGCTGTCGAGCGGGCATCTGGCGAGCTTCGATCGGCGCCGTTGCAAAGGGCCATTGAGCGGACCGACCGCCGCCGAGGGCAAACAGTGCCCGGAGGGATGGACGCTGTACCGCTTCCCGGGGCCGCAATTCAAGGGCGTCAGCGCCAGCGGCAGTGCCGATCACGCCTACTACGTGTGGGTCGACCGCTACAACACGCTCGGCCTGGGCGCGAATGTCCCGATTGCAACCACCAATGGGGGCGAAGCGCTGTTGGCGCTGGTCGATGGCCAGCTGGTCAGCCTGCGCGTGCCCTACCCGATGGGCTTCTTCACGAAGAACGTCGACGGCCGCATCGACGATCCGAACGCGGGCTGGAAGGGCCGCGGGCTATGGACGACCTCCGGCACGCGGGCGCCGTTCCACGGCGAGGGCGGCAAGCAGGCTTATCCGAAGGTCTACAAGATCCAGATGCGGCCCAACCCGCTCGCCCGCTAGCGACTGACCGCTCGCAGCTGCTCCAGTCGCAACGTGCGCATGTCGTTCAGCATCACTTCGGGCTGCAGGAAATCCAGCGCGTAGATTTCCCGCACGCTGCCGTCCGGGTCGATCAGGAAGAGCTTCAGCATGTGGCTCATCGCGCGCGCCGGCCGGCGGTCGCTGGCCCGCTCGACCCGCACGTCCTGCCCGAAATCGTCCAGCAACGGCTGCAGCACCGCCATCGAGGGCGCTGTCACGAAATCCCATTCGAATCGGGCCTTGGCAGCCAGGCCGCGCGCGTAGCTGCGCAACTGCCCCGGTGAATCACGGGTCGGATCGAAGCTGATGCTGACGAAGCGCACGTTGCGGCGCAGGTCCGGCTCGGCACCGATCCGCTCGCGCAGGCCGGACATCAAGCCGAGCGCGAACGGACAGCCGAGCGGATCGGTGCAGTGCGTGTAGAAGAAGGTCAGCAGCGTGATCTTGCCGTGCGTCAGGTCGGACAGCCGGCACGGCTGGGCCGACGAGTCCAGCAACGGGGCGTCGGGGCTGGCCTGGATGTGCTGCAGCGCATAGGTGCCGGCGGGTGGCGCCACGAATTGCATCCGCGGTGCACGCGGCAGGCCCGGGTCGGAAGCCGCCATCGCGCCCGCGGGCAGCGCGAGCGCAGCCGCGAAGAGCGCGCGAGCGACAGCGCGACCCACCAGCGCCACCGTGCTGCCTGCCCGCTCAGTATCCGGGTACCACCGCGGGTTCCTGGTCGGCCACCGCCACGCCGACCGGGCGCGCCGTGAACTTCATATGGTGTGCCCGCCCCAGCTTTTCCTTCGCGAAGTCGACTTCGAAGGCCGGCGTCAACTCCTTGCCGTCCCAATTGAATGCGCGCAGGAACTGCTCATTGTCCGCACCCGCCTTGTCCCAGTGCTCGAGCAGGCTCGAGGTGATGTAGAGGCGCTTTCCGTCCCACGACTGGCTGATCATGTTGACCTGGCGACCGGTCTGCCTGGCGTAGGTCTGCTTCGGGTGCTCGGGATCGGTCAGGTCGAAGTAGCGGGTCGTGCCGTCCATGAAGGTGTTGACCCACAGGCCCTTGCCGTCAGCCCGGATCGAAATGTCGACCGGCAGCGGAACTTTGGCCGGGTCGCCGATCGTGGCCACGTCCTTGGCCTGCCACTCGCCCTTGGCATCCTGCCTCACCAGCCACAACTTGGACGTCAGGGCGGTAGCGGTGATCGCCCAGTTGTCCTTCGGATTGAGCGACCACCGGATTTCCAGCGGAGCACCCGCCACATTGAAGATCTGGCGCGTCTGCATCGCTTTCAAGTCCCACAACACCATCGTGTTGCCGAAGTGCTTCATCGCAACGGCGTCCTTGATCAGGGAGCCCAGGTCCCGCATGTAGTTGTCGCGGCCTGTGAAGCTGGAGGTGAGCAGCGCGTTCCTGGCCGGGTTGATCGCGATGTCGTAGCCGTAGCCGTCGCCTTGCACCCCACCTAACGGGGCGGTCGGGAGCATGTACTTCTGCACGAACTCGCCCTTGTTGTTGTAGACGGCCAGGCCGGTTACGCCGCCGTTGTCCTTCGTGTTGGACAGATTGCCGACCAGCATCCGCCCTGGCAGCGCGTAGAAGGTGTGGGGGCCGACCAGCCCGGCCGCGCCCGGCAGGTCGGTGATCGTCTTCACGAGTTTGGGCTTGGAAGGATCGGTGCCGACATCGAACACGAAGATCTTGCTGTCATTCAGGCGCCCGGCCCACAGGAAGCGGCGGTCGTCGGTGAACCCCATGTGGTGCGCCTCACCGCGCCCGCCGACCGAGACGGTGTGCACCACCTTGCCGTAGGTTTTCGATTTCGGCCTGGCGTCGATCGTCACCAGTTTGTCCGAACCGTCGCCCCAGCCCTCGACGCCGAGCGTCCAAACGTGCACGTAGTCTTCCTGCCCTTTGATCAGTCCCGCCATGTAGGGCGAGTTGCAGGTTTCGTCGGCGGCAGCCGCCAGCGAGAACATGGCAACGGCTAACAGAACCAACCAGGCGAGCAGCGGTCGAATCGAGCGAATTCTGTGCCTCATCTTGGTCCCCTTCCCGTGCCGGCGCGCGGATGGCGCGGCCGGACTCTGGTTTGTGATCCTAGGCGGATGGCCTCAGCCAGGATCTTGCAACAATCGGCGCTCGTCCGCATCTAAGAGGTTAAAATAGGACTGTCGGCACTGGGGGCGACCTGGTTTCGACGCAGGTTGGGAAGCAGTGCGGTGCGTGCCGAGGACCAGTCACCTCGTAAATCCACTGGAAGCCAAACAAACGCCAACAACGAGCGTTTTGCTCTCGCCGCCTAAACCCGGTGAGACGCTGCACTAGCCGGTCACTGGGCTAGGCCGGGCAACCGGCAGCAGCGCCATTTTCAGTGGCTGGATGCGGCCGATGTCACGGCGGCCGCATCGAGATCAAGTGACTGGCTGTGCGTCGGCCTGCCGACTGGCTAAGCGCACGGCGAGACAAAAATAGGTCGGCTACGCATGTAGAGCCGCTTGTGGATCGTCTGCGGACGCGGGTTCGATTCCCGCCGCCTCCACCAGAATCCGATTGAGGGACCACCGTCGTGGTCCTTTTTTTCACTCCCATGGCACCGCACTGGTGTCCGCATGGACGCCCCTCCCGTCGTTCAGACCTCGCCCTGCTCGCGCCGCCGTGCGCAGTAGTATTCGGGAAGCCTGTGTGATAGGGGTCGATAATGCTGAAGGGCATCGAACTCGCCGCGATCGGCGTGGCGCTGGCAGCAGCCGGGCTGGCGCGGGTGGACGCCTGGTCCATGACGACCGGTTCCCCGGCCGACGGACCTAAGATCCGCGGCCCCGGCGCGAAGATCGTCTTGGCTATGGAGCTCGCGCAAATGGCCGACAAGGAGAAGAAATCCGAGCCGGATAAGAAGGCCGCCGGGCAGAAGGCCGCCGATGAGGCGAACGACAGGGCGGTGACGATCAATTCCCCGGGCAACAAATCGAAGATTGCCGGCACCGGCACAAAGATTGTCTTCGACGTCGTGCCTGCGGCAGCCGTGCAGGCCGTGCCAGCCGCGTCGAAAGCGGACCACGTGCACGTGTACGTGGACGGCGACCGTGTGGCGCAGCTGCACGAGCTGAAAGGCAGCTATGCCGTGGACAAGCTCGTCCCCGGCACGCACTGGCTATGCATCCGCGTGGTCGACAAGGCCGAGAGGCCGGTGGGCCTGGAAAAGTGCGTGGAAGTGAATGCCGGCAACGTCCCGTCGATGGCTTACTCGGACGGGTCCGTGTCGTTCATCGAACCGAAGGATGGGGCAGCGGTGACCAGCCCGTTCAAAGTGGTCTTCGGCGTGAAGGGCATGGCGGTTGAGCCCGCCGGCGAGGTCAAGGCCGGCTCGGGTCATCATCACTTGCTAATCAACCTTGGCCCTATGAATGCGGGCGAGGCGATCCCAGTCGACGCCGCGCACTTACACTTTGGCAAGGCGCAGACTGAGGCCGAGATCAAGCTACCTCCCGGCAATTACAAGTTGACTATGCAGTTCGCGAATGGCGCGCACGTTTCCTATGGTCCGGCGATGGCGGCTTCGATCAACGTCGCTGTTAAGTAGCAGCATCGAGCAACAATTGGCCGTTGTTTCGTGCGCCAGGAGCTTCGCGACCCCGAAATCCAGCAGCCGCACCTGGCCGGAGTCGGTCACCAGGATGTTCGACGGTTTTGATGTCCCGGTGGATCACCTGGTGCCCATGCGCGTACTGCACTGCGTCCAGCACCTGCTGGAACAGATCGGCCAATCGCTAATCGTCGCCCGCCATCCAGAGGTTGTTGCGCATCAGTGTGTCGCGCTGCAGCTCTACTGCGGCGAGCAGGGCGATGCGTGCACGATCGTCATGTGGTTGTCCGCTGGCGGTTTTACCACTCGATCCATTGGCCGGCAGGGTGCTTCCAGGTCGATGTCGCCGGCGGGCCGGCGAAGATGTCGCGGATCGGCGACATATGTTGCGGGTTCGAGTAGAAGCGCCCCATCCCCTCCCCGTCCATCCAAACGTCGACGCCTAACAAGTCGAGCGTGGCCGGCTGTCCTGGGGCAGACATTCGGAAAAATATCTCGCGGGAGACTTGGCCTTCCATCCGCGCGGCGTTGATGGTGTCTTTCGCCATCTTGTCGAACGCGGCTTTTGCGAATTCACGTGAGCGTACCGTGCCGCGAAGCAGGCCGACGCAAAAATCGTTTCTGGCGGCCGGGGTCGGCAAGATGAACGAACGAAACTCTTGCGCCGGAGACCACAGTTCGCGGCTTTCCACCGACGCGAAAATCATCGCTCCACCCTCCTGCACCTGCTTATTTGCGAAAAACTGATTAAAGCCGTCCAGATTGTTCCAAAGATCGAGGATCAATAACTCGCCGCCGGGTCCCTTGGAATCGCCCGCTGTCACAAACACGTTGTGAGATAGATCGCCGAGAGCTCGCGCGGCGGCGACGCCGTCAGGGTTACCGGCCGTCATGTTATGAGTAATACGTGAATCTTCCAGGGTCTTCGGTTTGAGGATCCCCTGAATCGCCAACAGAAAGATGTCGTCATTCATGCCCATCTGAAACTCCTGTCGCTGATCGAAAGTGATCGATCCATGCAGCGACTGTAGTGGGGGGAAAAAATATGTTAAAGAACATATACTGAACTCAGCCGTCCAGCCTTGTTAGGATCTGACAGACCATGCCCTACCCGGCCGAGCACAAAACAGAGACACGGGAGCGCATCCTCAAGAGTGCGCGGCGTCTGTTCAACAGATCGGGGTTTGCCGCAGTCACGATCGACGAAATCATGGCGGACGCCGGACTGACCCGCGGCGGGTTCTACAACCACTTCGAAACCAAGGAAGAGCTCTACGCGGAGGCGATCAGGCAGTTCATCTGCGATGGCCCAGAGGCCTGGCAGCGCGCGTATATCGACGCATCTGCCCAGGGACCGGAGCTTGCGAAGATGATCGTCGATGCTTATCTTTCCAAAGAGCATTTCGAAGATCGCGACGGATCCTGCCCAATGATCGGATTGCCGTCCGACGCGGCGCGCGCTGGCGAAGGCGTCAAGGCCGCCTACCGTGAAGTGCTTCAGATGATGGCCGGAGCCTTTGAGGCGAACCTACGATCAGAGGAGCGCTCCGCGCGGCAACGGGCATTGGCCTTGGTGGCCCTCTGCGTCGGCGGCATGGTGTTATCACGTGCGATCGATGATCCAA
>DATBCI010000179.1:0-11382 GCA_036270555.1 Burkholderiaceae bacterium
ATCGAGCGAAATCATCGTTCAATTCCAAGACGCTCCACGATAAACGACGCGATGGCCGCGACGTCATCGCGCTTGAAGTGCCGCAGCTCGCTGTCGAGTGAATCATCGCACACGACGGCGATCAGGTTCGGATCGCCCGCCTCCGCCGCGCTTTGCGCGGCCTCGGCGGGCAAACCCGCCGTAGCGCGTTCACCCTCCGAAGCGCGCTGCGCGAAGGAGGGCAGCTCGAGGGCAGGTCCGCGTACCTCGATCCTTGGGATCGACGGCTCGCGCCTAAAGCCTTCGACCAGCACCAGGTCGCAAGGAGCCAGTTCGGCCAGCAATTGGTCAAGGCGCGGCGCCGGCCCGCGCAGCTCCGTCATCAGGGCCCAGCGCTGGGGACCTGCGATCATCACCTGGGAGGCGCCGGCTGCGCGCAACCGGAACGAATCCTTGCCCGGGCGATCGATATCGAAACCGCAATGGGCATGCTTGAGTGCCGAGATCGACAATCCTCGCTGAGTCAGTACCGGGACCAAGCGCTCGATCAGGGTGGTCTTGCCCGCGCCGGAACGGCCTACAAAACTGATCGCTTTCATCCTGGACCGGTCACACCGATGCTTGCTTCAACATACCGGCGGATGCGGGCCGCATCGGGCGGCATTTTCTCGAAGCGCTGAGGCTGCGCCAGCATGCGGGCCATTTCGGATGTCAGCGCAGGAGCCTGCCCGATCGCCTCGACGATCGTGTCCGAGAATTTCACCGGCTGCGCGGTTTCCAGGCAGACCATCGGAACCCCGGCCCGGCAGACCTCACGAGCCACCTTGATTCCGTCGGCCGTGTGCGGATCGACGATGCGCCCGCTCGCCTGGTACACCGAGCGGATCGTCGCGACCCGGTCCGCGTGGGTGCTGCGGCCCGAGCTGAACCCACGGGCTGAAGCGTCCGTCCAGTAGGGCGTGCCCTTCAGATCGAACTCGCCGGTCGCCTGCAGGCGGGCCCACAGCTCACGCACGCGGTCGCAATCGCGTCCGACCAGGTCGAACACGAAGCGCTCGAAATTGGAGGCCTTCGATATGTCCATCGACGGGCTGCTGGTGGCGAGGGTCTGGCTGCGGCTGCGCACCCGGTAGCGGCCGGTTCGGAAGAACTCGTCGAGCACATCGTTCTCGTTGGTGGCGACGATCAGCCGGTCGATCGGCAGGCCCATGCAGCGGGCGATCCATCCGGCCAGCACGTTGCCGAAGTTGCCGGACGGCACGCAAAACGAAACCGGATCGCCGTCGCGCATCGTTGCGGCAAAGTAGCCGTGAAAGTAGTAGACGGCCTGGGCGGCAACCCGCGCCCAGTTGATCGAGTTGACCGCCCCCATCCGGTGGCGTTGCTTGAAGTCGACATCGGAAGCGATGTCCTTCACGATGTCCTGGCAATCATCGAAGGTGCCTTCGACCGCGATATTGAAGATGTTCGGATCCGGAAGGCAATACATTTGAGCCCGCTGGAACGCGCTCATCCGGCCCAGCGGCGACAGCATGAAAACACGGATCGCTGGCCGGCCGCGCATTGCGTATTCGGCCGACGAGCCGGTGTCCCCGGACGTTGCGCCCAGGATGTTCAGCGCGTCCGAGCCGCTCGCCAGTTCGAAGCCGAACAGAGCGCCCAGCAACTGCATCGCGAGGTCCTTGAAAGCCAGCGTCGGACCGTTGGACAGTTGCAGGAGTTTCAGCCCCGGCTCCAGGTCGACCAGCGGCGTCACCTGGTCGCTGCCGAAGCGGTCCGCCGTGTAGACGGCGTGCGTGAGCTTCGCCAGCTGCCCGTGCGGATAGTCGTCGGCAAACAGCGACATCACTTCGCACGCCAGTTGTGGATAGCTCAGGCGGCGCCAGGCACACAGCGTGGCAGTGTCGACCTGCGGATACCGTTCCGGAACCATCAATCCGCCGTCGGGCGCCAGGCCCTCCAGCAGGACGTCGCGAAAGCGAGCGGGCGCCGTGTGCCCTCGAGTCGACACGTACTGCATCTAGGATCTCGGACCGAAAGCCGGTTTCAGAGAAGCTCTTCCTGGCGGATGCGTATCACCGGCGCCAACACCGTGGGAAGTGCCTCCATGCAGCCGATGGCTGCGTTGACGTCGCGCTCCAGCGCCTCGTGAGTCAGCAGGATGATGTCGGTCTGATTCTCGCCCTCACTGGGCTCGCGTTGGAACATTGCGTCGATCGAGATGCGGTGGTCGGCCAGGATGCGCGCGATGTCCGCCAGCACACCGGGCTGATCCGCGACCCGCATCCGGAAGTAATACGACGTGATCGTGTCCTCGATGCCGAGCCACGGCAGGTTCGCCAGGGCGTCCGGCTGAAAGGCCAGATGCGGAACGCGATTGTCCGGATCGGCCGTGTGCATCCGCGTTACATCGACCAGGTCGGCCACCACCGCCGATGCGGTTGGCTCGGCGCCCGCGCCAGGACCGTAGTAGAGCGTGGTGCCGACGGCGTCACCCTTGACCAGTATCGCGTTCATCGCGCCCTCGACGCTGGCGAGCAGGCGCTGCATCGGCACCAGGGTCGGGTGCACCCTGAGCTCGACGCCGTTGGCGTTTCGCTTGGTGATCCCGAGCAGCTTGATCCGGTAGCCGAGTTGCTCCGCGTAACGAATGTCGGCGGCCGCCAGCTTGCCGATGCCTTCCATGTAGGCAGCCTCGAAGCGGATCGGTACGCCAAAGGCGATCGAGCATAAGATCGTCAGCTTGTGCGCGGCATCCACGCCGTCGATATCGAATCGGGGGTCGGCTTCCGCGTAACCGAGCGCTTGCGCCTGGGCCAGCACCGCCTCGAACGAAGCGCCAGTGGCGCGCATCTGCGTCAGAATGAAATTGCTGGTGCCATTGATGATCCCCGCGATCCATTCGATCCGGTTCGCCGTCAGACCCTCCCGCAGCGCCTTGATGATCGGAACGCCGCCGGCGACAGCCCCTTCGAACGCCACCATGACGCCCGCGCGGTGAGCGGAGGCGAAAATCTCGTTGCCGTGCACCGCCAGCAGCGCCTTGTTGGCCGTTACGACGTGTTTGTGGTTGCGGATCGCCTCCAGCACCAGGGAGCGGGCCGGATCGCATCCTCCGATCAGCTCGACCACGATGTCGATGCCGGCGCTTCGGACCAACTGCTCGGCACTGTCCGTGACTTCGATGCCGGCGCCGACGACCCGGCGTGCTTTCGCCACGTCGCGCACGGCAACGCCTACGATCTCGATGCCGCGGCCGGCGCGCCGCTGGATCTCCTCCTGGTTGCGTCGCAGCGTTTCGAAGGTGCCGCGCCCGACCGTCCCCAGTCCAAGCAAGCCGACTCTAATCGGTTTCATAAGCTCGAATGGCCGCGGTGGACCGCGTCGGGTTCAGGCCGCAGCCCGGGGCGCCAGCGCGTCGCGCCGGAGCATGTCGCGTATCCCGCGCACCGCCTGCCGGGTTCTGTGTTCGTTCTCGATCAGGGCGAAGCGAACGTGCGTGTCGCCATAGTCGCCGAAACCGATTCCGGGCGAGACGGCCACCTTCGCCTGCGTGAGCAACGTCTTGGCAAACTCGAGCGACCCGCTCGGGCGATAAGGCAGCGGGATTTCGGCCCAGATGTACATCGAAGCCTGCGGCAGCTGCACCGGCCAGCCGGCCTCGTGCAATCCCTTGACCAGAACGTCGCGCCGCCCCCGGTACTGCGCGCAGATCTCGCTCACGCACTCCTGTGGGCCCTCCAGCGCCGCGATCGAGGCGACCTGGATCGGAGTAAACGTGCCGTAGTCGTGATAGCTCTTGATGCGTGCCAGCGCCGCCACCAGGTCCCGATTGCCCACCATGAACCCGATCCGCCAGCCGGCCATGTTGTAACTCTTGCTGAGCGTGAAGAATTCCACCGCAACGTCGCGCGCGCCCGGCACCTGCATGATCGAGGGAGCCCGGTAGCCGTCGAACACGATGTCCGCGTACGCCAGGTCATGCACCACGTAAATTCCATGCGCGCGTGCCAGCTCGATCACGCGGCGGAAGAAATCCAGGTCGACGCACTGCGCGGTCGGGTTGCTCGGAAAGCCCAGCACGATCATCCGGGGTTTGGGGAACGATTCGCGTATCGCGCGTTCCAGTTCGTCGAAAAAGTCGACCCCGGATGTGATCCTGACCGACCGGATATCGGCCCCCGCGATGATCGCGCCGTAGATGTGAATGGGGTAGCTCGGGTTAGGAACCAGCACCGTGTCGCCCCGGTCCAAGGTGGCCAGCATCAGGTGTGCCAGCCCCTCTTTGGACCCGATCGTGACGATCGCTTCTGAATCGGGATCGATCTCGACCTGAAAGCGCTTGCGGTACCAGGTGGCGATCGCACGGCGCAGGCGTGGAATGCCTTTGGAGACCGAATAGCCGTGTGTATCCGGCCGCTGCACGGCCTCCATCAGCTTGTCGACGATGTGCTTGGGGGTCGGACCATCCGGGTTGCCCATGCTCATGTCGACGATGTCTTCCCCGCGGCGCCGGGCCGCCATTTTCAGCTCGCTGGTGATATTGAAAACGTACGGCGGCAGGCGCTTGATACGGGGAAATTCGGGCGAGGCGTGCTCCATTCGGCGGTCTTTCTGGGCATAATTTACCCGAAATGCGGGAGAAGCATTGAAGCTGCATGAACAACGCTCAACTCAGAATACCGTCACCGGATATGGCCCCGGGTACGTCGAGATCAACGGCGAGCGCCATCGCGGAAACCTGATCCTCGGACTGGCGTCCGTGCAGCCCTGGCCCGTGACCGGGTTCGCGGGGCTGCAGCTCGAAGATTTCGATCCGGTGCTTGGGCTCAAGCCCGAGGTGCTCCTGCTGGGCACCGGGCTGCATCATCGCCAGGTCGACCCGAGACTGACCGCGCGTCTGGCGCGCGCCGGTGTCGCGCTCGAAGTGATGGATACCAAGGCAGCCTGTCGCACCTACAACATCCTTGCGGGCGACGGACGGCGCGTAGCGGCGGCTTTTCTGCAGGAGGATTCCGAGTGACGCTGAAAATCGGCGAGGCCGTGCCGGATTTCTCCGCGCCCTCGACCGGCGGCCAGTTCCGGCTGTCGGAGGCCAGGGGCGCCCCGCTGCTGATCTACTTCTATCCAAAGGACAACACGTCGGGCTGTACCGCCGAGAGTCTGGATTTCGCGCAAGCGCACGATCGCTTTGCCCAGGCCCGGACCCGGATCATCGGTGTGTCACGCGACAGCATGAAGTCGCACGAAGGGTTCAAGCAGAAGCTGCAGCTTCCGTTCGAGCTGGTGTCGGATCCCGACGAGCACCTGTGCAAGCTGTTCGGCGTGATCAAGAACAAGACGATGTACGGCAAGCCGGTGCGCGGAATCGAGCGCAGCACGTTTCTGCTCGACGGCCAGGGCGCGCTGCGGCACGAGTGGCGCGGCGTCAAAGTGCCCGGCCACGTCGAGCAGGCGTTGGCCGCGGCGCGCGCACTCGGCTGAACAGCAGCCGATCGAACTCCCATCGAACATCAACGCAGCGCTGAGCCACATGCCGCTTCCCAAAGCACCCAGCAAGCCCGCATCGATCCTGATGCCGACCGATTCGCCGGCGGTCGAGGCGCCGCGCGCGCGACGCTCGGCGCCGGCGCCGCGTCCCGCGCAAGCCGAGCGCGCACGCGAGCGGTCAGCAGCCCACCTTGCGCTGGTCGAAACACGCACCCGCGCGGCTTCCCGCAAAGCGCGCCCCGCCAGCGCCCGCCCCAAGTTGTTCGTGCTGGACACCAACGTGCTGATGCACGACCCGACCAGCCTGTTTCGCTTCGAGGAGCACGACATCTTTCTTCCGATGATGACGCTCGAGGAGCTCGACGGGCACAAGAAGGGGATGTCCGAAGTCGCGCGCAATGCGCGGCAGGCCAGCCGCTCACTGGATGCGCTGGTCGGGGCGTTCCACGAGCCGATCGAGCAAGGGATCCCCCTGTCCTCGATCGGCAACACCGAGGCGGGCGGGCGTCTGTTCCTGCAAACGGAAGCCATCGGCGATGCCCTGCCCCCCAGCCTGCCGGTCGGCAAGGCCGACAACCACATCCTGGGCGTGGTGCGCGCGCTGAGCCAGACCCGCACCGGGTCCGACGTGGTGCTGGTGTCGAAGGACATCAACATGCGCGTGAAGGCGCGCGCGCTGGGTTTACTGGCCGAGGATTACACGAACGACAAGGTGCTGGAGGACACCGATGTCCTGTACACCGGCGTGCTCGCGCTGCCGGACAATTTCTGGGACCGGCACTCGAAGGGAATGGAGTCCTGGCAGCAGGGTGGCGCTAGCTATTACCGGGTGACCGGCCCTCTGGTGCCCGAGCTGCTGATCAACCAATTCGTGTTCCTCGAAGTGGCGGCTCCGCCGTTCTATGCGCAGGTGAAGGAGATCCGCGGCAAGACCGCCGTTCTGCGCGTGCTGCGCGACTACCTGCATGCCAAGAACGCCGTATGGGGGATCACGGCGCGCAATCGCGAGCAGAGTTTCGCCTTGAATCTTCTGATGGACCCTGACTGCGATTTCGTCACGCTGATCGGACAGGCCGGCACCGGCAAGACGCTGCTGGCGTTGGCTGCCGGGCTGGTGCAGACGCTGGAGTCGCGGCGCTACTCCGAGATCATCATGACGCGGGCCACGGTACCGCTGGGCGAGGACATCGGCTTCCTGCCCGGCACCGAGGAGGAAAAGATGGCGCCCTGGATGGGTGCGCTCGAAGACAATCTGGAAGTATTGAATCGGGGCGAAGATTCGGCCGGCGACTGGGGTCGGGCGGCCACCAACGATCTGATTCGAACGCGGATCCGGATCAAGGCGATGAGTTTCATGCGCGGTCGCACATTCATCAGCAAGTATCTGATCATCGACGAGGCGCAGAACCTGACGCCCAAGCAGATGAAAACCCTCATCACGCGGGCCGGGCCCGGTACCAAGGTGGTCTGTCTGGGCAACATCGCCCAGATCGACACGCCCTACCTGACCGAAGGAAGCTCGGGACTGAGCTACGTGGTCGATCGCTTCAAAGGCTGGCAGCATGCGGGTCACGTCACGCTCCAGCGTGGCGAGCGCTCGCGCCTGGCGGACCACGCCGCCGAAGCGCTATAGCTGTGAACTTGCAAGACGTTGTTTCGCCTGTGGGAGGCTCCCCTCTCCCACGCGTGGGAGAGGGGCCGGGGGTGAGGGCGCATGAACCGGCCTGGTGCCCGCGCGCTCACCCTCACCCTGCCCTCTCCCGCAGGCGGGAGAGGGGATTGCGAAGCACGTTCGCCGATATCCGATGAACAGGCCCCCTCTGCGCCACCAGCGGTCGATGCGGGCCAGTGTCCTGGTGCTGCTGTCGGTCGGGCTGGTGCCGGCACTGGCGGGCATCGCCTGGCACCTGCAGCAGCAGCGGGAACAGGCCCTGCGCCAGGCGTATTCGCGCAGCGAACTGTTGAACAATGGGCTGAGCGCCAACCTAGCGCGCGTGCTGACCGATGCCAGAGCGGTCATGTCGGCGATCGGCGCTCGCCCGAAGGTGGTCGCGGTGAATTCGCGCCAGTGCGACCCCGTGTTTCGGGAAGTCGCCAGCATCTACCCGAACTACACATCCGTGGTGCTGATACGCACCGATGGCGAAACCGTCTGCCCCGATCTGGGGGCGAGCAAGCCGTCGCCGGAAAAAACGATCCGCCAACGCATCTTTCGCGAGGCGATCGCGCGGCAGGCGTTCTATCCCGGTGATGCGGTCCTTGCGCCGCTCAGCGGCCGCTGGACGGCACCGCTGACGTATCCCGTGATCGACAGCACGGGGCGCCAGCGCGGCATCCTCGCTCTGCCGCTCGACCTGGAAAAGCTGGCCAACCAACTCTTTTCGACGCTGCAGAAAAGCGACTACGCCGCGGTGATCGACAGCACGGACCACGTGCTGCTGTGCAGCCTGTGGGGTCCGCAGCGGATCGGCAAATCGGTCGCCGCCCCCCTTTTGCAGACCCTGGCCGAACTGAAGGGTGACCAGCTGGCAAGACCACCCGACAGCGTCATCGTGCGCAAGTTTTCAGCAGCCGGCTCCGACGGTGTCGAACGCCTCTATTTCGCGCGATCGCTGCCGATGTCGGACTGGTGGGTGGTAACGGGTGTGCCAAGAAAGGAAACGCTGCAGGACTATGTGACGCTGCGCAACCGCAGCATCGCCGCCATGGGGCTCGTCTTCGTACTCGCGGCCCTGATCGGCTGGCACATGGCGCGCCGGATCATCCGGCCCCTGAACGAGCTCGCGCTGGCCGCCCAGAGCATCGCCGCCGGCAATGTCGCCGGTCGAGCGCGCGAGTCGGCCCCCGGCGAGCTGGGCGTGGTGGCGCGCGAGTTCAACCGGATGCTGGACACGCAGCGCGTCACGCAGCAGCAGCTGCGTGAGGGCGAGGAACAGTACCGGGCGCTGTTTCACGCGGCCCCGGTTCCCAGCGTGATCCTGACCGTGCCGGAACGACGCGTGATGGACCTGAACGAAGCCTGCTGCCAGTTCTTCGGGGTCATCCGCGAAGCCGTGCTCGGCCGAACCCCGGAAGAGACGGGCGTCGTGTTGCTGGCGGAGGATCGGCGGCGCTTCGACCACGAGCTCACCACCCAGCGGCGCGTCCGGGGTCTGGTCGGGCAGGTGCGCATGCGCTCGGGCGAGTGGCGCGAAGCCCTGTTGAGTGCCGAACGGATCCAGTATGGCGGTCAGCGCTGCCTGCTGATCATCAGCATGGATCTGACCAACCTGCGCCAGGCCGAGCGATCGCGTGAAGAACTGGCGACCGCGCGCGCCGCGAGCCGCGCCAAGACGGAGTTCCTGTCGCGCATGAGCCATGAGTTGCGCACGCCCTTGAACGCCGTACTCGGGTTTTCCCAGATTCTGCAGATGGACCGGCGCCTGCCTGCCGATGTGCAGATGCGCGTCGGCCATATCCTGACCGCGGGCAAGCATCTGCTGTCGCTGGTGGACGAGTTGCTGGATCTGGCTCGCATCGAATCGGGCAATCTGGCGCTCGCGCTGGAGCCGGTGCAGCTGGCGCCGTTGCTGCGCGAGTGCCTGACCTTGTGCCAGCCGTTGTCGATCGACAAAGCCATTGTGCTGCCCGCTCTGGACGACACGTTTGGGGCTGCGCCGGGGGCCGACTTCTGGGTGCAAGCAGACCGCACCCGCCTCAGGCAGGTGCTGGTCAATCTGCTGTCGAATGCGATCAAGTACAACCGGCCCGGCGGCAGCGTCGGCCTGCAGGTCGAGCAGATTCAGGCAGATGCCAACGAAGCGGAAGTCCAGGTGACCGTCATCGATACCGGTCGCGGAATGAGCGAGCAGCAAATGGCGAAGCTCTATGAGCCGTTCAACCGCCTCGGCGCCGAGTTTGGTGCGGAACAGGGTTATGGCATCGGGCTGGTCATTGCCCGCCGGCTCGCGCAGGCCATGGGCGGGGGTATCACTGCGCGCAGCTCTCCGGGCCTGGGCAGCGAATTCACCGTCCACCTCAAGCCGTGGGTTGTCGCTGCTCCGGAGCACGCAGCCGCGGCTCGGCCGCACACGCTGCCGAGGCCAGCCACCCTGTCATTTGCTGAGAGGCCGGACGGCAGCGTCACGCGCAAGCTGCGCGTCCTGTCCGTGGAGGACAACCCGGCCAACCAGAGCGTCGTCGCCGAATTGTTTGCGTTGCGCAGCCATCTCGAGCTGCTCACGGCCGCCGACGGGGCCGCGGCCATGGCGCTGGCGCACTCAGGGCATCCGGACCTGCTGCTGATCGACTTGAACCTGCCGGATATGGATGGTTTCGAACTGCTGCGGCGCCTGAGGTCGGAGGTCGTCACGTCGGCGATTCCGTGCTGGGCGGTCACCGCCGATGCCGTGTCGGAGACGGCCAACAAGGTGCGCGCTGCCGGCTTCGACGCTTACCTGTCCAAGCCGTTCGCCGCCGACGAGTTCCTGCGCCGCATCGACCGCTGGGCCCGCGAGGCGCTGGCGGCCTACGAGGAGGCGGGGCCGCCCTGACCCGGCTACCGCATCGAGCTTCCGGCGCGCGTTCTGTTTAGAACGGCGCCGAACTCGAGCCGCTGGCGAGGTTGTCGAAGCGCGTGAACTCTCCCCCGAACCGCAGGTTCACGCGGCCGATCGGACCGTTACGCTGCTTGCCGATGATGATCTCGGCCACACCCCGGTCGCTGCTGTCCGGGTTGTAGACCTCGTCGCGGTAGATAAACAGGATCACGTCGGCATCCTGCTCGATGGCGCCCGATTCGCGCAGGTCGGACATCACGGGCCGCTTGTCGGTGCGTGTCTCGACAGTCCGGTTCAACTGCGACAGTGCAACGACCGGGACTTTCAGCTCCTTGGCGAGCGCTTTCAACGAGCGCGAGATCTCCGAGATCTCGGTCGCGCGGTTTTCCCCCATCGCACTGGCCGACATCAGCTGCAGGTAGTCGACCACGACCAGTCCGAGCTGTTTGTATTCCCGCGCCAGGCGCCTGGCCCGCGCGCGCAGCTCCAACGCGTTCAAAGCCGCCGTCTCGTCGATGTACAGAGGCGCCGCGTGCATCCGCTCGATCGCCTCGCTCAGGCGCGGCCAGTCCTCATCCGTCAGGCGCCCGGTGCGCAGCCGCTGCTGGTCGATGCGCCCGACGGATCCCAGCATCCGCAGCGCCAGCTGCGACGCCCCCATCTCCATCGAAAACACGGCAACCGGCATGCCCAGGTCGATCGCCACGTGCTCGCCGATATTCAGCGCCAATGCCGTCTTGCCCATCGACGGCCGCCCCGCGATGACGATCAGGTCTCCGGGCTGCAGCCCGCTGGTTTTCGAATCCAGGTCGGTAAATCCGGTGGGCACTCCCGTTACGTCGCTGGAGCCGGAGCGCTCGAACAGTTCCTGGATGCGCTCGACCACGCGCGTGAGCAGCGGCTCCAGGCGCACGAAACCGCCTCGATCGCGCGCACCCTGCTCTGCGATCCGAAATACCTTGCCCTCGGCCTCGTCCAGGATCTGCTTGGCGTCCCTACCCTGGGGCTCGAGCGCGGAAACCGCAATCTCCTCGCCGACCGTGACCAGCCGCCGCAGCAGCGCGCGCTCGTGAACAATTTCCGCGTAGCGCCGGATGTTGGCGGCGGACGGCGTGTTCTGCGCCAGTGAATTCAGGTAGGCCAGGCCGCCGCAGTCGCTGGCGTGGCCAGTGCTCTGCAACCCCTCGAACACGGTCACTGTGTCAGCCGGCTTGTTCTGATCGATCAGGCGGGAGATCTGCTGGAAGATCAGGCGGTGATCATGCCGGTAGAAGTCCTCGCCGCTGATCCGATCGCCGATCCGGTCCCACGCCGAGTTGTCCAGCAACAGCCCACCCAGCACCGACTGCTCGGCTTCCACCGAATGCGGTGGCGT
>DATBCI010000180.1:0-4725 GCA_036270555.1 Burkholderiaceae bacterium
TAGGTTTTCTGAAAATCGTCGATCTCGTAGCGCGTTCGAAGAACGCGGCGCAGGTCGAAGCCGATCCTGAGCGGGCTCGGGTCGACCAGAGCCCGCGTCAGCTCTCCAGGCGAAGACAGGATGCCGGCGCCGTACACGCGCTGTCCGTGCTGCGTGTCGATCAGGCCGAATTCGACCGTATACCAGTACAGCCGCGCCAGCAACTCGAGCGCATTGCCGCGCTGCGCCTTCAACCCCCCTTCACCGTACGCCTGCATGTAGTCGGCGAAGACCGGATTGAACAGCAGCGGTACGTGGCCGAACAGATCGTGAAACAGATCCGGCTCGACGATGTAGTCGAATTCCTCCGGTGTGCGCAGCCAGACCGTGACGGGAAAGCGCCGTTGCGACAGCAGCCGGAAAAACGCTTCCTCGGGGATCAGACCGGGCACGGCGACGATCTGCCAGCGGGTTGCTCGCATCAGCTGCTGGCACACGTCCTCGAAGCGCGGGATGCGCGCTCCCATGTCCAGATGCACCAGCGCCTGCAGGAACTCGTCACACGCCCGTCCATGCACCAGCCGCAGCTGGCGCGCGAACAGGCGCGCGTACAGGTCGTGCTCCTGCGGCGTATAGCGGCCCCACATCTGGTCGCAGGTGTAGTCGGCGCGCGCGACCGAATAGTCGCCGCGCGGAGGACGCTGCGATTCGCCGTAGGTGACCGGGACGACTTTCATGCCGCGTGGGCCCGTCAGGCGGGCGACGCGTGCGGCTTCAGCACGCCACGCCGGATCTGGTCGAGCTCGATCGATTCGAACAGCGCCTGGAAATTGCCTTCGCCGAACCCCTCGTGCCCCTTGCGCTGGATGATCTCGAAAAAGATCGGTCCGATCAGGTTGCGCGTGAAGATCTGCAACAGCAGCTCCTTGCCGGCCGAGTGCGGATTGCCGTCGACCAGAATGCTCAGCCGGCGCAACTCCTTCACGGATTCGCCGTGGCCGGGCAGTCGCGCGTCGATCCCCTCGAAGTAGGTGTCCGGCGTGTCCTGGAATTGCACGTTGCGTGCGCGCAGCGCCTCGACCGAGCGGTAAATATCGGAGGTCGATAGCGCAACGTGCTGGATGCCCTCGCCGTGGTACACGTCCAGGTACTCGCTGATCTGGCTCTGGTCATCGGAGCTTTCATTGATCGGAATCCGGATCTTGCCGCACGGACTGCACATGGCCTTGCTCTTGAGGCCCGTTTGCCGGCCCTCGATGTCGAAGTAGCGCACTTCACGGAAATTGAACAGGCGCTCGTAGAACTCGGCCCACTCCTTCATCCGGCCGCGGTGCACGTTGTGGGTCAGGTGGTCGATGTGAACCAGGCCGGCGCCGGGTGCCTGCATGCCCGCGTCGCGGGCCGGCCCGTCGATCGGCTCGAAGTCGACGTCGTAGATGCCGATGTCGCCGATGCGGCCCGGTCGATATCCGGGTTGCGCCGCGTGCTTGCCGCGCCAGCGATCGACGAAATAGATCAGGCTGTCGCCCACGCCCTTGATCGCCGGAATGTTCAATTCCATCGGGCCGGAACGGGAGTCGAAGCCCCACGCGCCAAGCTCGAGGGCGCGCCGGTACGCGTGCGCCGCGTCCTGCACGCGCAGCGCGATGGCGCAGATTGACGGACCGTGCAGGCGCGCGAAGCGTTGCGCGAATGAATCCGGTTCCGAGTTGATGATGAAGTTGATGTCGCCCTGCCGGTACAGCGTCACCTTCTTGTGGCGGTGTCCTGCCAGGGCGGTGAATCCGAGGCTTTCGAAAAGGGCACCCAGGGCGGCTGGGTCGGGCGCGGCGTACTCGACGAACTCGAAGCCGTCGGTGCCCATTGGATTGTTGGCGTCGAAATAAGTCATCGCGCGGTCGGCCTCCAAGTGCGCATCGATGCGGAATCGAAGAATGATAGGCCACCCGAAGCGCCCGCTGAACCGGGCTGGATTGCGCTGCGCAGCACGCGCCTCTGTGGACGGCCGATCGCTCGCCGGTGCAGTCTGGCCCCAGGACTGCGCGCCCCGTCGTATGGTGGCGCCGCGCCAGGCCACGCGGCCGTACAGTGGGAGCCAGTTCGCGAACCCGTCGCGAGCCGCTTCGACTCTTACGATAGAACCATGACCGATCCTGAACCCAGCGCAGAAAACCCGGCCACGCCGCCGCCCTCCGTCGCGCCTGGCGCTATGGAGGGCAAGCCCGCCGAAGCCCAGAGAGCGACGTCGAGGGCGGGTTCGCCCTCCGAAGCGCGCAGCGCGAAGGAGAGTCGCGACGTGGCGCATTCGGTCGCGACCACCGCGGGCAGTATCGGCAACTGGCTGGCGTCGATCGGTTGGGGCAAGTTCTTCCTACTGCTCCTGCTGGTGCTCGCCGCGCTTTCGCTGGCGGACGATATGTTTACCTCGGCGCACAAGGGGCATCGGCACCATCCCAACGTTCCGGTGGAGTTGAAGATCAGCGTCGATGCCGATGGTCTGCACATCGCTCGCCCCCCGGTCGCGCAGAAAGGCGGACAGTCCAACGGCCACGAGTCGGGAACGGTGGTCATCACGCCCAACATGAGTGTCGACGAAAAAGGCGTGCGGATCGAAACCGACAAGGACGGACAAAAGTCGACGGTTGTGGTCGACCAGCACGGCGTTCGAATCGAGCATGGGCCGTCCGCGGCCGGCAAAACGCCTCCGGAGCCTCCAGTGCCGCCCAAGCCCCCGGGCGGCGACTCGAAGGCGGGCCCGTCGGGCCCGGTCGTGACAGTTCCGCCCGACCTGATGTCCGATCCGGACAAGATATCCGAAGCGGTCGAGGCGGCGAAGGACCAGATCGAGGAACTCGTGCAGGACCAGGTCGATCAAAAGGTCGCCGGTCTGAAGGGAGACAACGACGACGGGTCGAGCGCCTGGAGCTTTACCAATTGGGGATTGATCCTGGGGTTTGCGCTGCTGATCGTAAAGATCGCGATGGGCTCCAAACGCCGCGCCGAGACTCGCGCGCAGGCGGCCGACGCGGTGGCGGCCGAGGAGGGTTTGAAGCGGCAGCTGGCCGAGGCGCAGCTCAAGACGATGCAAGCGCAGGTCGAGCCGCATTTCCTTTTCAACACGCTCGCTTCGGTCGACTACCTGATCGAGACCGATCCTGCGCGCGCCTCCAGGATGCAGAAGAACCTGATCCAGTACCTGCGTGCCGCCGTGCCTCAGATGCGGCAGGCTTCATCAACGCTTGGCCAGGAAATGGCGCTGTGCCGCTCGTACCTCGAGATCTTGAAGGTTCGGATGGACGATCGGCTGCAGTTCGCGATCACGATGCCGGCCGGCTTGTCGACTGCCGCTTTTCCGCCGATGATGCTTCAGACACTGGTCGAGAACTCGATCAAGCACGGCCTTGAACCCAAGCCCGAAGGCGGAGCACTGACGTTGAATGCCGATGTGGTGGACGGCAACCTGCGGGTCGCCGTCAGCGATACGGGTCTTGGTTTCGGGGCGGCCGGGTCCGGCGGCAGCGGTGTCGGTTTGAACAATGTGCGGGAACGGCTGCAGGCACTGTTCGGCGCGCGCGGCCGTCTGACGATCGAACCGAATTCGCCGAACGGAACCATCGCGACCGTCGTGGTGCCTTACGCGGTCGGCGTGGTCGAGCCGACGCCCCAGGTCTGGCCGCAGCCCGCATGACGGCCGCGTGCGCGATCATCGCCGATGATGAACGATTGATGCGGGAGCAGCTGCGCGCCCGCCTGGCCGAAGTGTGGCCGGAGCTGCAGATCGTCGGTGAGGCCAGGAACGGGCAGGAAGCGGTCGAGCTGGTGCAGCAGCTGCGACCGCAGCTGGCGTTTCTGGACATCCGAATGCCGGGCCTGACGGGCGTCGAGGCGGCACGGGCGATCGACGGAGCCTGCCACATCGTGTTCGTGACCGCCTATGGTGAGTTCGCCATCGAGGCCTTCGAGCAAGGTGCAGTCGACTACGTGCTGAAGCCGGCCGAAACGGCTCGCCTGGAAGTCACGGTCAATCGGCTCAAGCAGCGTTTGCAGGCGCCGCCTCCCGACCTGGGGGCGCTGCTCGATCGGCTGTCGCGCAAGCTCGACACGGTGACTTCGGAGCAGCGCGGCGCACAGCATCTGCAATGGATCCAGGCCGCGATCGGGCAGCAGTTGCGAATGATTCCGGTCAGCGAGATCCTGTTTTTCGTGTCCGACGAGAAGTACACCCGCGTTCAAACCGAGACTTACGAAGCCCTGATTCGAGTCCCGATCCGGGAGCTGGTCGAGCAGCTTGATCCGGAGCTGTTCTGGCAGATCCATCGGGCCACGATCGTCAACGTGCGCGCCATCGCCGGCGTGGTACGCGACCTGCGCGGCCGTCAGCTGGTCTCCTTCAAGAACCACCCGGAAAAGCTCGAAGTCAGCCGCACCTTCACGCACCTGTTCAAGCAGATGTAGCTGCGTCGGATCACGGCGTGCCGCGACTTGAGCGGCGCCGCGCATTAGTGAGCACACACACACGCGTAGATCGCTCGCCAACACCGACGCCGGCGGTCGCGATGTTGCTTGGCCGCAGCGCAGCGAATTTGACAGGAAAATCCACACCTAAGATAATTTGAGGTTCCCTCGGAGGGGTGCCCGAGCGGTTAAAGGGGGCAGACTGTAAATCTGTTGGCCTTGCGCCTACGTTGGTTCGAATCCAACCTCCTCCACCAGCCGGACATCCGACGCTTCCGAGGATGCCGGCCG
>DATBCI010000181.1:0-3786 GCA_036270555.1 Burkholderiaceae bacterium
ACAATGAAAACACCGCCACTTTCTCGCCGTCTTCCACAACCCGCAGGCGCGCGAATCGGTAGCCGTAGCGTCTGAACAGAATCATCCAGCCGACGATGGCCAGCGCGATCAGCAGCAGGTTCAGGTCCTGCCGAGCCGCGCCAAGCTGTGCATGCTCTACGGCGCCGAGCGCGCCGAACGCAGCACACAGAGCGGCGAATGACCCGACCACGGCCGTGACGAGGCTGGACTGGAGCACGCGCAGCCTCGCCCTGCAGGCGGGGCATGCGACTCCGACTCTGCCGATCAGGAAGAGTCCGCCGCGGTCCTTGGGGGCGCGCTTCCAGAAACCTGCAAGCGGCACCGGAGTCTGACATTGGGGGCAGCGCGGACCGTGGTACAGGGTCATGAGTTTCCTCCTGAGCCCATTGTGTCCAAAGCGATCGCGTTCCGAAAGCGGGAACAAAACGGTCTTCTCGCGGGTATGGGCGTTAGATGCGCTCGATCGGCCGATGTTGTCGCATCGAGGCATTCCGGGGTCTTACAACCCGGGTTGCCGTTGTAACCGTCTGCGCCGGGCGCGACATCGGCTTGAAAGGCGTTCGGCTCGAAATACGCCTGCAGTCTGGCAATGGAGTTCACGCGATTCGACCGCCATGTTGGAACAGCGGAAGGGCAGTGAGGAGCGCCGATTGCCCGGCGATCAACCTTGAAGAGGAGCATTCTGATGAAACTGAAACTTGCAACGGCAGCCGTTCTGATGGCTCTGGCCTCGCGCGCCGCGCTGGCCGCATCGGAGGGCGGTGACACCTGGTCGGAGCTTCAACCGCAGCCCTACGCCGCTTCGCAGCGCGCGGCCTTTGACAGTTCCGTGGTGGTCGCAACGACGGCCAACCGGGCCGCATCGGAGGGCGGTGACACCTGGTCGGAGCTTCAACCGCAGCCAACCGTCGCTTCGGAGCGCGCTGCTTCGGACAGTTCCGTCGTGGTAGCAACGACGGCCAGCCTGAGCAGCCTGCGAAGCGAGCAACCGAGCGCGGTGCTCGGCACACCGGTCCTTGACTCGGCCGCCGACCGCATCGTCCAGCTCGGACCCCAGTCGCACTGGGTCAACGTGGGTTATGGCGAAACCATCGAATTCGTAGTTCCCGGCAGCAATGGCTCCGAGCGGTCCTTCGCCTGGAGGTTCGATGTAATGCCCGAGGTGACCATGGTCGATTTGAGCGAGGTCGCGCCGGCGCAATTCCTCGACCACGAGGTTCAGGTCTTCGTCGGTCCCGATCCTCTCTACAACGGAGATTGACGAGCGTGGCTGGAGTGATCGGGGTCCGGCGCCAGTCGTGCCGGATCCCGAGACGCTTCCGACGCCTGCGTGCCGGGAGCAGCCGGTTTCACGCCGGGTAATGCACATGAGAAGCACTCCGATGATCAGCTGGCTTTACGGAGCCTGGGGTCGCATCAGCCAAGCCAGCCCGTATTTGGCGATCGAGTTGATCGCTCCCGGCGGCTCCGTGATTGCGCTGCTGCTGTGGCTCTACCGGCGCGTCCGGAAATCGCGCTCCCGCGATTGGGTCACCGTCTCCCGATTACAACCGTAATACGATTCGCGCCGCCCGAAATGGACGTGACAGGCAACCACGCTCCAATCCTACGCGGAGGCGGTCATCGCGTTCAGCGCAGATCGCTCTTCGCGGGAGTGATGATGGCGACACAAAGGATGGCAGCACCGGAGACGCCAATACGGGATTCGGGGGTCTGGCCCCACGTCCTGATTGTCGACGATGACGCGGCGATGCGGGAATTGGCTAGGGATTATTTCGCCGAGAACGGCGTGCGCGTGACTGCCGTGGCGACCGGTGCGGAAATGACAGGCGTTCTGTCCGAGCGCGCGATCGACCTGGTTGTGCTCGACCTTCGGCTGGCCGGCGAAGACGGCATGCAACTCACGAGGAAGCTGCGCGAGCAGTCGGACGTCCCGATCATCATGGTGACTGGCCGCAAGGATGAGGCCGACCGCGTGATGGGGCTCGAACTCGGTGCCGACGACTACATGACCAAGCCGTTCAGTCCTCGCGAGCTGCTGGCCCGCCTGCGCGCGGTGCTGCGTCGGTACAAGACGGCCAGCGAGACGCTGCCGTTACGCCGCGAAGGAAAGCGCGCTTATCGATTCTTCGGGTGGGAGTTGAACCTGCGTAGCCGGAGGCTGACGACGCCGGATGGCCAGCGGGTCGGGCTTTCCAATGGCGAGTTCAACCTGCTGCAGGCTTTCTGTGCCGCGCCGCGCCGTGTGCTGTCGCGCGATCAGCTGCTCGGACTGTCGCGCCTGCACGGCGACGAGGTGTACGACCGCTCGATCGACGTACAGATTCTCAGGTTGCGCCGCAAGATCGAACCGAATCCCTCGGAGCCCCGCTACATCGTAACCGAGCGTGGCGCAGGGTACCGCTTCGACGCTCCGGTCGAAGTGCTCCATTAGACACAGTGCGATGGTGGACGCGACTGGCACCCCGGGATCTAGCGCCCTGGAAACGGCGCGCATCGTGGTCGTCGAGAAGGACCCGTTGATGCAGCGTCTTCTGGTGGAATGGCTCGAAGCCGAGGGATACCAGGTTCGAGTCTTTGCCAGTTATGCCGACATCATGGGCGGCCCTCCGGATCTCGTGATCGCGGATGTCCACATGCCACGCAAGGGCGGCTGCGACAAGCTCGCCAGTGTGAGGGCGGCGTGGCCGGCGACGCCCCTGATCGCGATCTCCGGTCAGTTTTGCGGTGAGCTTCCGGTCGCATCGCTGGCCGCACGCGAAATGGGCGCGAAGCGGATCATTGCGAAGCCGTTTGCTCGCGAGACGCTCCTGTCGGCCGTGCGCGATCTGACCGCATGATCCCGGCCGATGCTGGACAAGGCGCCCGCGCAGACTGCCCTGCGCTCGGGCCGGTTCGGGCAAGACGCCTGCGACGGCGGATCATCGCCGTGGGTGTGCTGGTGCTCGCCAGCCTGGCCGCCTGGGTCCTCTACGACTGTTCGAATTCCTACGGACGCACACTCGCATCGACGGGCCGCACGCTGACCAACCTCGCGATCGCACTCGGCGACAAGGCTGAAGGCAGCCTGGGGGCGGTCGACCTGCTGCTGCAGACAACCGCGGACTGGTACCGCACCCAGCCTGCGGAAGCGGGGGCCGGCGTCAACGAAGCGCTCGCGCTGCGTGCGGCGGACATCGCGTCGGTGCGCTTGCTCGCGATCACCGACGCTCAGGGCAGGATCATCTTTCACTCGCGCCCTGTCACCTCAGCCATTCTGGACGTTTCGGACCGCGCCTACTTCATCGATCAGCGTGATCGCGGCAAGCCGGGCGTCTATGTGAGCGAGCCGCTGCTGCTGCGACTCGAGCGTCGCCCGGGGATCGTGCTGTCGCGCCGCCTCGACAATCCCGATGGAACGTTTCGGGGAATCGTCATGGCCGTGGTCGAACTTGACCAGTTTCAACGCGTCTATCACGCCATTACGCTCGGTCCGGGCAGCTCGATCGTATTGTTACGCGAAGACGGAACCGTTCTGGTGCGCGAACCGCCGCTTCCGGGCGCTGTGGTTGGCCAGAAGTTTCCGGACCTCGCAAAGCTGGATGGCACGGGGGAGGAGGTCGTCAGCGGCCTCGATGACAAGCAGCGCCTGTTCGCGACTTCGCTGGTGCCCGGGTTTCCGTTGGTGGCCGCGGTCACTCTGGATAAAGCCGCCGCGCTCAGCGGCTGGCACCATGATCTGCTTCGCGTCGCCATCAAGTTGCCTTTGATGCTGACCCTGGGGGC
>DATBCI010000182.1:0-4442 GCA_036270555.1 Burkholderiaceae bacterium
CCGCATTGTGTTGGGCGGCATCGCTACCAACATCGGCGTCGAGTCCACTGCGCGCTGCGCGGCGGAGTACGGCTACGAGCTGGTGGTCCCGGAGGATTTGTGCAGCGGCGCCAGCGCCGAGATGCACGCGTTCAGCTTCAAATACATCCTTCCGCGCCTGGCGCGCATCACCACCTCCGAGGCGATCACGCTGGTATGAGCGCCGGGAGCCATGGTCCCGCAGCCAGATGGCGCCTGCCCGCCTCGTGGCCAGTGCCGGTTCAGTGGGCGTCGCTGCTGGCGCTGTCGAGCCTGATCTCGCTGGTTTGGGGCGCCGCCGGCCTGCCGGCGGCCCTGCTGCTGGGGCCGATGATCGGCGGCATCGCGTTTGGGGTAAGCGGTCTGCACTTGGCCGTGTCGCAGGACTCGTATCTGGGAGCCCAGGCGGTCATTGGGGCGATGGTCTCCGCCGCCGTCACGCCCGCCATTGTCGCTACGTTGAGCCGGGACTTGCCGCTGTTCGCCGTGGTCATGGCCGCCACACTGCTCGGCGCCGCTGCTCTCGGCTGGCTGATGAGCCGCTCCGGCCTCATTCCAGGCGCAACCGCCGTGTATGGCATCTCACCCGGCGCCGCGACCGCCATGGTGCTGCTCGGCGAGGCGCAGGGCGCGGACGTACGCATGATTGCGTTCATGCAGTACTCAAGAGTACTTCTGGTGGTCCTGGCTGCTGCGCTGGTGGCACATTTCTGGGCGGGCACCGCCGGCAACCACGCCCCCGGCCCGCCCTGGTTGGCGCCGGTGCACTGGGGCAATCTTGCCGCAGTGCTGCTGCTGGCCGCTGTTGGCCAGCAAGGCGCGCGGCTGATGCGTCTGCACGCCTGGGCCTTGCTCGGCCCGATGCTGCTGCTCTGCACGCTGCACGCGGGCGGCTGGATCACAATCGATCTGCCGCGCTGGCTGCTGGCGGGGGCCTACGCCCTGGTCGGCTGGCGCATCGGTCTTGGCTTCCACCGTGATGATTTGTTGAACGCCGGGCGGGCCCTGCCCATGGTGGCCGGCTGCGCGCTGTGCCTGATGGGCTTGTGCGGCCTGCTTGCCTGGTGGCTGACGCGCCTGGCCCACGTCGATGCTCTCACCGCCTATCTCGCCACCAGCCCCGGGGGCCTCGACTCTGTGGCCATCATCGCCGCATCCACGCCACGGGTGGACCTGCCGTTCGTGCTGGCCCTGCAATCGGTGCGCCTGCTTTTCGTCATCGGCCTGGCGCCGCTGCTCACGCGTCTGATCGTGCGGTGGTCGCCGCACCTAGCGCGGCATAACAACGAATGACAGGCGTTAATGACACCAGCGGAGCGCCCTAGCATGATCAGCGCAAGCACGGTTGCCGGACGGGACCATTTCCCAGTGCTACGCGTTTGCCCACGCGTTGTACCGAGACGTCTTCTATCGCCGGCAGGCGCCGGGGCGCCGCGCCAAGCTGCAGCAGCGCATCGAAGAGTCCCCGGCGAGTAGCTTCGTCGAATTGACTTCTATAAGACATTATAGCACTATGATACCCATAAAGTAGGTTAATGGGTAGTAAAATGATCACGTACGAAAAACTCCCGCTGGAAGTGCGGCAAGCGATTAACCAGCTCGGAGAGAACTTTCGCCTGGCTCGCCTGCGTCGCCGCATGAGCCAGGACGACGTCGCGAAAGCCTGCCAGATAACCCGCAAGACTTTGTACGGCCTGGAAAAAGGCGACCCGGGCGTGTCCCTTGGGACTGCCTTTTCTGCGCTCTGGGCTTTAGGCCTGTTGGGTTCCGCGCAGGCTCTGGCCAATCCCGACGAGGACGAGCACGGCAAGATTCTCGACGCCGCGCGCCAGCCGAAGCGGGTGCGCCAGTCGACGCCGTCCGACAACGATTTCTGATTTTCTGCCGTGGCCGACACCGAACAGTTCTGCTACGTCTACATCCACTTGCCTGGCGCCGCCAGCGCGGTGCCCTGCGCTTCATTGAGAATCCGCAGTGTGGGCGCACAGGCATTCCAGGGCACGTTCACGTACGGCAAAAGGTATCTCGAGCGGCCCGACGTCACGCCGCTCGACCCGTTTCGCCTGCCGCTGTCGGCTCGCCCGCAACGATTCACGAAGCTCAAAGGAGTGCCTGGCGCCGTGCGCGACGCGAGCCCGGACGCGTGGGGCCGTCGCGTCATCCAGGCCAAGCTCGAGCGCCCGGAAGCAGACCTGACGGAGATGGACTATTTGCTCAATGGCCCAAATGACGCGGCGGGCAACCTCAGCTTTGGCCTCACAGTGCAGCCTCCTGCCGCGCACCGGCCGTACAACCGTACGCACCAGCTCCAAGCGCTCATCGAGGCTGCGCAGCGACTCGAAGAAGACGGTCACCTGCCGCATGAAGTGCTCGAAGGGCTCGAACCTGGCACCAGCATGGGCGGAGCGCGGCCCAAAGTGACCGTCGAGGATGACCACAGAATCTGGCTCGCCAAACTGCCTGAGAAGGGCGACCGCCACAACATGCAGCGCATCGAACACGCGACGCTGGAGCTGGCGCGCCGGGCGGGCCTTCGCGTCTGCGGCAGTCGCATCGTATCGGTTGCTGCCAACCTCGATGTCTTGATGCTCGAACGCTTCGACCGGCAGTGGAATCCGGACCTGGCTTTTTATTTGCGTCATGGCCTCGTATCCGGACTCACCGTGCTGGACGCCGAAGACGGCTATCTGGGCCGGGAGCGCTGGTCCTATTTGCTGCTGGCCGATGAACTGCGCCGCTGGTCAGAGAAAGGCGATGAAGACCGTCGCGAACTCTTTCGGCGGATGGTGTTTAACGCCATGGTGACCAACAATGATGACCATCCGCGCAACCATGCTCTGCTGCGTGCAAGCGGGGGCTGGCGCCTGTCACCCGCTTACGACCTCGTTCCCGTGCCGCTGGTATCGCAAGAGCGACGTGACCTGGCCCTTGAAGCCGGGGCTTTCGGCCGAGCGGCCGCTCTCTACAACCTGATGTCCCGGTGCGAGGTGTTCGGACTCACCAAGGACGAGGCGCGGCAGACGGTTGACTCGATGCGCAGCGTCGTGCAGGCGTGGCGAGAGGTATTTGCGGGCTGTGGCGTGGAGACTCGCAGCATCCAGATGCTCGAGCAGGCGGTTTTGCCCGAATCGTTTTTCCGCGCGAGCCCGCTGGACGCGTCGATTCTCTAATCGGTTTTGGAGAGAATCTTTCAATGAAAGGATCGATCATGAACGTTGGCTTTATCGGACTCGGGCGCATGGGCGTCGGCATGGCCGCAAACCTGCTCAAGGGCGGTCATCGCCTGATTGTGTACAACCGCAGCCCGGCGAAGGCCGAGCCCTTGATCGCGCAGGGCGCCAGTCGCGCAGAAACCGTTTCGGACGCGTGCCAGGGCGATGCAGTCATCACGATGCTGGCGGACGACGAAGCGGTCGACAGCGTCGTCCGAAGCGAGGGCGGGATAGTCGATCGCCTGCGGCCCGGTGCCCTTCACGTCTCCTGCAGCACGATCAGCGTCTCGCTGTCTCAGCGCCTGTCCGAGGCGCACGCCAAGGCAGGTCAGCGCTTCGTCGCGGCTCCCGTGTTCGGTCGTCCCGACGCGGCGGCGGCCCGGCGCCTGTTCGTGGTCGCCGCCGGTGAGGCGACCGCGATCGGAGCCGCGACCCCGCTTCTCGAGGCGATCGGCCAGAGGACTTTCATCGTTTCCGAGACGCCGAAAGCCGCCAACCTGGTCAAACTCAGCGGCAACTTCCTGCTCGCCTCGGTCATCGAATCGTTGGGCGAGGCCCTGGCGCTGATAGAAAAAGGAGGTGTGGATCCGCGGCGCTACCTGGAGTTCCTGACCTCGACTTTGTTCGACGTGCCTGTCTACAAGAGCTATGGTGGGCTGATCGCCGCAGGAAATTTCGAACCGGCCGGCTTCGCAGCGCCGCTCGGACATAAGGATATCCGTCTTGCGTTGGCAGCCGCTGAAGAGCTGCGCGTACCCATGCCGCTCGCGAGCCTGCTGCGGGACCGCTTTTTGACGCTACTCGCCCGCGGGGGAGAGCACCTGGACTGGTCTGCGATCGGCCGGCTGGCCGCCACGGATTCTGGAATCTCCAAGAACTGAACCCAGCCGCCCGGTCAGGTCGTGGACACCTCCTGCTCCACAGAGCGTTTCAGGGGCGGCGCCATGAATTCGGGCGACACCGGGTCCACGATACAACGCTCGAGGACCACGCTTGCTGCGAGGCCTCAAGACGATCCTTGATCAAAGCGCTCAATTCGACACACGCGAACCGGACCCGGCCGGTCCGCTGTGGCTCAAACTCCAGACGTAGGCCGCGACCGCCGACACCTGGTCGGCGGTGAGCTGCGCCACGCCCATGGGCGGCATTGGAGAACGGTACCGCTTCGGCTGCGGCACTCCATCCGTGACCGTTTTTGCGATTGTCGCGTAG
>DATBCI010000183.1:0-3080 GCA_036270555.1 Burkholderiaceae bacterium
AAAGCGTCGCAGATCGAATCGATCCGCCAGCTCCGCCTTGGCCTTGGAACGCAACGCCTTGATTCTCAGTTCGCCGATCTTGTAGCCCAGCGCCTGGCCCGGCCACACGATGTATCGATCTACCTCGGACTTGGCGAAATCTTCGTTGAGTCCGGCGTTGTCGATCAGGTACAGGATCGCCCGGTCGCGTTCCCAACCGAAAGCGTGCAGTCCGGTGTCGACCACCAGCCGGCAGGCCCGCATCATCTCGCCCGACAGTTGGCCGAATTTGGAGTAGGGGTCGGTATAAAAGCCCATTTCGTCGCCCAGGCTTTCCGCGTACAACGCCCAGCCTTCGGAATACGCGATGAAGAACCCGAAGCGGCGGAAGTCCGGCAGATCCTTCAGTTCCTGGGCCCGCGCGATCTGAAGGTGATGTCCCGGAACCGCCTCGTGCAGCAGCAGGTCTTCCATGTTGTATTTGGGCCGCGTGCGCAGATGGTTCACGTTGGCTTCGAAGAACCCGGCTCGCGTTCCATCACCGCTGCCGCGGACGTAGTGCTCGGCGTTGTCGCCCTCGTAAGCGGGCATCGCCCGGATTCCATACGGCAGCCGCGGCAGCTCGGCGAACAGTTTGGGCAGCTCCGCGTCAGCCCGCTTCGCGATGTCGCGATAGCCGGCCAGCATGTCCTCCGGCCTGTCGTAGTAGAACTGCGGCGACTCGTGCAGGAAGCGTACGAAGTCGGGGCGGGACCCCTTGAATCCAGTGCGCGCCATCACCGATTCCATCTCGGAACGGATCCGCGCGACCTCGCGCAGTCCGATGTCACGAATCTCACGCGCCGTGAGCGCCGTCGTGGTGCTGCTGGCAATCAGCGCCTGATAATAATCGGCACCACCCGGCAGCTTTGAGGCACCCAGCCCCTTGCGGCGGGCCGCCGCGGGCAGATAGGTGGTCTCGTAGAACTGCTTCAAGTCCCGGAAGGCCGGCATCACCTGCTCCGACAGCAGTTGGCGCGCGCTGTCGGCCAGGCGCTTCTGATCGGCCTCGGCGATATCCGGCGGGAATGTGGAAAATGGCAGGAAAAGCGGCGACTGCGCCGGGTCGGCGGGCACCTGCGCAGCGAGCTCCTCCGGAACACGCTGAACCGCGACAGCGGGTTGCAGCCAGCCCGCGTCCACCGCGGCCTGCATCTGCTGCCGGTACTGACCGAGCAGCCGCGGGATCGCGGCCAGGCGTTTCAGGTAGGCCTCGTAGTCGCCCACCGCCCCGAAGCGAGTTGATTTGGCGAGCAGAGGCAGCGAGAACTGCGGACCGTACATCTGCGTGACGGGCGACCAGCCCATCTGGGAAAAGTCGGTGGCGCCGAACGGCAGATCAGGGAAGAAACTGTCGACCCGGGTCCGGTTGAGCGCGATCGTGATCAATACCTGCAGCGACACGCGGTTTTGCGCAGTCAGCTGGGAGGGATCGAACGACTTAAGCTCCTTCAGCAGGTCGGCCCAATGCGCCTTGCGAGCCTGCACCGCTTCCGGCGACTGATCCGTCAGACGATCGTTGTAGCGGTTGTCGCCCCGCAGCGTTGCGCTTTCGGGATTGTCGCGCGCAGTCCACTCCCAGTGATCGGCAATCAAGGTGCTGAACCGCTGGTCCGCATTGACCTCATTGGCCTGTCCGAGCGCCGATTGCACCAGCAACACGGCGATCAGGCCGAGCGCGGCCGATCGGGTTGCGCTGCGCGCCCCGCCGTTGCCTGCGTTGATCGTTCGCATGATTCGCAACCATCCACCATCGAGGAGAGCGGCGATCATGCAGCCTGAGTCCGTCAACGGTCAAATTGCTTGTTGGGTCGAGGCTGCGCCCGATGTGGCGCGAGTAGACTCTCGGACAACACGTCCGCCGGAGCGAAAAAAGCACCGGCGCAACGCGCCTGGCAGCGCGCGCCGGTTTCGTACCGGATGCGACCGCAGTGCGATGCTTACTTGTGCGCCTTCGCGGCTTCGACTGCCTCGTGGAGTTCCTTTTCCGCTTGCCGTAGCAGTTCCTCGGCCTTGATACCGTGTCCTTCCATGTCGTAATGATTCGCGGCGCGCGCGCGTTCCATCTCATGGATCGACTCGACAAGGTGCTTGTGCACGCGCTCCAGGTCGTGCCAGTCGCGCACCTCAGCCAGCGCAAGCCCGGACAACAGTGTCAATGCAGATGCGGCAATCAGAAGTTTCTTCATCGGGCTTTCCTCCGAGAGTCGGTGTGAGCGCGCCGCGGCGGGGATTGACCGGACAGCCGCGCAGGCCAGAGGCCCGCACGCCTCAACGGCAGCGGTGCAACGCTCGTTGACTGTACGGCTCGCCGGTTTACCAGCTGTTACAGGACTTGCGCAGGTGCTACGAGGCGAAGGCGTGCGCTGACCGGCCTGTTCGCAGCTCGCTGGGGGCAGGCGCCTTCCCACCTACCGCTCTCAGGGTTATGCGCCAGCGCGGCAGCCTAAGGCGCCAGCCGCTAGACTTCATTGGTGTCCCTGACAACTGCCGTGGAGTTTCGCCGCGGGCCGGCGCAAGGCGTCGTTGCGCTGACCGGGGCGCTGGACGCGCACTCGCTGCCGCCGATATGGTCTGATGCCCGTGCCGCCGTTCGTCAGAACGGCGCTGCCCCGTTGCAGGTCGACGCTTCCGGAGTCACGTATTGCGACGGCTCCGGCATTGCGTTCCTGCTGGACTTGCTTCGCGAAGGATCGCGCCAGGGCAGCCGGGTGACGATCACCAATCTGGCTCCTCGCTTCGCAGAGCTGCTGGGCCAATTCGACCACGCCAGCCTCGGCGATGGGACGCCCTCGTCGGCACCGGCGCGGCTGGGTCCGGTCGAGCAGCTTGGCCGAGGGGTTCTGCAGCTGGGCGGCGATTTGAAGCATCAGGGCATTTACGTTCGCCGCGTGGTGCTGTGCTTGCTGTACGAGCTGCGGCACCCGTCCCTGGTGCGCTGGAAGGAAGTTCTTGGGGTGGCGGAGCAGATGGGAGTCAACGGCCTGCCGGTCGTCACGCTGATCGCTTTTCTGATGGGGGTGGTGCTGGCCTACCAGTCGGCCGTGCCGATGCGGCAATTC
>DATBCI010000184.1:0-2471 GCA_036270555.1 Burkholderiaceae bacterium
GCGACCATGCTCGGCTACCGGCCCAACTTCTCGGCACGCAGCCTGGCCGGGGTGCGCTCGTTTTTGATCGGCTATCTGTTCGGCGATCCCGGCGGCGACTACGCCCATCGCGTTGAAGTGAGCCTGCTCAACCGCTGCCGCCAGGCCGGCTACCACCTGATGGTGGAGCAGATCGACGCGGCGGCGTCCGACGTGACGGAGCGGACCTCGGCCCTGGTGTCCCAGCTGCGGCTCGATGGTGTCGTGCTGACCGCGCCGATCACCGACGACCGGGAGGTGTTGCGGGTACTTGATGAGGCCCACGTTCCTTACGTTCGAATCGCTCCCGACATCGACTCAGCCCGTTCGCCGCAGGTCCGGATCGACGATTCGCGGGCGGCCCGGGAGTTGACCGAGCACCTGGTCGCCTTGGGCCACACGCGGATCGGCTTCATCAAGGGCGACCCCAGGCACGCGGCAGCGCGGCTTCGCTTCGATGGCTTTCGTGCGGCCATGCAGGCCCACGGGCTGGACGTTCCCGACGCGATGGTCGAACAGGGCTCGTTTTCCTATTCCTCCGGTCTGGAGTGCGCCAGGCATCTGCTGCAGCGAACGCCGCGTCCGAGCGCGATCGTCGCGAGCAATGACGACATGGCGGCGGCTGCGATCGCCGTCGCGCATGCCCTGAGCATCCGTGTGCCCGAGCAGCTGTCGGTGGTCGGGTTCGACGATGCGCCGATCGCCGATGTCGTGTGGCCGGCACTGACCACGGTGCGCCAGCCGATCGGGCAGATGGCGGAGGTTGCAGCGGACCTGCTGCTGACGGCTGTCGCCGGCAAGAGCGCTCCCACCTGGCCCGATCCGATGCCGCGCTGCGAGCTCGATTACGAGCTGGTGGTGCGCCAATCCACCGCGCCGCCTGCCCAAGCGTCGGCCGCTCCCATGAAGTCGAAAAAGATCGCGGTCTAGACAGCGCTGTCAATTCTGGCTATCCTCGCTCCAAAAGCTGCGACGAGCCGCATTCAGCGGCGCTGCAAGGAGGAAGGGGACATGCAAGCGACCGCGAGCCTGCCGGAGAGCCACCTGGCGGCGACCCTGCTGCAACTGATCATCATCGTGCTGGCGGCGCGTGGCGCCAACCTCTGGTTGCGCCGGTTGGGGCAGCCCGGAGCGGTGGGTGAAATCGTTGCGGGCTTGATGCTGGGGCCGTCGTTGCTGGGTGCCTTGTTGCCCGAACTGTCCCGGCAGCTGTTCACGGCGCCTTCGGCCGCACCGATCCAGCTGATCAGCCAGATCGGGTTGATCCTGTTGATGTTCCAGATCGGCAGCGACTTCCAGTTCGCGCATCTGCGGCGCAGCGACCACCGGCGGGCGGTGGCGGCAGCCGCCGCCGCCAGTGTGCTGGCGCCGCTGTGCCTGGGCTTGCTGCTCGGCCGGTGGTCGGCGCCGGCCCTTGCCGCGGGTGTGAACGGATGGGTCTACAGCCTCTTTTTCGCCGTCGCACTGTCGATCACGGCGGTTCCGATCCTCGGACGCATATTGCGCGAGTTCGGTCTGACGCAAACGCCCCTCGGCGTGATTGCAATCTCCGCGGCAGCGGTCAACGACGTGGTCGGCTGGGTGCTGCTGGCCGCGGTGTCGGCGGTGGCGACCGCGCGTTTCTCGCCGCTGGACTTGATGCTGCAGATGCTGGGCATCGCGGGGTTCGCGGCGTTGCTCTGGTTCGCCGGGCGGCCGCTGGTGGGCTATCTGGTACGCCGCTTCCCAATCGAGGGCGGGCAGCTGCCGCACAGCCTGCTCGCGATCGTCATTGCTTCGATGTTTGCGGCCGCCCTCTGCACATACAGTCTCGGCATCTTCGCGATCTTCGGCGGTTTCGCGCTGGGCCTGCTGTTCCATCGGCACCGTGTTTTTGTCGAGGCCTGGCAGTGGCAGATCGGATCGTTCGTGCTGGTGTTCTTCCTGCCGATCTTCTTCACGGTGACGGGTTTGCGCACCAATGTGCTGGGCTTGACCTCCGCATCCGATTGGATGTGGTGCCTGCTGATCGTGATTGCCGCGTCGGCCGCCAAGATCGTTCCGGTGGCTGGCGCCACTCGCTGGGCCGGATTGTCGAGGGACGACGCGCTCGCATGCGGCGTGCTGATGAATACGCGCGCCCTGATGGAACTGGTGGTCCTGAATATCGGGCTCGACCTGGGTTTCATCCCGCAGAAGGTGTTCACGATGCTCGTGATCATGGCGCTGGTCAGCACGCTGACGACCGCGCCGCTGCTGCGCTTTCTCAATCGGCGCAGCGGACGCGCGCTGATTGCGGCAGTCGAGGCGTAAAGCTGCTGCAGCACGTGCCGGAGTGGGCCGGGTGCGGTGAAGCGAGGTCAGGTGCGCGAAGACGGGCGCGCCTTGCAAGGCGCGCGCCGGCCTCGGCGGCACGAAGCTGCGCTTCGTGAAACCCCGCCGCCGCCCCCAGTGATGGCGAAGCCCGTAACGCG
>DATBCI010000185.1:0-8984 GCA_036270555.1 Burkholderiaceae bacterium
CGGACTGGATCCCGATCCGGTGCGCCTGCCGCGCCCTCTGATCGGAAGGCCCGGCGCGCTGTTCGAGTTCTGCAGGGATATCGTCGACGCGACCGCCGATCTGGCCTGTGCCTTCAAGCCCCAGGTGGCCTACTTCGCGGCGGCGCGGGCTGAGGACCAGCTGGAGGCCCTGATGTCTCACGTTCGCAATCGCCATCGCGATGTGCCCGTCATCCTGGATGCCAAGCGCGGCGACATCGGATCGACTGCCGAACACTATGCGCGGGAGGTATTCGAGCGCTACGACGCCGATGCCGTGACGCTCTCGCCGTTGATGGGTTTCGATTCGATCGAGCCGTTCCTGCAATACCCCGGGCGCGGAGCCTTCCTTCTTTGCCGCACCAGCAACCCGGGCGGCTCGCAGTTGCAGATGCTCGACGTGGGGGGCGAACGGCTGTTCGAACGCATCGCGCGCCTGGCGGTCAGGGATTGGAACGTCAACGGCCAGCTCGGCCTGGTGGTCGGGGCCACCTATCCCAGGGAGCTCGCCGCCGTGCGCGCGATCGGCCCACGCCTTCCATTGCTGGTGCCCGGCATCGGGGCGCAGGGAGGAGACATCGACGCGGCGCTCGGAGCCGGCCTCGACGCGGAAGGCGCCGGCCTGGTGATCAACTCGTCGCGTGCGATCCTGTACGCGGGCTCCGGCGAGTCGTTCGCGCTGGAGGCGCGCGCCGCGGCAATCGACACACGCGATCGCATCGAGGCGGCGCGCGAGCGGCTGACCCTGACACCCTCGTCCTCAGGCGGGACAGCGCAGTAAAGCGGGCCGGCTGCCGGCGGTCAATCCTGCCGCGGCAGAGGCTCGACGTCGTGAAAGAGCGTGTAGTCGACCAAGTCATTGCCCTCTTCGTCGGTGCCCAGGATGTCCCGGAACGCGTGATCCCAGCGCAGCGCATCGGTCGCATACGTCGTGCGCGCGGTCACGTCCTGTCCGGTCGTCTCGTCGATACCGGTCAGCGTCAGGATGAACAGGCCCTTGGCGGCCTGCAGCGATTCGAGCGTCTCGCCGGCGAGCGGGCTCGTCTCGTCGATCGCGTGTATCAGCGTCCAGCCGAGCGCGAACAGCGGGTTGTGGTCGCGCAGCAGCCCCAGGTCCCGAATGCGCCTGATCCTGAATCCTTCGGAGCTGGCTTCTTCGCGAACCAGCCGCAGATGCGCCGACGCTTCGACGATCACGTTCTGGCGCGCATTGGCGGCGCGCAGCATCAGCGTCGGCTGCCCGTCGAATGGACACACCACCGCATGCCGTGCGAACAGGATCCGGGCGCGCGGACTTGAAAAGCGCGCGAACATCACACCGGTGGTCAGCGCAATGCTCAGAACCGACACGAATATCTCGATCGACGCAACCACGTGGCCGTACACGGTCTGCGGATGCATGTCGCCAAAGCCAACCGTCGCACTGGTCTCGACGCTGAAGAAAAAGGCGCCGAGGAACCCTGGCGGATTCAGGTTCGCGATGCTATTGGACCCCAGCGAATACAACAGACCGAAAAGTCCGTTCGCGGCAACGAACAGGGCTGCCAGCACGCCGAACAGCGCCGGCCAGGTGATGGTCATGCTCAGGTGGTAAAGGTCCTGCCAGAACCGGCGCGGCAGGCCCTGTGTCAGGATCGGCCGATCCCCAACCATGACGAGGCGGCGCTTGGGCCGACGCGGCGCACGTTTCGGCCTTGGGCGCGAGACGGTTGGCGTGGCACCCAGGGACGCCGTCGCTCCCACGTCATCGGCGGGCAGGGACGGAGCCACTGCTCCACCGTTAGACATCCAGCCTCTGCTCGAGCAACACGTTCAGACCGTCCAGGGCCTCGAGCACTGCCTGCGTTCGGACCGCGGCCCGGTCGCCGTCGAACAGGCGAGTGGTGGTCCGCACCCAGGCTGCGACCGTCGGATCGCGCCGGATCCCCCACGCGAAACACACGGTGCCTACTGGCTTCGATTCGGTGCCGCCATCGGGTCCAGCCACGCCGGTCACCGCGACCGACACCTGGGCCGCACTGTGGTTCAGGCAGCCCAACGCCATCGAACGGGCGACCGGTTCGCTGACCGCACCGTAGTCGCGCAGGTACACGGGCGAAACGCCGAGCACCTTCAACTTCGAGTCGTTCGAGTACGTGATAAAACCCCGATCGAACCACGCGCTCGAGCCGGGAATCTGCGTGACCGCAAACGCGATGCCACCGGCGGTACAGGACTCGGCCGTGGCCAGCGTCAGGCGCTCCCGCTGCAGCAGCTCACCCAGCTGCTGTGCTGTGCGCCACAGCTGTATCGGCAAATCGCGCATCGTCACGGTAGATGCATCCACAGTTCACTCACCACCCACGCGTACGCACCTGCCATCAGGTCGTCAGCCATCACGCCCACTGCGCCGGGCCAGCGCCGCTCGATCCATCCAATCGGCACAGGTTTCAGAATGTCGAACAGCCGAAACAGCCCGAACGCGACCGCCTGCAGCAGCCAGGGCCTGTCCGTCTGGGGCAGAAGCAGCAAAACCCACCAGAAGGCGACGATCTCGTCGATGACGATCTCGCCCGCATCCGGACAGCCAAGGGCGGCACCCGCGCGCGCGGCAGCCCAGGTGCCCACGCCCAGACCGACCGCGCCGATCAGGGCCTGAACCGCTGCAGACGGTTCCAGCAGGCGGGCAACAACGGCAAACGCCAGCCAACTGGCCGCTGTTCCCCAGGTTCCCGGCCCCGGACGCAACAGTCCGGTCCCGAAGCCAAGCGCGATCAGGTGGGCCGGGTGCGACCGTAGGAACGCCGCTCCCGGCTTGGGCGGCAGATCAGCGGGATCGATCGCAGCCATGGAATAGAGCTTCCGGGCGCAGCCGCCATTTCAGGCCTCCCGCGTGCCGGCGAAATGATCGAACCCGCTGAGTGTAGCGTCTGCCGCGTCGATCCCCGGGTCGCCTGTCAGGCGCAGCCCTGCTTCCTTTGTCATCACCCCAATCCTGGTTATTGCAACGCAGCATTTACGCCCGGCGGCGGCGACGGCGTCTCGCGCGCCCGGGGAGGCGGTGAAAAGCAGCTCATAGTCGTCCCCCCCAGCCAGCACGCAGCGCCGTTGCAGGGGTTGGTCCATCGCCCTGAGGGCATCCGAGCGGGGCACTTCGGGAACCTGGACGCGGGCGCCCACCCCGGAGCGCTCCATCAGATGCCCCAGGTCGCCCAGCAGCCCGTCCGAAACGTCGATCGCCGCGCTGGCCAAGCCGCGCAGCGCGATTCCAAGCCCGACCCGCGGCTGCGGCCAATCCAGCCGCTGCTGGCAGCTGCTCAGCTGCAGCGGTTCGAGGTGGACCCGGCCTTGCGCGTGCGCAACAGCCAGCGCAGCGGCGCCCAATTCACCGGACACCCATAGATCGTCGCCGGCGCGCGCGCCGCCGCGGCCGCGCAGCAACGATCGATCGACCTCGCCGATCGCGGTAATGCAGATCGTCACCGGCCCATCCTGATCGGCGATGCGCGCCGCCCGAGTGGTGTCGCCGCCGATCAGTTCGCAGCCCTCGCGCGCAGCCAGTTCGAACATCGCGCGCGAAAATGCCTCAAGCCAGGCCGCTTGCGCTCGCGGCAGCGACAGCGCCAACACGAAGCAGCGGGGCTGCGCTCCAGCCGCCGCCAGGTCAGACAGGTTGACCGCCAGCGCCTTGTGCCCAAGCGATGCAGGATCGACGCCTGGAAAGAAATGAACATGCTCGATCAGGGAGTCGGTCGTGATCGCGAGCGTGCGGTCCCCCACGTCGATCAAGGCGCAGTCGTCACCGATCCCCTGCCGCTCGTGTCCGGCGCGCGTGAAATAACGCGCGATCAGCTCGAATTCGGTCAAAGCCACGTGTCACCGTCGGTTCGGAAGGAGCGGACGCGTGCGCGCGGTGCTCGGCCACTCTAGAGCGCGCCGCCACGGGCTTCACCGGCGCGGATCCGGGCCGCCAACTTGTCCAGTACGCCGTTGACGTACCGAAAGCCGTCACTGCCGCCGAAGTCCTTGGCGAGTTCCACCGCCTCGTTGATCACGACCCGGTACGGAATCTCCGGCCGGTGGGCCAATTCGTAGGCAGCGATCAACAGGATCGAATGCTCGATCGGACTGAGGTCGGCCACAGGGCGATCGAGATCGCCGGCAAACAGGGCGCGCAGCGCCTCGGCCGACCGCGTCGTACCCTGCATCAGGTCGAGCAGGTAGGCTTCGTCGGCCCGCCCATAGGCCGGCAGGTCCTTCAGCTGGTTCGTGATAGCGGCGCCATCGCCGCCCGACAACAACCAGCCGTACAACCCCTGCAGCGCGAATTCGCGCGCGCGGTGCCGCGCGGTGCGCCCCGCGCTTGCGCTCCGGGCGCGTGTCCGAGCTGGATCCGGACCGGGGGGATCATTCGATTCGGTGCAATTCATGGGGCAGCATGAGGACAACCAGGAGGCGCGTGCGCCCTACTGGGCACCTTCTTCCTCCCCGCCCTCCTCCAGCGACCACATCAAGTTGGCCATTTCGACCGCTACGCGCGCCGCCTCGCGTCCCTTTTCGTCCACGCGGGCACGCGCCTGCTCTTCGTTGTCGGTCGTGAGGACTGCGTTGGCGACCGGAATTCCGTGCTCCAGCGCGACCCTGCTGATGCCACGGGCCGACTCGGATGCGACGATGTCGAAGTGAAAGGTGTCGCCGCGGATCACGCAGCCCAGCGCGATCAGCGCATCGTAGTCCTGCGCTTGCGCCAGTTTGGACAATGCGATTGGCACCTCGAGCGCGCCCGGAACCGTCACGTGCGTCACATCGTCGTCGTCGACGCCCAGTCGGCGCAGCTCCGCGATGCACGATTCCAGCAGCGCCTGTCCGGCCCAGCCGTTGAAGCGCGACTGGACGATGCCGATCCGCAAGCCGGCCCCGTCCAGATCCGGGGCGATCGAGTCAAGTGCCATTTTTCATTCGCTTTCGAGGTAACTGACCGCCACCAGTCCAAACCCGGCCATCGACGGCATCTTGCGCGGCTTGGCCATCAGTTTCATGCGTCCAACGCCCAGGTCGCGCAGGATCTGGGCGCCGATGCCATACGTCCTCAGGTCCATGGCGGCCGCCCGCGGAGCGGGCAACGCCTCGTGGGTTGCGGACCAGGAGCGAATCCGCTGTTGCAACCGCTGCGGGCTCTCTCCGCAATTGAGCAGAACCAGAACACCGCACCCTTCGCGCGCAATCCGCTGCAGCGCATTGGCGGGCGTCCAGGAATGCCGGCCGGTGGCTCCATCGACCAGATCGAGCACCGACAATGGCTCGTGCACGCGCACCAGCACGTCGCGATCCAGACGCGGCACACCCCGCACCAGTGCCAGATGAACGCCATCGCCGAGCACGTCGCGGTAGGCGATCAACTCGAATGTCCCGGCGGCGGTCTGCACGGTGCGCTGGCCGATCCGCTCGATCAGCGACTCGGTGGCAGCGCGATAGTGGATCAGATCGGCGATCGTTCCCAGCTTCAGTCCATGCAACCGGACAAACGCGCTCAGATCCGGCAGGCGGGCCATCGTGCCGTCGTCGTTCATGATCTCGCACAGCACCGCGCTCGGATTGAGCCCGGCCAGCCGGGCCAGGTCGCAGCAGGCCTCCGTGTGGCCGGCGCGCATCAGCACGCCCCCAGGGCGCGCCACCAACGGGAACACATGCCCCGGCTGCACAATGTCTTCGGGCTTGGCATCCGGCCGCGACGCGACGCGGATCGTGTGGGCCCGGTCCGCCGCCGAGATGCCGGTCGTGACGCCCGAGGCGGCCTCGATCGCGACCGTGAAGTTGGTGCCGTGAACCGACCGGTTGTCGTGCGACATCGGCGACAGCTGAAGGCGGCGGGCATGCTCTTCCGTGATCGGCATGCAGATCAGGCCGCGCCCGAATCTGGCCAGGAAGTTGACCTTCTCCGCGGTCACGAAATCGGCCGCGAACACCAGATCGCCTTCGTTTTCGCGGTCCTCGTCGTCCACCAGCACGACCACCTGGCCGCGCCTGATCTCCTCGACGATCTCCGCGGCCGACGCGATAGGCGCCCCAGCCGCGGGCTCGAGTGTTGATCGGTTGGCAGACAGCATGGGTGGGGATTCTAGGTGGTTTTGCCGCTGGCAGCCGCCGACATCAGCGAAACCATCCGCTCGGCATAGCGAGCCAGCGGGTCGACCTCCAGGTTGACGCGCCGGCCGACCGACGTCTGCCCGAGGGTGGTCGCACCCAGCGTGTGCGGGATCAGATTGATCGTCACGTCGCAGCCCTCCTCAAGATCCTCGACGCGATTGATCGTCAGGCTCACCCCGTCGACCGCGAGCGAGCCCTTGAAGGCCAGGCAGGGCGCAAGCCAGCGCGGAGCGCGCACCCGCAGCTCGCGCGAGTCCCCGACCGGCGCAAATGCAACAACCGCGCCGACCGCATCGACGTGGCCTGACACGAAGTGTCCGCCGATGCGGTCACCCAGCGCCATGGCGAGTTCCAGGTTGACCGGGCCCCGGCAGTCCAGATTGGCGGTTCTGGCGAGCGTCTCCTCCGACAGGTCCGCTTCGAAACGTGTCTGCTCGATGGCCGTGACGGTCAGGCAGCACCCGTTGACGGCAATGCTGTCACCGACTCTCAAGCTGCCCGCATCGATCGGAGCGGCGTGCACCCGCACCCGCACCCCCCGTTCACGCGGCTCGACCTGTTCGATGCGCCCAACCGCCTGGATGATGCCGGTGAACATTGCGACAAACCCCGACTCTTTGAAGAAAAGCAGGTCTACGGCATTGATGGCGGACGGGTCACACCTGCACCCGCGCCAGCACCCGCACATCATCGCCGATCCGTACCACCTCGCGCAGCGTCAACCGCCGGATCTGCGCCAGACTGGTCACCTCCGGCAGATCGATGATCGGCTGACCGGGACCGATCAGGCACGGCGCCAGGTACAGCACCAGCTCGTCCACCACTCCCGCCGCCAGTAGCGACGCATTGAGCTTGGAGCCGGCCTCGACGTGCAACTCGTTGATGCCACGACGTGCCAGCTCGCGCATCAGGGCAGCCAGATCAACCTTGCCGTTCGTTTCGGCGGCCACCTCGATAACCTCGACGTTGCGAGCAGCCAACTGTTCGGCCTTGGCCGCATCACGGCGGGTGCACACCACGAGCGTCGGGTTGCCGTCGAACAGCCGCGCCTGGGGCGTCACTTCGAAACGGCTGTCAACCAGCACCTTCAATGGCTGGCGGGATGTCTCGACCAGGCGCACCGACAGTCGCGGGTCGTCCAGGCGGACCGTACCGATCCCGCTCAGGACGGCGCACGACCTGGCGCGCCACGCATGGCCATCAGCACGCGCGGCTTCCGACGTGATCCACTGAGACACGCCATTTGGCAGGCCGGTGCGCCCATCCAGGCTGGCGGCAACCTTCAAACGGACCCACGGGCGGCCGCGCGTCATCCGCGAGAAGAATCCTGCATTGATCTCGATCGCGTCCTGTTTCAGCAGCCCGCAGCGCACATCGATGCCGGCCTGGCGCAACATCTCGAGCCCGCGACCGCCGACCTGTGGATTGGGATCCTCGACCGCCGCGATCACCATCGCCACGTGCGCTTCGATCAACGCGGTCGAGCACGGAGGCGTGCGCCCGAAGTGGGCGCAGGGCTCCAGCGCGACGTAGACGTGGGCGCCGTGCAGGTCGTGCCCCGCCCGGCGCGCGTCGAGCAATGCTTCGATTTCGGCGTGGTTGGATCCAGGCCGTTGCGTGAAGCCCTCGCCGATGATTCGGCCCTCACGCACCAGCACGCAGCCGACCCGCGGGTTGGGTGTCGCATGAACCATCGCTTTGGCCGCGAGCTCCAGAGCCCGCGACATGAAGCGGTGGTCCGCGTCGGTATACATGCGCGCCGATTCTACGCAGTCGGCGCGCACCGGCAGAACCAGGCTCCACGGCGCGCCATGCGAGGCGCGCCGCGGAACCGGAGCAAGGAGCTTGTGTCGCGATTAACGGACGGCCAGCCGCTTGGCAACCGCGTGCGCCCGCTTCGGAAGCGTCAGCTGGAGCACACCGTTTTCGAAGGACGCATCGGCGCCTTCTTCGGTGACCTCCGCCGGCAACTCGAAACTGCGCGCGTAGCTGTTCGCATGGCGCTCGGTATGCAGCACCTTGTCGCCGTCCTTGACTTGCCGTTCGCTCTTGTCCTCGGCGCTGATCGAGATCCGGGCCCCGTCGATGCTGACCTGGATGTCTTCCTTGCGCATGCCAGGCAGGTCGACCGACACGGCGTACTTGTCGCCCTTGTCGATCACGTCGGTCCGGGCACGGACCACGGCCGGAACGCTGACGCTGCGCGCCGGAACGCTCCAACCCGAGCGGTTGAAGAAGTCACTGAAAAATTCATCGACCAGGAAGCCCAGCGGCTCGCGTCGAATCAGTTGGCTCATCGTTGTCTCTCCCTAAGGTTCACGGGGACTTGCCCCTACACCAGCGACAGATGAGGCCTGCGTTCGAAAATTCAAGAGCAAGGGGCTGCTCAGGCGCGGCGGCGGCGGGGGGGCCTGACTTCCTTGACGACCTCGGCAAACTCGTCGACGTCTTCGAAGCTGCGATAGACCGAGGCGAATCGTATGTAGGCCACCTTGTCCAGGCGCTTGAGCTCGCGCATCACCAGCTCGCCCAGCTTCTCGCTCTTGACTTCGCGCTGCGCCGCCGACAGTAGCTTGTCCTCGATGCGCCCGATCGCGTCGTCGACCGCCTCGCGCGGTACCGGCCGCTTGCGCAGCGCGAGAAGCATCGAGGCCCGCAGCTTGTCGCGGTCATACTCGGCCCGGCTGCCTCCGCGCTTGACGATCGAGGGCAGCGCCAGCTCGACCCGTTCGTACGTCGTGAACCGCTTGTCGCAGCCCAGGCAACGCCGCCGCCGGCGGATCGAGGCGCCCTCGTCCGAGGCACGCGAATCGATCACCTGGGTGTCGGACTTGCCGCAG
>DATBCI010000186.1:0-10563 GCA_036270555.1 Burkholderiaceae bacterium
TTCGGAGTTCGTCGCGAACGAGATCGAGGAACTGTTCGGACCGGGACTGCGCAGCTCCGGGCGACTGCTCGTGATCCCGCTCGGCGTGACCCGGCTCGGCGACGACGCACGGATGCCGCCCGAGCTCGCCGACGCGCTCGCGGGCCATCCGTTCGTGCTCGCGATCGCGACGCTCGAGCCGCGCAAGAACCTTCCGCACCTCGTGAGCGCGTTCGGGCTGCTCTCCGGCGCGCACCCAGACCTCCGGTTGGTGATCGCGGCACGCCGACCAAATACACGGCCATCGACGTCGCCGACTCAACGCACCCGCAGTTGATGACGGTGTACACGCTGGACCCCGGAGTGCTGGCCCACGGTCTGTCGGTCAGTGACGACGGCAATCGTGCCTACGTTTCGCTCGATACCGATCCCGGCGTGACGGCAAACTTCGTGAATCTGCCAGCGTCGAACGGCATCCTGGTCCTGGATACGAGCCAGATTCAGGCTCGGATGCCCAATCCGCAATTCAAGGCGATCGGCAAGCTCGTGTGGAAGGATGGTGGCCATGCACAACACACGATCCCGGTCACGATCAGCGGCCAGCCGTATCTGATCGCCGTCGATGAATCGGGTTCTGGCGGCCTGAACGGCTTGGCGGGCTGGCAGGAAGCCTGCAGCGCGGGCTTAACGCCGTTCAACATGGCGCGCATCATCGATATCAGCGACGAGGCGAACCCCACGGAGGTGTCGCAGCTCGCTCTGCAGGTGCACGACCCAGCCAACTGCAGCATGGTTCTACCCGATCTGGTCGGGCTCGCCAGCTTTACGTACGGCAGCCACTACTGCAGCGTTGACAACCGGCACAATGCGACCACGCTCGCGTGCGGTTACTTCAATTCGGGAATTCGGGTGTTCGATATTCGCCATCCGGGGCATCCGAAGGAGATCGCCTACTACAACCCGGCCGGCACGACGACCCGGAGCCCCGGGTCCAACCATGGCGCTCAATGGGTGGCCGGCGGTCCGGATTGGTGCAACTCTCAAGTCCACCTGGATGCAGCGACCCGAAGCCTGCAGACCACCTGCCAGGACAACGGCTTCCTGTCGCTGAGGTTCAGGCGCGGCGTATGGCCGTTTGAAGAGACGACAACTCCACCGGGCGAGCAGAACTAAACTGCCTCCAAGGTCGAGACGGGTGCCTCTTCGAAACCCGACCGGCCCCCGGCAGGAAGTTCCCGGCATAGACCGCGTGCCGGTTCACTACGGCCGCGGCGCAGCTGAAGCGAACGCGGTCGTCGCGGAGATCTGCCAGGCCGGCGGCAAGGCCGACGCGGTCGCCGCCGACATGGCAGGGCGGGATGGCCCGCTCCAACTCGCCCGGCATGTCTGCAAAGTGATCGGCAGCCGCCTCGACATCCTGCGCCGACCGATGCGCTGCTGATGTAGCCCCGCCCGCCGGGCAATTTGCCCGACTTCGTATTGCTGCGTCCCATCCAATAGCCCGTGGTTCGATAATCCATGGCCAGGGTGCCGACCCTCCATTTGAGGTCTGTCGAAACATGACATCGGATCAGCAATTGCAGGATTGGCGAATTGGCGCTCTACGCATCGAGGAGGAGGTCCGCAAAGCGATCGTCGGACAGCCTGACACGGTACGCATGATCAACATCGCGCTCTTCGCACGCGGCCACGTACTGCTGGAAGGCGATGTCGGAGTCGGCAAGACCACCATTCTTCGTGCCTTTTCCCGCGCCATTGGAGGCGATTTCGAGCGGGTCGAGGGAACGGTCGATCTGCTGCCCGGTGATCTTATCTATCACACCTATGTCGACGCACAGGGCAAGCCTCGCATCGACCCGGGGCCGCTGCTGCGACACAAGGAGCGGCTGGTGACGTTCTTTTTCAATGAAATCAATCGGGCGCGCCCTCAGGTTCAGTCGCTTCTGCTAAGAGCGATGGCCGAAAGGACCGTTTCGGCCTTCAATCAGGAATTCAGCTTCCCTCACATGACCGTGTTTGCGGATCGCAACAAGGTCGAAAAGGAGGAGACGTTCGAACTGGCGTCGGCGGCGCGAGACCGTTTCATGTTTGAGCTGAGCATGCCAACGCCGTCGGATGAAGCCGTCCGACGATCGCTGGTCTTCGATCCGAAATTCCACGATGTGGACGAATTGCTCGCCCATGTAGCGCCGGGGGCACTTGCCTGGCAGGACCTCAACCAGATCGGCGCCGCAGTTTAGCGTTCGGTGCGATCCACTGACGCCCTGGAGCGCTATGTGATCGACTTGTGGGACGCCAGCCAGCAACCGACACGCTTCGGTATCCGGCTGGACGGGGTCGACATGAACAAGTTGATCCTGGCGGGCGCCAGTCCGCGCGGAATGATGGCACTTGCCCGCGCTGCCCGCGTCGTTGCGTGGCTCGCGGGCCGCGATTACATGGTCCCCGACGACATCACGGCGGTCCTGCCGGCAACCCTCGGGCACCGGATCTTCTTTACTCCGGTCTATGAGATGCGGCGGGCGCTGATCGCCGACGCGCTCGTCGCTCAAATCCAGGAGAAAGTTCCGACCCCTCGCCTGCAATGAGCATGTCGGCCGAATTCCAGTATCGGTTGCCTCGTCGGATCGGTGGCTGGCGCCCAGGTTCGCATGCCAGCGTTCGACGCGGTGCTGGCCAGGACTTCGTCACGCACATGAGCTTGTTCGAAGCGCCGGATCCGAGGCGCCTCGATTTGCGCGCAAGCCTTCGAAACGTGCGAGAAGAATGGTTGGTGCGAGCGAATCGCCAGCGCTCCGCTCTGGCAGTACATGCGATCGTCGACGTCTCGGCCTCGATGGATTTCGGGGCGCATCGCAACAAGCGGCTTGCCGCTTCGGACTTTGTGGAGTCGATGGGCAACAGCGCATTTCGCGCAGGTGATGCTGTCGGAATGCTGGCTTTTGATGCAGTAGAACGAACCGACCTTTTCGTTCCGTGCCGCTTGGGCCGTGGAGCGGGAAACGCAATGGCCGAGCTGCTGCGTGCGGCCAATGGAGTTGCCGGATCAGGCAGCGGGCTCGTCCAGGCCGCGCTTCACCTGACCGGGCGGCCGGAGCTGGTCTTCGTGGTTTCCGACTTTCACTGGCCATTGCAGCCTTTGGATGAGGCGCTCGAACTGCTTGCGTCATCCTGCGTCGTACCGGTTGTGGTTTGGGACTCCGCCGAGCTGCGCCCGCCGGCGGCCGATGGACCTGTCCTTGTGCGTGACGCCGAGAGCGGTGCCACAAGAATGATCTGGCTGCGTCCAAGTTTGCGGGCTAAGTGGGCCGAGCGCGTCGCAAACCGCCGCCGTGAGCTCGAGGAGGTCTTTGCGAAACATCGGTGCCGGCCTTTCTACTTGTCGGGAGCGTTCGATCACGAGGCGATGTCACGCTACTTCATTGAGGAGACCGCCTGATGCGGCGCAATTTTTTCCATCGATCTTCGCGCCGCACCTTTCTAACATTACTGGCTTCAGCGCTTTTCAGTGCAATCTCAGCCATCGCTCCCCGGGCTTCGGCCGGGGGCGATGACGGTCAGGAGGACGCGGTGGTTCGACAGCCTCGAGCGTTCGGGTACACGGTGGGCGATCTGCTGGTGCAGCGCGTCCTGCTTCAAGCGCAAGGTCGAGACGTTTTGCCGATCGGCCTGCCTGCACGCGAACCGCTTGGCGTTTGGTTTGATCGGCACGCGACCTGGATCGAAGCGGATGCGCAGGGGCGTCATTGGCTGGCAGTGCAGTATCAGCTGATCAATTCGCCCCAAACGCTCATGCAGGTCGCTCTTCCCGCCTGGCCAATGAAGGTCGATTCGCCTCCTGGCGTCCTCACGGTCGCGGCCTGGCCGGTGAGCATCGCCCCACTGACCCCTCGGATCGCGTTCGGGGATGGTGATCTCACGCCACTACGATCGGATCGGGCAGCTCCGCTGATGCCACGCGAACCGATTCTGCGGTCGATTCGCGTCAGTGCGCTTGCCTTGCTGATCGTGCTTGCCAGTTGGGCCGCCTGGTGGCTGTGGCGCAACCACCGGGATGCCGAAAACCTGCCGTTTGCCGGCGCATTACGCGACCTGCGGGGCCTGGACGAGGGCTCGCCTGATGCGTGGCCGCTCCTGCACCGTGCATTCGATCGTGTTTGCGGTCGCATCGTCACTCAAACCGCGACTCTTCCGGCTCTGTTCGCACGGGCGCCGTACCTCGCACCCTTGCGTATCGACATCGAACGCTTCTACGCACAGTCCAGCGCTCGCTTCTTCGGTGACGAGGCGGCCGAGGCGACGTTCTCTCCGCTCGCGCTTTGCGCGCAGTTGCGGCAACTCGAAAAACGCCACCGGAGCTGATAGTGGGGATCGAATTCATTCATCCCTGGGCTTTGACGCTTTTACCTCTGGCGCTGCTGCCGTTGCTTCGCAGCGGCCGCCATGCGCTCGCTTTCTCATACCTGCCTTGGCTGCCGCCCGATCCGATAGGCCGAATCGTCCGTTGGGCTTGGACCGCCATCGCGGTTTTGGCGATGGCGGGCATCGTGCTTGCGCTGGCTGGCCTTAGCCGGCCGCAAACGAACGTGCTGCGCACTGGACGTGGGGCCGAGGTCCTGATCCTGATGGATCGCAGCCGAAGCATGGATGACCGGATGCTGCCGGACAACTGGCGACTGATCGATCCGATGCAGCTTCGCTATCAAGTTTGGGACCATGGCCCGGTCAAATCCCAGGTCGCCAGGGATCTTCTGTCGAAATTCGTTGCGCGCAGGACTGAAGACCGGTTTTCGTTGATGTTCTTCAGCAGCAATCCTCTCAGCGTCATTCCCTTTACGCAGCATCAGGAGGTGGTGCAGGCCGCGATCGCGGCGGGCGGAGTAGGGCGAGGCCTGGCCGATACGGACATGGGAAGGGCGCTGATTGCGGCGATCGACCAGTTCCAGGGGCGACCGTACACCGGCAGCCGAATCATCTTGCTGGTGTCAGATGGCGGAGCTCAGCTCGACCAGCAGACCCGACGGCGCATCGTGGCGGGCTTACAGCGCAATCGCATCGGGCTGTACTTTCTTTACTTACGTTCCTTCAATGGCCATGCGCTCGACTCGTCGGAGCCCGGCAGCGAGGCGGTACCGGAGGTGGCTCTGAACCGTTTCTTCCAGGCTCTGAAAACCCCCTACCGGGCATACCAGTCCGAGGTTCCTGAAGACCTGGCAAGAGCCATTGCCGACGTCGGAGCTCAGCAGAACCTGCCCTTGGAATACTACGAGCCGATTCCCCGACGCAACTTCGCGAAACCGCTGCTGGACCTGTCGGCAGCTTGCTGCGCGGCGCTGCTGGCGATGTCCGCAGCGCTTTTGAAAGCCTGGTCATGAATCGGCGCAACGTCCATCTCGCCTTTGCCGCTGCCGCCACGGCGGCGGCAGCGCTGCTGTCCGTCAATGCAGGGCTGCTGCGCCGAGTTGACCAGGCCAGCCGGCTCGCCGCACAAGCGAACCCCGATGCCCTCGTGCGCTCCGAACCCGAGGCCGAGTTTGCCCGCGCCGCGGCGCTTTCCGCCGCCGGGCGCTACGAGCCAGCAGCCCAGGCCTACAAGGCCCTGACGAGCTCGGATCGTCCGGACATCCGATCGGCGGCGCAATACAACCTCGCCAACCTGCATCTGAGAGAGGCGCTGAAAAACGGCCCCGACGAGGCCGTGCGCTCGCTGCCCCTGATCGAGCTGGCCAAGCAGGGGTACCGCACGTTGCTACGGGCCGATCCGGACGATTGGGATGCACGTTACAACCTGGAAAGGGCCCTGTGGCTTGCGCCAGAGATCGACGAGTCCTCCGTGGACACGGGACGGCAAAGCGGGCCTCGCGAGCGCGCTATCTCAACGTTGCAGGGCGTGCGGCGAGACCTTCCGTGAGATTCCACGTTAACGCCCTCGCAGCATTTCCGAAGCGGTCTTGGGCGATCATCGGCGCCTTTCTCCTGCTCGGGGTGGCACGTGCGCTGCCCGAGCTTCCGATCGCGCGAGCCAGCTGGAACACGATTGTCGTTTTCGACATCACGCAGAGCATGAATGTCGAAGACTACGAACTGGACTCCGCGCCGGCCAGCCGGCTGCAATTCGCCAAGCGCGCCGCCGGCCGCGCGTTGATGGGGCTGCCGTGTGGATCCCGCATCGGCTGGGCCGCCTTCGCGGAATACCGCACGCTGCTGCTTCTGACGCCGGTCGAGGTTTGCTCGCACTACGCGGATCTTCTTGCTTCTCTCGACCGGATCGACGGCCGCATGCGCTGGGGCAATGCCAGCGAGATCGCCAAGGGACTCTTTTGGGCGTTGCGCGCCGCAAAAGAGGAAGGTTCGCAAGCTGATGTGATATTTCTGACCGACGGACACGAGGCTCCGCCGCTGGAATCCGAGGACCCGCCAGTATTCGACGATATCCGGCCGGGAGCAATTAAAGGGTGGGTGCTTGGAGTTGGCGATGACCTTCCCAAGCCGATTCCGAAAACGGACGATGACGGTCGCCCGAGCGGATTCTGGCACGCCGACGATGTGATTCAGGGCACTCGGGTCGGTCCGAGCGGGATTCCCGCCGAGACCCATGAACACCTATCGAGTCTTCACGAATCGCACCTTCGAGCACTTTCTCGCGAGGTGGGTATCGGGTATCGAAGGCTTTCGACCCTGGATTCACTCCTTTCCGCCATCCGCGATCCGAGCCTGGCGCGCCACCGACCGGTGCCGACTGATATGGCCTGGTTGCCCGCAAGTCTGGCGCTCGCGTTGCTGGTCGCGCAATTTGGTCCAGCGGCTGATCGTCAGCGATTCTCGAGGCGGTTGTAGTCCAGCATGCCGAAGCTCACCCGGTTCCGATCCCTCATCGCGAGGTGGACCTGATCGCTCAATGCCCAGAAACGGGGGTTGGTGCGCCGCATGCCGAATCGATCCATCAACGCGCTGTAATCGGCCTCGCCGGCGAGCGTGGCCACGCGCCGCGTCAACTCGGGCAGTTGCGCTTCGTCGACGGTCCAGAAGGCGTTTGGATAGGCGCCCAGGACTCCGCTCACCAGCGTAATCGTATCTTCCTCGGGTAGCCGGCGGCGATCCTCGAAGAAGATCTCGGCCACGTTCTTGTGAGCGCTGTTATTCAGCAGCGTCAGCCAGATCGGATCCCCTCGCTGCACGGTGAGCTTGATCAGTACGACTTGCGGCAGCCACTGCAGGCTGATGCCACGAATGTCAGCGAGCTTCTTCAGCGCATCCCGCGGCGCCGAGGACGGAAGATTCTGCAGATCGAACTGGTGCGCAAGGACCCTGTCGACGCGCTGGCGCATCCTGGCCAGGAGCTGCTGGTAAGCGCGTTCCGGCGCCAAGCCGCCGAGTTCGACCACGGATCGATCGCCCAGTAACAGATGGCTGGCGGCGACGTACTCGAGGGTCGATCGGGGCGCGTCGCGGTACCAGCGCCGCTCGATGGCAAGGTGCGCGCCTTCGGGCAGCAGGGAAAGGAAATTCTGTTCGCCCTCGATGCGCAGAAAATCCATGTACAGGCGACTTTTGAGCTGGTGGCCGAGATTGCCGTAGACGTCGTAGCCAGCGATCAGCAGGTAGTGCAGGCGCTCCAGCAGCGGATAGCTGATGATCCAGGTGGTCTGCGGCTCATCGCCGATCAAGCCCTTCTCGACGCTCGCGCTGTCGTAATGGCGGAACACCGTGAGCGCGGCATTGGGGTTGTCGTGACCGTCCTCGTCCCTGCCGTCCCAGATCAGCTGTGTTCCCTTCGGCAGCACCCGTTTCACGTGGCCTTGATCGAAGAACGCCGCCCTGGCCTCCAGGTAGCGCTTCTGCCCCTTGGCGTAGATTTTCCAGTGGCTCAGGATAGGAGCGTCGCTTTCCAGCTCGGCGGGCAGCCGCAGGTTCTGGCTGTTGGCGGCCAGGAACTGCTCCTGGTCACGCTCGTCGATGGCCGACGGATCCGTGAAAAACACCCAGAAATAGTCGTCGATGACATCCAGCGCCTGCTGACCGCGGCAGACCGGTCCTTTGATGAAGCCCATGACGGTGAACTGCGCCTCGTCGAGCAGGAAGCGATAGCGCGACTGCACCGGGATGGCGGAAAACGTGACGAACGGATTGGCCGAATTTTCCGCTTGATAGTCGGGAAGAGTCTTCACCTCGAACGGTGCGTCGGCGAACCAGCGTTGCCACAGATTCAGGCGCGCCTGGTCGAGCCGGTAGGGCATGTGCGTCTTGCTCACCACCGATTCGCCCAACGGCACGAAGCGGTAAAACGCACGCGCCACGCCGGGATCGTCGAAAGGCCGCCGCGTGGCGACCAGGTCGACCGGGTGCCCGGGCGCGGTGCGAGAACGTATCAGCCGGAAGTAGTGCAGATCGTCGCCGAAATACAGGTGGGCCAGGAACAGGTGTTCGTAGAGGTAGCGCGCAACCAGTCGCCTTTTGGGCGTATCGAGGTTGAGCCAGCTCTCCCATTGGGAGAGCTGCTGATCAAGCTCCGGCTTCGGAGGCGCATCCGGCGCCCGCGGCGCGCCCTGGCGGATCCACCGCAGCAACAGGTCTCGATCCTGCGCAGCCAGCTCAGGCAGGCCGAAGGGCATGCCCCACAACGGAAAGCGCCGGGAGAATTCCGGAAAATTCTCGATGGTGGTGCACTGCTGGGCCCGATTGATGGATACGTCGAACGTGTCTGGCAACCGTTTGCCTTCGGGCGTCGGGTGTTGCTGCTTCAGCAACAGCATCTGCGCAAGCACGCTGCCGTCGATGTTGTCCTGGCCCGGGCGCTCGCACAGGACTGGATGAAATCCGCGTTCCCGCCAGGCGGAAGCCGTCAAGGCGTCCTCGAACAGGCGGGTCGGCGCCGCGGGAAACAGGCGCGTGCCGTTGTAGACCTTTTCGTTGCTCGCCCCGCGCGCGATCCCCTCCCACGCGGTCAGCTTCAACTGGCACGGCGCGTCGTAGCAACCGTGGCACACCACGCACCGCGTCGCCAGGATGCGTTCGACATCCTGGTACGCTACCTCCCCGGCCCTGGGCGGAGAGGGCGCGTCGTAGCGCGTCGGGTCGGGCTTGCTGTCGTGGCGATCCCCCTGATCGGCCAGCAGCGCACCGCCGGCACCGAAAAAGAACAATCCCGCCATCAAGCCGAGCGTACGCGGCAGTCTTTTCACGACGGGTCCAATCTTCCGCGGCGGTCGCCAGGACTCATCCTAACCCCGGTTACGCGCCGCTCTCGCGGGTAGTTTTCCGTGCCGGCGGCCTCGCCCCGTCTCGGCTTCGTGCTAGCGTGTCGGCAGCATGATTACCAGAAGGAGAAGCCGTGTCCATCCTCGTTAATGCCGGGATCACTCGAGTCGGCGCGTCACGCGTTGTTCGTAACACGTATTCCCTGCTCTCGACGACCCTTCTGTTCACGGCGCTCGTGTCGTGGGCAACGATGGATGTGAACCTTGGTCTCCCGACCTACATCGGCGCTCTGATCGGCAGTTTCGTCCTGCTGTTCGTCATCGGAAGGCTGCGCAATTCGGCGATGGGGCTGGTAGCGCTGTTCGGCTTTGCGGCGCTCGAGGGGGTGGCTCTTGGCCCCACGCTGTCGCATTACCTGAAGGGCCCGGGCGGTAACGAAATCGTCACGGAGGCGACGTTTCTGACCGCCGCCGCGTTCGTGGGCTTATCCGCCTACGTGCACATCACGCGAAAGGACTTCAGCGCATGGGCGGGCATGCTGATGACGGGGCTGGTTGTCGTCGTCGTGGCCAGCCTGATCGGGTTTTTCATCCCGTCTTCGGCGTACCAGTTGATGGTGGCGTCGCTGTCCGCGATCGTGTTCTCCGGCTACATCCTGTTCGACACGTCCCGACTCATCCTCGGCGGTGAGACCAACTACATCATGGCGACGCTGTCGCTGTACCTGGATGTCTTGAACCTTTTTCTCGCGCTGCTTCGGCTGCTGGGCGGTCGGCGCTAGCTCGGCGAACCCCAGAATTAACGGCGGGCCCCCTTCGTCACAGGGCGCGCCGAGTGGGCAAAATACTCCTGCGACGATGTCGATCGGGTGTCTCGCTATTCGACTAAGGAGTGAACGCCAAGCCTGACGGGACAAAGTCCCACCCATTCGAGTCCGAACATTTCGAGGAGGTGATGCCATGAGCTACGTTGACGGATTTGTCGCGGCCGTGCCGACTGCCAACCGCGACCTTTACAGAAAGCACGCCGAGACCACGGCCGCGATCTTCAAGGAGTTCGGCGCGTTAAAGGTGGTCGACTGTTGGGGCGACGATGTGCCAGAAGGCAAGGTAACGTCGTTCCCGATGGCCGTAAAGTGCCAGCCGGAAGAGACCGTCGTTTTCTCCTGGATCCTGTGGCCGTCGCGCGCACGACGGGACGAAGGCTGGAAGAAAGCGATGAGTGATCCGCGCATGCAACCGGATCGCAGCCCGATGCCATTCGACGGCAAGCGCCTGATCTACGGTGGCTTCGAAGTGATGATCGACGAATGAAGACTGGCTTGGACGAGCAAGTGACCTACGAGCAGGCGCGAAAGCGCGTCCAAATGATCCGTGGCTTCTACAT
>DATBCI010000187.1:0-23957 GCA_036270555.1 Burkholderiaceae bacterium
TGTACAAGGAGGACGACGCCAGCCTGTCGGAGCTGCAATCCCGCACGCACCAGTGGCTGCAGTCGCTGATCGAGATCCAGACGCAGACCGGCGATTCGACCGAGTTCCTCGAAAACATCAAGGTCGATCTGTTTCCGGAAAAGGTGTACGTGTTCACGCCGAAGGGCAAGATCGTTTCGCTGCCGCGTCGCGCGACCCCGGTGGACTTCGCCTACGCGATCCATACGGACGTCGGCAACAAGACCGTCGCGGCGCGGGTGAACGGGGAAATCCAGCCACTGCGCACCGAGCTGCGCAATGGCGACGTGGTGGAGATCGTCACCGGCCCGGTGGCGCGTCCCAATCCGGTCTGGCTCGGGTTCGTGCGCACCGGCAAGGCGCGCGCCGAGGTGCGCCATTTCCTGCGCACCACCAAGCGCCAGGAATCGGTCGAGCTGGGCGCCCGGCTGTTCGCGCAGGCAGCCACGCAGCTTTCCCTGGCATCGGAAGACGTGACCGCCGAGCGCTGGGATGCGTTGGCGCGCGAAGCGCACGTGCGCGATCGCGACGAGCTGCTGGCCGACATCGGCTTGGGGCGGCGCCTGGCGGCGGTGGTGGCTCGTCAGATGGCGCTGCTGGCGGCACGGGAGCCACCGGCCGAAGGTGAGGCGCCGCGCCCGGCCACGATCGGAACCGGCAGTCCCGTGGTGGTGAGCGGCACCGAGGGCATGGCGCTGCAGATCGCCAACTGCTGCAACCCGATTCCCGGCGATGCGATCGTCGGCCACATGCGGCGCGACCTCGGCCTGGTGGTACACCAGCTCGAATGCCGCCACGCGCAGAGGGCGCGACGCGCCGATCCCGAGCGCTGGATCGATCTGCAGTGGGCCGACGAGCTTACCGGCATGTATGACGTGAACCTGGAGGTTCGCGTCATCAACGAGCGTGGCGTGCTGGGCCGCGCGGCGGCGGCGATCGCCGAAGCCGAATCCAATATCCTGAACGTGCATATCGTGGACGAGGGGGCCAACGCGACCGCGATCCAGTTCAAGGTGCAGGTTCAGGATCGACGGCACCTGGCCCGCGTCGTGCGCTCGATCCGCCACATCAAGCAGGTTCAACGCGTCACACGCGTGAAATCCGGGCGCGCTCAGGCGCCCGACGAGTCGTAACTCGCGGCCGCAGCGTTCGCGGTCCACCCGCGAGTCGGACTTTCCCGATATCGAATATTTCAGCGTCCAGCGGCATGCCCACGTCCGGCGTGTTGCTGTTCGCTGATCGACCGAGAGGTTGATCGGGGGTGACCCAATCGCATATTCACCTCGGCGGGCCCGCAACCAGCGGTGGAATCGATTCGCCGAAATCCTGAAGGCAATTCACCGAGGCTCGGCCTACGTGAATGTGCACACCGTCCAGTACCCGCCAGGAGAGGTGCGCGGGCAGACCCATTGACGGGCGAAGCGAGCCGCGCGGTGCTCGCGAAGCTATTTCAGTTTGTGGGGCTTGCCGAAGCGCCCCTCGGCGGGGAAGAGCTCGGTCGTACCTGAGGGACCGTAACCGGCGATCTGGACAATCACCTCCTCGTCCTTGGCTCCGTCGTAGTGGATCGCTCCCGCGGGATGCTTCATATAGCTGCCCGGCTTCAGGCCGACGGTCCGATCCGGATCCCACGTATCGTCGGTGCCCGTGTACCAGGTACCCTTCAACACCACTGCATGCCGGTCCTCGGGATGAAAGTGAGGCGCGCTCATGACGCCGGGTGGAAATCTGACGCGAATCACGTAAAGGCCCGCTTGGCCGGGGTCGCCCGAGATGACGGCGGTCTGCACTCCGTGGCCGTTGGGAACGTCCTTCCAGTCGGCCTGTTCCGGTGTCAACCGGACGAACCCTTTTGGGTCGGTCTGCGCGCTGGCGACGCTGGCCAGCGGTGCAAGACAAAGCGCAAGCAAGCCTGGCACGACGAACCTTGAGATGCCCATAGCGACCTCCTGATGTTCCAAGTGATGTTGCGGCCTCAGCCCGCCTGAGCGCGAGTCAATCCCAGCAGCGCGAACAGGCGCGCGTAATGCATCCAGGCGGTGACGGCCACGATCGCCTGCACCACCGCGAACCCGACGAGGAAGGCCCACACACTGCCGGTCGGCAATTCCACCCGCAGCAGGGACAGCAACACCAACCCGAGAGCCGCCAGCAACGTGATCGTCAGGTACAGCCCGACACAGCGCAACGGGTGAAAGAATACGAGTTTGGCGCCGCACCACCATGCCCTGAACGCCGAGCGCCGGCCGGGGTCGAATGCCAGCCATGCGCGGCCGGCTGTCACGCCGGCGTGCGCATAGATGAACAGCAGCGCGGCGAGCGCTTGACCGGCCCGCCTTACCGCTCGAGCGTCCGATTCCAGGATCGCATGTTCGACGTACTTGTGGACCCCTTTCATCGCCAAGGCGCCCAGCCCCAGCGCGATTCCCAGCGGGATCAAGGACACGAGCATCAGACGCAGCATCGGGCCATAGTCCGTCAGACCGGCGTGCAGCAAGGGCCCGAGGCGCAACGGCTGATCGGAGCGCGAGGCGCCGACGAACATTGCGTTCAGGAATGGGATGCTGGCCAGCAGTGCGATCACGGCCGCGATGCCAGTTCCCGCCAAGGCGCTCGCCCCGGTGTGCCACTGCTCCATCAGGTCCACCAACATCACCAGATTCACGGCACTGGCCCACTCGGCGGCGTGCACCGAGCTGCTCAGCTGCGTTGCGATGAACGTCGACAACGGCAGCGCCAGCAGCGCGGTCGGGATCGCGCCCACCAGGATCCACAGCAGCAGCAGACGCCATTGAAGCGCCGAGCGCATTGCCTGGCGAAGGATCGGAAACCGTTGACTCATAGGGTGCTCGCGAGCGAGAGGACGGATTGGATCAGACCGGCAAAATTGCCCGCCCAGCGGCGCCATGCGCTGAAGTGCGTCTCGATCGTTCGGCTATCGTCCAGAACGTTGCTGTCGAGGTTGTCATGTCCGTCGGGGTCGATCTCGGCGGAAACGGCCTGAATCGGCTTGACCCATGCAAAGCGCTGCCAGCGCGTAGCACTGTCCCACACCACCGCCTGGCTGCTGCCGTCGGCAAATTTCACGACGACCGTCTGGCGCGTGGCCAGTCCGCGGTGGCGCAGCGTCAGCGTCGTGCGGAACGGGAAAGGTCCGCTGCCTTCCTTGGCAGCCGGGTGCGCCTTTTTCCAGGCCTTGCGCGTGTCCTTGATCTGCCGGTCGACCTCCTCTTCCTTCAGTTCCGCCCATTGGCCGTTCACGCTCTGGGTGCCGCGTTGAGGCAATTCCTCCACGCTGGTGAACGCCTCGATCGCGTCGTCGACCTTGTCCGTCGCGTAGACCTGCTCTTCGAAAACGCGGTCGATCAGCGCACGCTGGCCGGTCGCATCGGCCAGGGCCTCGCGCAGGTCGGCCACGCTCGGATGACGGAACTTCCAGCGCCGGTAGTACTCCTGGAACGCATGTTCCATCAGGTCGTGGCCGACGGCCTCCTCCAGATCATGCATCGTGGTGGCCGTGCGAAAGTACACCGATCCGTAACCGTCGCTATTGAGCCGATCCCACGAGTTGGCGCCCAGCGGATCAGGGGGATCGCTGCGCAGCGCTTCGAGGCGCTCCTCCTCGAATGCCGCAATGACGGGCGTCACGCCGAGCCACTTGGTGAGCCGGTTCCCGAGGTAGATCGGCTGATTGCGCCCCCGCATCATCCGCATGTCCCAATATTGATTCAATCCTTCATCGAGCATCGGCTCTTCGAACTCGTTGGAACCGAGGATCCCGTAGAAGTACCCGTGTCCGAACTCGTGGATCGTGACGAAATCGAGCGCAGTTCCTTCGAAAGTCTGCGGGTCCGGGTGCCGGTAGCCCTCGGCGGTGAAGAAGGTCGGGTACTCCATGCCACCCGCCTCCGAAGCATTGAACGGCGGAATCACCACCGTGACGGTTCGATAGGGGTACGGTCCAAGCGTCTTCGAGAAGTACGCCAGCGAATCGACGGTCGCCTTCAGGGTCGGCAGCGCGCACGCCGAATACTCCGGTGGGTACAGCACCCGGACCTGAACCACCGGACTGCCCTCGCCCGTGTACTGGCCCTCGAGTGGCTTGGCGGTGCGGTTGTCGGCGGTCCAGGCAAAGTCGTGCACGTCGCCCTGCACGAACTCGGTGGTCGTCGTCTTCGCGGCCACGACCGGGTTGCCCTGCTGCTCTCCGGTCGCACCCACCACATAGCCGGTCGGTACCGTGAGCTTGACGTCAAAGTTGCCGTAGTCGGCATAGAACTCGCTGTGCAGGTGAAACTCGTGCACGTTCCACTGCACCTCGCGTGCACCGCGTTCGCCCGGCAACTCGAGTACCCCGATCTTCGGAAACCACTGGCCGACCAGGTGGAAGGTGCCGAAGTAACCGGTGCGGGCAATGACCCGTGGCAGCTGATCATGGAAGGCGATGTCGAGTTTCGTGGCGGCGCCCGGGGCAACCGGGCTCGGCAGGTCCAGGCGAACCACCGTGTGGTCCGTCTCGGGCCCGTGGTCGGGATGCACGAACATCCACGGTACGGCAGCGCCGCCCTGGCGCACCGAGGCAAGCTCGACGTGCCCCCATTCGCCATCGTGGACCGGCACTTCCGAGCGAAAGCCGAAACCGAGGTTGCGGTGTTCCGAAAAGAACGTCGAGTTCAGGCCCTCGAACGCGTTCAGGTACAGGTGCAGGTAGACGGCGCGCACAGCACGGTCGCTGCGATTGCGCCAGGCCAGCGTTTCACGGCCCTCGACCGTGTGGGCAATCGGGTCGAGTGTGGCCGCAATGTCGTAGCTCACGACCCGGTCCGACAGGGTTGGCTCGCGGCCGGTGCGCGCGCCGCCCCAGGCGTTCGGGGCGCTCGACTCGCGCACGCCGGCGGCGTGCGGCGACGCCAGCGCAATGCCGTCGGGCGATTGCGTTGGCAGCGCCGCCCCGGCCGCAGCCGCGGGGACCGCATCACCGGCGCCGTGGGCGCTCAGGACGACCAACCCCGCGAGCAGCGGCAACGATGCAACCCTTCTCCCCCTCCACGATGCCATACGCATGCGGCACCTCCTCTTGCGAATCAGACACGAAGCGGGGCCGCGCGACAAGGTGCGGGAAGCAGGTGTCAGGCCGCGTTTGCAAACGCCGCGCGGTTAACGCAACATGCGTGCCCGAGCCTCGCTATGGTCGGCGATACGATCCGGTGAGCCGGGGCTGGGGAGTCTTCCATGCGCAGCCTGTGCTGTCTGCTGCTGATGCTGCACGCGTGTCCCATCGTGGCCAATGAACTGACGATCGAGCGGATCTTTGGGGACCCCGAGCTGTCCGGCCCGACGCCGCGTGCCGTCAAGGTATCGCCCGACGGCCTGCGCGTCGGGCTGCTGCGCGGGCGTGAGGCGGACCAGCACCAGCTCGACCTGTGGTCGTACGACGTCCGCGACGGCTCGTTGCAGATGCGAGTCGACTCGAGGCGGCTGGTGCCTGCGGAGCAGTTGTCCGAGGCCGAGCGTGCCCGGCGCGAACGCGAGCGCAGCGCGGACTATCGGGGGATTGTCGACTACGACTGGGCGCCTGACGGCCATCGCGTGTTGTTCACACTCGGCGGCAAGCTGTACCTGTGCGATCTGGACGCGGCCACCGGCTCCTCGCTGCGCCAGCTGACACACGACGACAGGCCCGTCCTGGACGCCAAGGTCTCGCCGCGTGGCGCGTACGTGTCCTTCCTGCGCGACCAGGATCTGTGGGTGGTCGACCTCGCCAACGGCCAGGAGCGCCGCCTGACCCACGATGGGGGTGGAGCGATTCACAACGCCGAGGCCGAGTTCGTGGCCCAGGAGGAGATGGATCAGCCGAGCGGCTACTGGTGGGCTCCCGACGATTCGGCGATCGCCTACAAGCGCTTCGACGAAAGCGCCGTTCCGATTGCGCGCCGCCTCGAGTTCTATCCGGATCGGCTCGATGTGGTGGAACAGCGTTACCCGGCCGCGGGCGATCCGAATGTCGCCGTCAGACTGGGCCTGGTCGCGCCGACCGGTGGTGAACCTCGCTGGGTCGACCTGGGCAAGGACCCGGACATCTACCTGGCGCGCGTCGATTGGGCGCCGAGCGGCCGCCAGCTTGCATTCCAGCGCCTGACACGCGACCAGAAGCGGCTCGACCTCGTGCTGGTGGATGTCGACGCGCTGAAGCAGACCGTGCTGGTCACGGAAACATCGGCGACGTGGGTCAATCTGTCGGACGACCTGCGCTTCCTGAGAAGCCAGCCGGCGCTGATCTGGTCCTCCGAGCGCACGGGTACCAGGCATCTGTACCTCTATGGTCTGGATGGCCGCTTGCGCCACCCGCTGACCCAGGGCGCCTGGAATGTCGACCAGGTGCTGGCGCTCGACGAACCCGCCGGACGCCTCTACTTCACCTCCAATCGCGAGGCCGAAACCGACCAGCAGATCTATACGGTCCGCCTGGACGGGGCCAACGCCGAACAACCTCTGCGCATCAGCCAGGAAGACGGGTGGCACGACCCTCAGTTTGCGAAGGACGCGCGCACGGTCGCGCTGTATGTCGACACCTTCTCCGATCCGGCGACTCCGCCGCGGGTCAGCATCCACGCACCAGACGGGCGTCGCATGGCCTGGATCGAGGCCAATCCCCTGGATTCGACGCATCCGTACTGGCCCTATCGCGACCATCATGTGGCGCCCGAGTTCGGGCAGCTGCCGGCAGAAGATAGCCAGCGCTTGCAGTACGCGCTGATCAAACCGCCCGACTTCGATCCATCGCGCCACTATCCGGTGTTTCTCGATGTATACGGAGGACCCGGGGTACAGCACGTCGAGCGCCGCTGGGCGCCTTCGGGCAGCTCGATGATCGACCAGGTTATGGCGCAGCGCGGGTATGTTGTGTTCAGGCTCGACAACCGCGGTTCGGCTCGCCGCGGCCGCGCTTTTTCGGATCCGATCTACGGCAGGCTGGGCGAAGTCGAGGTACGAGATCAGCTGGCCGGCGTCCGCTGGCTGCAGCAGAAGCCGTGGGTCGATCCAAGGCGCATTGGCGTTTTCGGGTGGAGCTATGGCGGCTACATGACCGTGATGCTGCTCGCCAAGGCGTCGGATGTTTTCGCGGCAGGAGCGGCGGTTGCGCCGGTGACCGACTGGCACCTGTACGACACCTGCTACACCGAGCGCTACCTCAGCCGCCCCGAAGACAATCCCAGGGGCTACGCCGACTCGGATGTGTTTTCGGCATTGAACGGATTGCACTCACGACTGTTCCTGGCGCAAGGGATGGCGGACGACAACGTACTCTTCACGAATTCGACCCGCCTGATGCGGGTGCTGCAGGACCACGGAGTTCAGTTCGATCTGATGACCTATCCTGCCGCCAAGCACGGGCTCTCGACACCGCAGCTGAAGATTCACGTCTTCACCGCGATACGCCGATTCTTCGATGAGCGGATGAAAGGCGGCGACTGACTGGAATTGGTCCGTTGTCGGCCGGTGCGTCGTCGTCAGTTGTCCGCCGGCGCGTAGTGCACCTCGAGCACCTCGATCGTTTCGACCCCGCTGGGGGTCATGAACTGGACCGAGTCGCCCTCGCGTGACTTCAAGAGCGCCCGCGCAATGGGAGAGATCCAGCTGACGCGGCGGTGCGCAGGATCCACCTCGTCGACGCCGACGATCGTGATCTGCTGCCGTTCGCCTTTGCCGGTCGCATACACGACGGTGGCGCCAAAGAACACCTGGTCGGTCGCTTCGCGCGCGCCGACGTCGACCACTTCGGCGGCATCGAGCCGCCGGGTCAGGAATCGGATGCGCCGATCGATTTCGCGCAGCCGTTTCTTGCCATAGATATAGTCGCCGTTTTCCGAGCGATCGCCGTTGGACGCAGCCCACGACACGGTGCGAACGACTTCCGGTCGCTCGACGTCGAGCAGCTGCAGCAGCTCGGTCCGCATCCGGCGATAGCCGCCGGACGTCATGTAGTTCTTGGAACCGATCGGAAGTGACGGGGCTTCGAAGTCCTCGTCCTCGTCGGCTTCGGCGCCTTCCTTGACAAATGCCTTGCTCATCGCATCGGCGACGCGTTTGGGAGGATGGTTCACTATACCGCTGCCGGCACGCGAGTCCGCTAATATCGGCGGACCGACTCCGTAGATGGAGTCAGCCGCGCGAGCTTCAGGGACAGTTCATGGCGGATTCCAAGTGGACGGCCGACCTGGGCGCCTGGACCGAGGCTGCCCTGGAATCGCTGCGCGGAGCGCCGCTCGAGTCGCTCAACTGGCATACCCCGGACGCACTGCTGGTCAAGCCGCTCTACACGCGAGCCGATCTGGCCAACCTGCCCGGCGCCGATACCCTGCCGGGCCTCGAGCCCTTCGTGCGCGGACCACAGGCGACGATGTATGCGGTCAAGCCCTGGACCATTCGCCAGTACGCGGGCTTTTCGACCGCGGAAGAGTCCAACGCCTTTTATCGGCGCACGCTCGAAGGCGGCGGGCAAGGCATCTCGGTGGCATTCGACCTTGCCACGCACCGCGGATACGACTCCGACCACCCGCGCGTGGTCGGCGATGTGGGCAAGGCCGGGGTGGCGGTCGATTCGGTCGAGGACATGAAGATCCTGTTCGCCGGCATCCCGCTCGACCGCGTCTCGGTGTCGATGACGATGAACGGCGCGGTGCTGCCGGTGCTGGCGGGCTACGTGGTGGCGGCCGAGGAACAAGGTGTGGCGCAGGACCAGCTCTCCGGCACGATCCAGAACGACATCCTCAAGGAGTTCATGGTCCGCAACACCTACATCTATCCGCCTGAGCCGTCGATGCGGATCGTGGCGGACATCGTGGAGTACACGGCGCGCCGGATGCCGCGCTTCAACTCGATCTCGATCTCCGGCTATCACATGCAGGAGGCCGGCGCGACGCAAACGCTGGAACTCGCCTTCACGCTGGCCGACGGCATGCAGTATGTGCGTACCGCGCTGCAGCGCGGGCTGGACGTCGACCAGTTCGCCGGGCGCCTGTCGTTCTTCTTCGGGATCGGGATGAACTTCTATCTGGAGATCCCAAGCTGCGCTCAGCGCGCCTGCTGTGGAGCCGGATCATGCGCGACTTCGGTGCAAAGAACCCGAAGTCGCTGATGCTGCGCACGCACTGCCAGACCTCCGGCTGGTCGCTGACCGAGCAGGACCCGTACAACAACGTGGTACGAACGACCATCGAGGCGATGGCCGCGGTGTTCGGCGGCACCCAGTCCCTTCATACGAACGCGCTGGACGAGGCGATCGCACTGCCGACCGACTCGTCGGCCCGCATCGCTCGCAACACACAGCTGATCCTGCAGGAAGAGTCGTACCTGTGCCGGGTGATCGATCCGTGGGGGGGCTCGTACCTGATGGAGTCCCTGACGCAGCAGATGGCGGACAAGGCGTGGTCGATCATCCAGCAGGTCGAGACCATGGGAGGCATGACGCGCGCGGTCGCCTCCGGATGGGCCAAGCTGCAGATAGAGCGCTGCGCCACCGACAAGCAGGCCCGCATCGATCGCGGCGAGGACGTGATCGTCGGCGTCAACAAGTATCGCTCGACCGATGAAGAGCGGATCGAGGTGCGTGACATCGACAACAGCGCGGTGCGCCGGTCGCAGGTGGCCCGGCTGAACGAAGTGCGCGCGCGGCGCGATGGCGCCGCGGTGCAACGCGCGCTGCAGGCACTCGAGGCGGCCGCTCGCGGCGGCCAGGGCAACCTGTTCGAGCTGACGCTCGACGCGGTGCGCGCCCGCGCCTCGGTCGGCGAGTGCTCCGAGGCGCTGGAGAAGGTCTGGGGACGTTACCGCGCCGATTCGCAGCGCGTCTCGGGCGTATACGGCGCGCAGTTCGAACGCGATTCGAACTGGCAGAGCCTGAAGGCCGAAGTCGACGCCTTCGCCCAGGTGGAAGGGCGGCGGCCGCGCATCCTGATCGCCAAGCTGGGGCAGGATGGGCACGACCGCGGCGCCAAGATCGTGGCCACCGCACTGGCCGATCTCGGATTCGACGTCGACATCGGGGCGCTGTTCCAGACACCGGACGAGGCCGCGCGCCAGGCGGTCGAGAACGACGTGCACGCCGTGGGCGTTTCGACCCTGGCAGCCGGCCATCGCACGCTGGTACCGCAGTTGATCGAAGCGCTGGCGGCGCTCGGGGCTCCGGAGGTGGCGGTTTTCGTCGGAGGCGTGATACCGCCGCAGGACTACGAATTCCTGAAGAGCGCCGGCGTCGTGGGGATCTTCGGCCCCGGCAGCCCCGTTCCCGTGGCCGCGCGCGGCGTGCTGGCGGCCATCCGGGCGCGCCTGGGACTGGTGCCGGGACACCATCCGACTTGAAGCGAGCCGACGATCCGTCCGGACCGGTCGCGCTGGGCCCGACCGATCGGGAACTGTTCGAGGGCGTGCGCGCGGCGCAGCCGCGCGCGCTGGCCAAGGCGATCACGCTGGTCGAGTCAACCCGCGGCGATCATCAACGCCGCGCACAGGCTTTGCTGCAGGCGCTGCAGCCGTACGCCGGGCGCGCGATCCGGATCGGCATCTCGGGTGCGCCGGGAGTGGGCAAGTCCACGTTCGTGGAGGCGCTCGGCTTGCACGCCATCGAGCTCGGCCACCGGGTGGCGGTGCTGGCGGTCGACCCCTCCTCCGCGCTGACGGGCGGCTCGATCCTGGGCGACAAGACACGGATGGAACTGCTCGCGCGCAGCGCCAGCGCATACATCCGGCCTTCGCCGGCCGCAGGCACCCTGGGCGGCGTGGCCGCCCGAACGCGCGAGTCCCTTCTCGTCTGCGAAGCCGGCGGCTTCGATGTGATCGTGGTCGAGACGGTCGGCGTGGGGCAGTCGGAGACGGCGGTCGCCGGCATGACGGACGCCTTCGTGCTGCTGCAGCTTCCCAACGCGGGCGATGACCTGCAGGCGATGAAGAAGGGAATCGTCGAGCTGGCCGATCTGATCGTGATCAACAAGGCCGACCTCGATCAGAAGGCGGCGCAGCTCGCGCAGTCCCAATTCGAGTCGGTGTTACCGGTGCTGCAGCACCGTACGCCGGGATGGAACCCCAGCGTGCAGGTGGCCAGCGCGCTGACGCGCCAGGGCATCGCGGATTTCTGGACGCAAATCGATCGTTTTCGCGAATCGATGCAGGCCAGCGGCGAATTCGAGGCGCGCCGCCGCACGCAGGCTCTGCGCTGGATGTGGGACCTGATCGAGCTCACGCTGCGAGAGCAGTTCGCGTCCAATCCCGACGTGAAGCGGGAACTGCCGGCGCTGGCAGCCGCGGTTCAGAACGGTTCGGTGGCCGCGACGGCGGCCGCCCGTCGCTTGCTGGAGCTGGCCGGAGTCCATTAGGAGGAGACGATGCAGGACGGAAGTTAGGTAGAAATGACCCTAACGGCCCCTCACCCCCCAACCCCCGCTCCCCAAGGGGAGCGGGGGAGCCTCATCCGAGCTCACCAGGGAGAAGAGCAGATGCAGGACATTACCAAGCAGCTCGACGAAAAGCGCGCTGCCGCGCGCGCGGGCGGCGGCGCGCGCCGCATCGAGGCCCAGCATGCCAAAGGCAAGCTCACCGCGCGCGAGCGCATCGAGCTGCTGCTCGACGCCAACTCGTTCGAGGAGTGGGATATGTTCGTCGAGCACCGCTGCACCGACTTCGGCATGAGCGAGACCCGCATCCCGGGAGACGGCGTGGTCACCGGCTACGGCACCATCAACGGGCGCCTCGTGTTCGTGTTCAGCCAGGATTTCACCGTGTTCGGCGGCGCGCTGTCGGAAGCGCACGCCGAGAAGATCTGCAAGATCATGGACCACGCGATGAACGTCGGCGCGCCCGTGATCGGCTTGAACGACTCGGGTGGCGCCAGGATCCAGGAAGGCGTGGCCTCGCTGGGCGGATATGCGGACGTATTCCAGCGCAACGTGCTCGCCTCCGGCGTGGTGCCGCAGCTGTCGCTCATCATGGGACCCTGCGCGGGCGGCGCCGTCTACTCGCCCGCGATGACCGACTTCATCCTGATGGTGAAGGATTCCTCGTACATGTTCGTGACGGGCCCGGAGGTGGTGCGCACCGTGACTCACGAGACGGTCACTGCCGAGGAGCTCGGCGGGGCGCTGACCCACAGTTCGCGATCCGGCGTGGCCGACCTGGCGTTCGACAACGATGTCGAGGCCCTGATCATGACGCGCAGGCTGGTCGGATATCTTCCCGCCAACAACCGCGAAAAGCCGCCGCGGCTGCCCACCACGGATCCGAGCGAGCGCATCGAGCTGTCGCTGGACACGCTGGTGCCCGAAAACCCGAACCAGTCGTACGACATCAAGGAGCTGATCGTCAAGGTGGTCGACGAGCGCGAGTTCTTCGAGCTCTCGCCCGACCACGCCCGCAACATCGTGATCGGTTTCGGCCGCCTGGCGGGCGAAGCCATCGGCATCGTCGCCAATCAGCCGCTGGTGCTGGCCGGGTGCCTGGACATCAAGAGCTCGATCAAGGCGGCGCGCTTCGTTCGCTTCTGTGACGCGTTCAACATTCCGATCGTCACGTTGGTGGACGTGCCGGGCTTCATGCCCGGCACCGCCCAGGAGTACGGCGGCATCATCAAGCACGGCGCCAAGCTGTTGTTCGCGTACGCCGAGTGCACCGTACCGAAGCTCACGGTGATCACGCGCAAGGCCTATGGCGGCGCCTACGACGTGATGAGCTCCAAGCACCTGCGCGGCGACGTTAACTTCGCCTGGCCGTCGGCCGAGATCGCCGTGATGGGACCGAAAGGCGCGGTCGAGATCATCTTTCGCGAGGAAAAGAACGACGCCGAAAAACTGGCGGCGCGCGAGCGCGAATATCGCGAAAAGTTCGCCAATCCGTTCATCGCAGGTCACCGGGGCTTCATCGACGACGTGATCGCGCCCCATGAAACGCGCAGGCGGCTGTGCCGCTCGCTGTCGATGCTGCGCGAGAAGAAGCTGGAGAATCCGTGGCGCAAGCACGGCAATATCCCGCTGTGACAGAACCCCGCGCCGGAGCTCTAGCGTCCGCAAGGACTTCTCTAGACCGAGCAGCTGCGAGGCGCGGGCTCGGGTCCAGGCGCCGCAGATGGTAACGTTGGTTGCGATAGAGGTCATAAGTGTTCAAGAAAATACTGATCGCCAACCGCGGCGAGATCGCCTGCCGCGTGATCCGCACCGCGCGGCAGATGGGGATCGGGACGGTCGCGGTGTATTCCGAGGCCGACCGCAACGCGCGCCACGTCGAACTGGCCGATGAGGCGGTCGCGATCGGTCCGGCGCCTTCCAAGCAGTCGTACCTGAATATCGAACGGATCCTGGCCGCGTGCCAGCAGACTGGCGCCGAGGCCCTTCATCCGGGCTACGGGTTCCTGTCCGAAAACGCGGCCTTCTGCGCCCGGCTCGAGTCCGAAGGAATCGTGTTCATCGGCCCGAAAGCCGAATCGATCCGGGCGATGGGCGACAAGATCGCCTCCAAGCGCCTGGCCGAGGCAGCCGGCGTCACCACGATCCCCGGCTACACCGACGTGATCGCGGACGCCGACCAGGCGCTGAAGATCGCGCGCGAGATCGGCTACCCCGTCATGATCAAGGCGAGCGCCGGCGGCGGTGGCAAAGGGCTGCGGGTCGCGTGGAACGACGTCGAGTGCCGCGACGGCTACCAGTCCTGCCGCAACGAGGCGAAGAACGCATTCGGCGATGACCGCGTGTTCATCGAAAAATTCATCGTCGAGCCGCGCCACATCGAGATCCAGGTGCTCGGTGACGCGCACGGAAACCTGCTGTATCTGTGGGAGCGGGAATGCTCGATCCAGCGCCGCCACCAGAAGGTGATCGAGGAGGCGCCTTCACCCCTGCTGGACGAGCGCACGCGTCAGGCGATGGGCGAGCAGGCGTGCGCGCTGGCGCGCGCCGTCAACTACCAGTCGGCCGGCACCGTCGAGTTCGTCGTCGATCAGCAGCGCAGGTTCTACTTCCTGGAGATGAACACGCGGCTGCAGGTCGAGCACCCGGTGACCGAGTTCATCACTGGGCTGGACCTGGTCGAGTGGATGATCCGGGTCGCTGCCCGTGAGCGCCTGACCCTGAAGCAGCAGGAGCTCAGGCGCGACGGCTGGGCCATCGAATGCCGGATCAATGCCGAGGACCCCGCTCGCGGCTTCCTGCCTTCGACCGGCCGGCTGGTCCGCTTCCTGCCACCGGCCGGCCGGCCAGGCCAGGTGCGCGTCGACACGGGCGTGGTCGAGGGCGATGAGATCTCGATCTACTACGACTCGATGATTGCCAAGCTGATCGCGCACGGTCCCGACCGCGCGCAGGCGGTGACCACGATGCGCGATGCCCTGAACCGCTTCGCGGTGCGTGGTGTCTCGACCAACATCGCCTTTCAGTCGGCGCTGATGCGCAACATGCGCTTTCTGGAAGGGCGCCTGCACACCGGGCTGATCGCCGAGGATTTCCCCAACGGCTTTCATCCGGCGCAGGCGGTCCATCCGCGACCCCTGCTGATTGCGGCCGTGGCGGCTTACACGCGCTGGCGCTACGTGGATCGCGCCGGCAAGATCACGGGGCAGTTGCGCGGACACGCCCGCAAGATCGGCTTCGATTGGATCGTTCAGGCCCGCAGCGAATCGATCCAAGTGCAGATCGAACCGCACGATTCGGGTTGCGACGTCGTGCATGACGGAAAGCGCCACCAACTCGCCACCTCATGGCAGATCGGCCAGATCCTGTTCGAGGCCGAGTTCGACGGACTGCCGGTGTGCCTGCAGGTCGAGCGCGCCGGAGTGCGCTACCGGATCCTGCATGAGGGCGTACTGATGGAGGCAACGGTTCTGTCGCCGCGTGCGGCCGAGCTGCTGGCGCTGATGCCGAAGAAAGTGCCTCCGGACCTGTCCAAGTTCCTGTTGTCGCCGATGCCGGGCCTGCTGGTGGAGGTTGCGGTGAAACCCGGGCAGGAAGTCAAAGCCGGCGACCGGCTGGCCACGATCGAGGCGATGAAGATGGAGAACATCCTTCGCGCCGAGCGCGACTCCGTGATCGAGGACCAGCTGGCCGGCGCGGGCGAGAGCGTCGCCGTCGATCAGCCGATTCTGAAGTTCCGGTAGCTTCCATCACCGGGACGCGCTCGACCGACGCGTAGAACTGCTGGTTGGGGGTTGCTAGACGCAAGCGCCGAGCGGCAAAGCGCTGGCCAGGGGCCTGGCCGCTTCAGAAGCGGTGGACGATCGAGGCGTTGGCGGCAACCAGCTGCGACGGAGCCTTGGCCAGGATCGTGGCCGGCAGCCGGCGGTGCAGCGCGATCTGATCCATCTGCGCCCTGGACTCCAGGTAGCGCGCGCCGGCGAAGATGGCCGGAAGCAGGAGCAGCACGACACACAGCTTGTCGTCGAAGCGGGTGGGGCGGTCGGTGAACACGATCAATCCTCTCGTCGGGTGCAGGTCAAGCGCGATGGCGCGTTGATCGAATCGTGTCCGATCCGGCGGTGCTCTTCTATTGACCAAAGTCCCGTCGCTGTATTCTTAGGGTGGGAGAAGTGACGAAAGTCACGTGTGTGCTCGGATTCAGGTTGACTGAGCGTTCAATCCACGAAAGAGCGGGCCGAAGAAGCGGGCCGAAGGAGCGGCGCGGCAGGTTCTTGCGCCGCAGCAATTCGTTGACGCGTAGCGTCACACACTCTATATTCTTGGTAGGCAGAATGGATGGCTGGCGCACTGAACGTCAGCCGCACTTGCGGCAACAAACGGCACGTCTGTCCAGACCCTGGGATGGGGGGGAGTCGTGTATCGATTGGCGATCACTGCGTCACTGATCGCGGTGTTGTTCGCCGCGCTGCCGGCTATGGCGGTCGAGTCGGTGGGCGTTGTCACGATCCTCGAGGGCGATGCGACGGCCATTCGTGGGTTGTCGAAGTTCGCCTTGGCCGAAGGGGTGCGCCTCTCAGGCAACGACCTGGTCGAGACCGGCAGGAGCGCATTCCTGCGGATTGAGTTCACCGACGGAGTGATCGCCGATCTGGGGCCGGGCACGCGTGTGCAGGTCAACCAGCCGACGCTGCGCAGGAATGATCGGCCGGCCTTTTATCTGCTGTCGGGGTGGCTGAAGCTCAGCGCCGCCAAGCTCGGCGCGGGCACCAAAGCCTCGATCGCATCGCCCCAGTTCGACGCGGTGGGTCTGGACGGCGACTCGGTCGAACAGGTGCAAGGCGGCACCAGCGCGGTGTTCGCCGAGAACGGTCCGCTGCGCGTGCTGGACCACAGCCGCAGCGCGCCGGCTCCGATCCAGGTCAAGTCCGGAGACTTCCTGGTGTTGAGCGGCGACGAGACGCCAAAGATCTCGCAGCGCCCGGCACACGATTTCATCGCGTCCCTGCCGCGTCCGTTCGAAGACCCCCTGCCGTCGCGACTGGCGCGCTACAGCGCGCGGGATGTGCCGGCCAAGCCCCTGGGCGCATTCACGTATGCCGAGGTCGAAGGCTGGCTTGACGCCGAGCCGATGATCCGGCGCCGCTTCGTGCGTGAGTGGGCGGTCAAGGCCGACGACGACGCATTCAGGCAGCATCTGGAGGCCAGGTTGTCGAAACACCCGGAGTGGGAGCGGCTTCTGTATCCGGAGCGCTTCGAACCCAAGCCCTCGGCCCCGGTCGCATCGGCGCCGGCCGTTCCAGTCAATGGCGGCTCGAGCGTGGTTAATCCGTCTGTACCTGTAACCACTACGCCCGAGGCGGGCGCGCCGGAGGGCGCCCCCACCCGTTGAGGCGCATCATTCACGGGCGAACCAAATGAAACTACTGTTCAAATTCAACCTGGTCTTCCTGCTGCTGTTCATGGTCGCGATCGGCGCGTGCTACTTCATTTCGCGCGACCTGCTGCTGCGCAACGCGAACGATGAGATCGACGAGAACGCCCGCTTGATGATGTCCAACGCGCTGGCGGTGCGCGCCTATACCGTCAAGCAGATCAAGCCGCTGCTCGAAACGCAGATGAAATACACGTTCCTGCCGCAGACGGTGCCGGCCTATGCAGCCACCGAGGTTGTGAACGATCTGCGCCAGAAGTATCCGGAGTACGCCTACAAGGAAGCGATGCTGAACCCGACCAACCCGCGCGACCGCGCGGTGGATTGGGAGGCCGATCTGATCAACCAGTTCCGAAACGGCACCGCGAGCGGCGAGATCTCCGGCCAGCGCGACACGCCGAACGGAAAGTCACTGTACCTCGCCAAGCCGCTGAAAATCGCCGACCCGGCCTGCCTGCTGTGTCACAGCACGGTGGAAATCGCTCCGCGCACGATGGTCGACAAGTACGGGCCGGCCAACGGATTCGGTTGGAATCTGAACGAAGTCGTCGGCGCGCAGGTGGTGTCGGTGCCGACTGCCGTTCCGCTGGCGCGGGCGCAGCATGCGCTGAAGACGTTCATGCTTTCGCTGGCCGCCGTCCTGGTGGGGATCGGGCTTATCCTGAACCTGCTGCTGTATTGGATGTTCGTGCAGCCGGTGACCAGGATTTCGAAGCTGGCCGACCGCGTCAGTTTGGGCGAGCTGGACGCCCCGGACATCAGCGTACGAAGTCACGACGAAATACAGACGCTCGCCGAATCGCTGGCGAGGATGCGCAAGAGCATGGCACAGGCGCTGCAGTTGCTCGGGGGCTGAGGCGGCCAGCGCGAGGAGACCGACTATCGACCCCCTTGCCGACGTCCAGGGCCGCCAACGGCCGCCCCAAAGCCTTGGGAAGTATCCGATCCTGGGGCAGTTGGGCAAGGGCGCGATGGGGGTCGTGTACAAGTCGTTTGATCCCGTCATTCGTCGCTCGGTCGCGCTGAAGACGATCCGCAAGGAACTGCTGGCTGACGAGGAAGAGGCGGCCGCATTCGGCGCGCGCTTCCGCAATGAAGCGCAGGCCGCGGGACGGTTGCTCCACCCCGGCATCGTCGCGGTCTACGAATACGGCGAGGACGCTCAATACGCCTTCATCGCGATGGAGTACGTCGAAGGCGGCAGCCTGCGGCAGTACTTCGAACGCAAGGTCCGCTTCGAAGAGCGCGATCTGGTGAGCATCATGGCGCAGCTGCTCGAGGCGCTGCAGTACGCGCACGACCAGGGAGTCTGGCACCGCGACATCAAGCCCGCCAACATCATCATCATGAGCAACGGCCGCATCAAAGTGGCCGACTTCGGCATCGCGCGCGTCGAGAGCTCGACGCTGACCCAGGTCGGCGCGGTGATGGGCACCCCCGGCTTCATCGCTCCGGAACAGTATCTGGGGCGGGAAGTCGACCACCGGGTCGACGTCTTCGCGGCGGGCGTGGTGTTCTACGAGCTGCTGACCGGCGAGCCGCCCTTTTCCGGCTCCAAGGAAGGCGTCATGTACAAGGTCTGCCACGAGACCGTGCAGCCGCCCTCGGTGGTGGCTGACAAGCCGGCCCTGGCGCGTTTCGACGCCGTCGCGCTGCGCGCTCTGGCCAAGCGTCCGCAGGAGCGCTATCCGAACGCCGAAAAATTCCGCGCCGACCTGCTGGCTGCCTACGACCAACCGGTCAGCCCGACCGTGGCGGAGGAGACACTGATCCGCGATGTCGGGCGCATGAACGACTCGGGCGATCCTTCGTCGCCTCGCAGCGGCTCGCGCAAGTCCTCGCGCACCCCCGCCACTCCCGCCTGGCCCGGGACTCCCGGGCGCGGTCAGGCCTCGACCATGCCGACCCAGATGCTGGTCGCCGCCGGCTGGAACGTCGATGAACTGGCCGTGCTGGAGCGCAGCCTGGCGCATTTCCTGGGACCGATCGCACGCGTGATGGTGCGCCGTGGGGCGCGCGAGGCGAAGGACTTCGCATCGCTGGTGGCCATGCTGTCGGAGCACCTGCCTTTGCCGGCCGATCGATCCAAGTTTCTTCAACAGAACGCGAAACTGGCGGCGACCGGCACCAGCCCCTCGCAGCTGGCCCGGACGGTGGACGACGACGCCACCATCATCCCGGGCAACAACGCGCGCCCGCCCGTCGCGCCGGGACCGAGCGCCGACGAGCTCGCGCGGGCGGTTCGGCTGCTGGCGTTTCACATCGGGCCGATCGCTCAGGTGCTGGTGCGCCAGGCAGCGCAGCCAGGCGTGACGCGCGCCGCCTTCCTGACCGACCTGGCCGATCACCTGAACGAGGCCGACAAGGAGCGCTTCCTGGTCGACTTCGAGCGATCGAGGTAGCTGCGGGGCTTGATTTGGATGCGTCGTTTGCCTGACGACCGGAGGATTGGAAGCGATGGAGGTTGCGGAGAAACGGGTTCTGCTCGTCGAGGATCACGAGCTCATTCGCCTCGGCACCGGACTGCTGCTGGAGTCTCTGGGCGAGGTGCGTTGCGACATCAAGCCGTGCAAGTCACTCGACGAGGCGCGCAGCGCCTGTCGCGACGAGGGTCCATTCGACCTGGTGCTGCTGGACCTGAATCTGATCGACTCCAAGGGATTGCAAGGATTGCGCTCGCTGCGCGACGAGTTTCCGGACCAGTCGATCGCCGTGCTGACGGGCACCCAGGACGAGTTCGTCGTGCGCCAGGCGCAAGCGATGGGCGCGATCGGGTACCTGTTGAAATCCTGGACGCCAGAGCAGATCAAGACCGCCCTGCTCTCGCTGTTGCGGCCGACCAGCGCTCCGGCGCGAACCACCATTTCGGAGCGCTTTCCCAAGTTGGCGGGCACGCCGCACTACGATCGGGTGGCCGAGCTGGGGCCACGCCACCTGCAGATACTCGAGTTGATTCTGGAGGGATGCAACAACCAGGAAATCAGCACGACCACGAGTCTTTCGCTAGGGACCGTCAAGAACTACGTCTCAGCCATCCTGCTGGCGCTCGACGTCGAGAGCCGAGCCCATCTGATCAGCCTGTTCCATTGAGTGACCTGCCCCAGGCGGCGCGCGCCGACGCGCGCATCGACGCCGAGCTGTATCGAAGCGCCTATGCCGCGGACCGGCGGGCCGCCTTGGCAGGCATCCTGGCCGTGTGGTTCGCCGACTGGGCGCTGGAGCATCGCGGCGCCCCCAGCGCGGTTCGCGTCTGGGCCGTCGCGTATGTGATGCTGGCGCTGTTGCGGCTGGTGCTGCTCGCGCGAGTGCGGGCAGAATCGGCCGCCCCGGGCAGCAGTCGTGCCCTGATGTTCAAGCGGCTGTGGCTGACCTTGCTCACGCTGTCAGCGCTGGTGTGGGGAGCGGGGCCGCCACTGTTCCTGGCGAAGGATTTCTCCGCCAGCGGACTGATGACCGGCATCTGGATGGGCGTGGCCGGCCTGTCCGGCCCGCTGGTGGCCGCGGCGCGGCCCGCCATCTATCTATGGCTGCTGCCATCGGTGGCGCCGCTGCTGTACGCGCTCGCAAGGTACGGGTCGGGCGAGGCGGTGCTGCTCGCGGTCCTGGGTGTGATCTTCCTGATGGTGCTGCTCAGGCTCGTGCTCGAGCAAAACGACGCGCTGCGCACCGGTCTGGCGGCGCGCTTCCAGAACGAGGACCTGGTCGAACAGTCGCGCGCTCAGGTCGAGCTGGCCGCCCGTGCAAGCCAGGAAAAGACCCGCTTCCTGGCCTCGGCGGTCCACGACCTGCGCCAACCGCTGCACGCGCTGGGCCTGTTCTGCGCTGCCTTGGATCGGCGGCTGCAGGACATCCCGGAACGGCCGTTGATCAAGAACATGATGTCCTCGATCGAGGCGTTGGAGACGTCGTTCGGCGCCATGCTGGACATTTCACGGCTGGATGCGGGCATCGTGCATGCGGCACCGCATTCGTTCCCGGTGCGGGATCTGTTTCGGCGCCTGTACCAGCAGTTTGGCGGCGATGCCGAGGCGCGCGACATTTCCCTGCGATTTCGCGCGGTCCGCCGCATTGTGCACAGCGACCCGCTACTGCTCGAGCGCATTCTGGCCAATCTGGTTCAGAACGCGCTGCGTTACACGCGTCGCGGCGGGATTCTGGTGGCGGCACGCCGGCGGGGCAATAACGTGGCGCTCGAGGTGTGGGACACCGGGGTTGGTATTGCGGCTGAAAAACTCGAGCTCATCTTCGAAGAGTTCTACCAGATCGACAATCCGGAGCGGGACCGCAGCCGCGGCCTGGGCATGGGGCTGGCGATCGTTCGCCGGCTGTGCACCCTGCTCGAGCACTCGCTGGAAGTTCGTTCCAAGCCCGGGCGGGGCACGCTGTTCCGCGTGGTGGTGCCGGCCGGCGGCCCCTATGATCCGACCCAGCCGTCGCTGGAGGCCGAAACCCGGCCGCCTCGCACCGACGTGCAGGTCACCATCCTGCTGATCGATGACGAGCGCGCCATACGGGAGGCCACCACCGAATTGCTGCGCCCGCTGCAGGTCGGGGTGCTGACCGCGGGCACCATCGCGGAAGCAGTGGCGCTTGCGCAGCAATCGACAGCACCGATCGACGTCATCCTGTCGGATTGGCGCTTGAGGGGAACGGAGACAGGGGTGGAAGCGGTACGTGCGGTGCGCAAGATCTGCGGCGAAGCGACACCCGCGGTACTGGTGACCGGCGATACCTCGGCCGAGGTGCTGACCCTTGCGCACGAGAACGGCCTCGTGGTGCTGCACAAACCGTTGCAGCCGCGCGAACTGCTGCGTCTGATACGCCGTTTGCAGCGTTGAAGAATGAACAGCGGCGCGCCACCGTCCAGGGAGCTTCGGAACGGCATGCCGCATTGCAGCGATCATCTGAGCACCCTTAGCCCGGCCGATTCGACCGTTATGACTTTGGTCACTAGCGCACACGCCCTTCGGTGCGATCTACTCGATCCTCATTCGAACGGTCGACTTCGGCTATGACCCTGGTCCTGCGAGGGCTCTCGCTCAACGAAGAGCCGTTGAGCAATCCGCTGGTCGGCCGCTTCGACGACCGCGGCGGGGAGATCGGCCGGTCGGACAACGCCACCTTCACGCTGCCCGATCCCGAACGCCTGATCTCGCGCGTGCATGCGCGCATTTCACATGCCGGCCACGCCTACTGGGTCGAGAATGTCAGCGCGGCGGGCCCGATCCTGCACAACGGCCGCCCGCTCAGCTCCGGCATGCGGGTCAGCCTTAACGACGGAGACGAACTGAGGATCGGCGGCTACCGCCTGACGGTCGCGTTCGAAAACGACGAGACGAGCGCGACCATTCTGCGCGGCCGTACCGCTGGTCAGGCCCCGGCGGCGCGCGCAGCACCGGTGTCGGCGCCCCGTATCGGAGGCCCGCCGCAGCGCTTCGCGATGCCGGAGCCGGCGCGCACTGCTGGTGCGCCAGTGGCCGAGGCGCCGGCCCCGGCCGCGCCAGCCGCCGCTGTCGTTACCGCCGCCCGTCCGGCCGCCCCCGCTCGCAGCACCAAGGCGGCGCGGGTACGGCCGGCGACCGAACCCCTGGTCGGCGCCGAAGGGCTCTGGCGGGGCTTCCAGGACGGCGTCGGCGTTGACCTGCCGTTGCCGAACGGGCCTTCGCCTGAGCTGTTCAGCGCGGCCGGCGCCATGTTGCGGATCGCGGTCAAGGGAATTCACCGCTTGATCGCGATGCGCGCGGCGGCCAAGAGCGAACTGCATGCCGACCTGACGATGATCCAGGTGCGCGGCAACAACCCACTGAAGTTCTCGCCCGATTCGGCCGTCGCTCTGAAGATGCTGCTGCAGCCGCCGATGCAGGGCTTCATGTCCGGGCCGGCCGCGCTACGCGACGCCGTGATCGACCTGCAATCGCATCAGGTTGGCGTGATGGCGGGCATGCGCGCGGCGCTGGCCGCCGTGCTCGAACGGTTCGATCCGGTCCAGCTCGAGACGCAGCTCAGCTCCCGCTCCTTCATCGACGCGCTGCTGCCGTCGCACCGCCGGGCCAAGCTGTGGGAACTGTACGTCGAGCACGCTCGCTCCCTGAAGGACGAGGCTCAGGACGACTTCAACCGCCTGTTCGGTGAAGCCTTCCTGGAGGCTTACAACGCGCAGGTGCACAGCCTGGAGTCCGCGGGCGACGACGCGGGAGGCCCATCGGCTCCTCACCCGGCATCTCCGAAAGCCGCGTAATGCTGTCGGTTCGCGTCTCGCAGCGGTCGTGCACGGGTGCGCGTGAGCAGAACGAGGACTGCGTCGGCGTCGAGCACCTCGGGGGACACTGGTGCATGGTGATGTCGGACGGGGCCGGAGGTCACCGCGATGGCGCGCTCGCCTCGCGCCTCGTGGTGGACCGTATCCTGGCCGGATTTCGCAGCCGGCCCCCGGTCGATGGGCCGGACCTGGGCGAGCTCATGCTCGATGCGCACGACGGCGTGATCGCCGCACAGCGTTCGCGCGGCGTGACCGACCGGGCTGGTGCGATGCATGCGACCGCGGTCGTGCTGCTGGTGGACACCGGCAAACGCTCGGCGCTGTGGGCTCATGTCGGTGACTCCCGTCTGTACCTGCTGCGCGAGGGCCGCGCGTCGCCCTTGACGCGCGATGACAGCGTGTTGCAATGGATGGTCGACGCCGGTTTCTGGCAACCCGGGCAATTGCAGGCGCATCCACAGCGCAACCAGTTGATGGCCGCGCTCGGGGCCGACGAGGGCATCGAGCCGCATATCAGCGAACAGCCGTTCGAGCTGCAAGAGGGCGACGCCTTCCTGCTGTGCAGCGACGGGTGGTGGAGCAGCGTCTCTGACCATGAAATCGAGCGCCATCACTCGCCGGCCGTAACGCCCGACGACTGGCTCGACACGATGATTGGCTGCGTGACGGCACGCGCCGATCCGCGCCAGGACAACTTTTCGGCGATCGGGTGCTGGATCGGCGGCAAACGGGCATGACCGACCACATCCCATCCGCGCCCCGCTGATCCTCGCCTCCGATCCCATCTGCGATGCCCATCGCTCCAGCGCCCCACTCCACCGACTCCGATCCCGGCACCCTGTTTGGAACGGAGGCG
>DATBCI010000188.1:0-1889 GCA_036270555.1 Burkholderiaceae bacterium
GGTTGTCCATAGTATCGGACAGCATGCCACGAACCTTTCAGCGGCCATTTCCCTCGGTCGAGCGGCAGATGAGCGCGTTCGGCGCGCGCCTGCGTGCGGCGCGGATGCGTCGACATATCACGACGATCCTGTTCGCAAAACGGATGGGCATCTCCCGCGACACGCTGAATCGTCTCGAGAAGGGCGACGCCACGATCGCCCTGGGAACGTACATGCGCGCCTTGCACGTGCTCGGACTGGAAAGGGACTTCGATGATGTTGCCAGGGACGATCAACTGAGCCGCAAGCTGCAGGAGGTCGATCTGCTTCAGCGGCGGATTTCCAAAGGTGCCATTCCGCAAGCCAGTGGCGGGGGAGTGAGGGATGCCTAGGCCCGCAACGCACACCTTCGATGCCATGTTGGACGCGGCCGAGCTTCGCGTCCGCCAAAAAGTCGGAACCCTGTATCCGGCGGCAGCCCGCACCGACATGCTGGCGCCGTTCCAATACGACCCATCGTGGCTGCGCAACGAGCTCGCCTTCGTGCTCGACCCCAGGCTCGAGCTGTGGAACGGCGAGCAATATCCTCCGGCCGACACTCCGGCGTTCGGCATCTTCATGGACTCCGCCCCGGACCGATGGGGACGGGTGCTGATGGAACGCAGCGAAGCGGCGGCCGCGCGGCGGGAGGGGCGCGCGATGCGCTGCCTGCAGGACCTGGACTTTCTGCTGTGCGCCCATGACCTGACGCGGATCGGGGCGCTGCGCTTTCGCATATCCGGCAACGGGCGGTTTCTCGACAACGCCGCCAATGCGGCGCCGCCTGCCAGCAGCCTTGCGGAGCTCGCTCACATCAGCCGGCGCATCGAGGAGCCCGGTGCCGAGAACCTGCGTGAATATGAGGGCTGGCTGGCGATGCTGGGCGCCCCGGGCAGCTCGCTGGGAGGTGCGCGGCCCAAGGCGAATTTCAGCGACCGCGGCAACCGCCTCTGGATCGCCAAGTTCCCGGCGCTCGACGACCGTTACGACGTCGGGCGATGGGAGCTTGTGGCGCACCGGCTGGCGGGCCGGGCCGGAGTGCGAGTTCCGCAGTCACGGCTGGAACAGCTCGGCGACGGATACGGCTCGTTCTGCGTGGCGCGCTTCGACCGCGTCCCCGGGAGCCGCCGGATGTATGCCTCCGCGATGACGCTGCTGGAGCGGCACGACGACGAGGCGGGCGGCAGCTACCTGGACATCGCGGAGTTCATCCTGGACCACGGCGCCACCGATCACATCGGGCACGACCTGGAGCAATTGTTCCGTCGGGCCGTGTTCAACGTGCTGATCGGCAACCGCGACGACCATTTGCGAAATCACGGCTTCACCCTCGACCGCAACGGCTGGCGGTTGTCGGATGCGTTCGACATGAACCCGAACGGCGCGCAGGCCCGGCACGCGCTGACCTTCGACGGATGCAGCGCGGAACCGAACGTCGCGACCGTTGTGAAAACCGCCGAGCTTTACCGGCTCGACGGCCAGCGCGCCAGAAACATCGTCACCGAAGTACGCGCTGCCGTCTCAGGGTGGAGGGACGAAGCCGCCCGGCAGGGCCTGCCTGAATCCGAGCTGCGGCGGATGGAGGCGGTGATCGAAGCTTAGCGACCGGTCACACCCGATTCGGCAGCGCTCTCGAATCGGGTGTGGCAGGCACCGGAACGGTCGCCGGCTCGCGCCGGCGTCGATCAACCCTTCTGGCCGGTCACCGTCACGCGCTGTGTCCTCTCAGTGTTCCACTTCTGCCATCCGGCTAGTTTGTCGGTGAGGGATTTATTGTCTTCTTTAAGTTGTTGATTTTCTCGTCCAATGTCTTGAGCGAGTCCGGTAACTTCTCCGATGCTGTCGAAGACTCCGTTGATGGCTTCGGAGAT
>DATBCI010000189.1:0-2315 GCA_036270555.1 Burkholderiaceae bacterium
TTGTCCATGATCTCGAACCCGCCGGCTGGATGGACCTCGGTGTCCCCGAAACCGGAGAACTCGAGCACGCAGAAATTCGAGCTGTTGTAGAGCATGTTCATATGATGTCCTTAACGCCGTACCCGCCTCACCGGTGGACCCTGACTCGAACCTGGGATGGTGGGAGTCCGCTGCACCCTTGCCTCTAATATCGGACCCGGGCGCCCGATTCTCAAGTGTCGGACGTCATTTGAAAGTTAGCACTCGCTTCTATTTTGCGATCAGGAGGGCTGGATGAGCCGGGAAATTGCCGTCGTTGCTGGGGTCGGGCCCGGTTTGGGCCGCGCGCTGGCCCAGCGCTTGGTTCAGGGTGGACTGCAGGTCGCGCTGCTCGCGCGCAACGTGGCGCGCCTGGGCGAGCTGGCGTCGTCAATCGGCCCCGAGGCGCGGCCGTTCGCGTGCGACCTGGCCGACCCGGACCAGGTCGCGAGCACGTTCGATCGCATCGACCGGGAACTCGGCTCACCGAACTGCGTGGTATTCAACGCCGGTACCTATCGTCCGGGTGCGGTGCTCGATATCAGCCCGCAGGATTTTCTGGATTGCTGGAAGATCGGCTGCTTCGCAGGCCTGCTGGTCGGGCAGCAGGCCGGCCGGCGCATGGCCGATCGTGGCAGCGGCACGATCCTGTTCACCGGCGCCACCGCATCGCTTCGAGGCAGCGCGCGTTTCGTCAACCTGGCTTCACCCAAATTCGCGCTGCGAGCGGTCGCCCAAAGCCTGGCGCGCGAGCTCGGTCCGCGCGGCGTGCACGTGGCGCACGTGATCGTCGATGGCCAGATCCGCGCGCCCGGCCGGGCGCCGGGCGACGCAAGCGCACCAGACTCGCAGCTGGAGCCGTCGGCGATCGCCGAGGCCTACTGGCAGTTGCACACGCAGCCGCGCAGCGCGTGGACGCAGGAACTGGACCTTCGACCCTGGGTCGAGCGCTTCTAGGCCAGGAACAGCTGGTAGGCGGGGTGCGCGCTCTCATCCCAGTAGCGGTATCCGAGCGTCGACACAAAGCGCTTCAGGGCGGCTTTCTCACCGCGCGGCACCTGCAGCCCCACCAGGATGCGACCGTAGTCGGTGCCCTGGTTGCGGTAGTGGAACAGCGAGATGTTCCAGTCGGGCGACATCGAGCTGAGAAACCGCATCAGCGCTCCGGGACGCTCCGGAAACTCGAAGCGATACAGCAGCTCGTCCCTGGCAAGCGGCGAGCGGCCGCCGACCATGTGTCGCAGGTGCAGCTTGGCCAACTCATCGTCGGTCAGGTCGAGCGTCGCGAAGCCGGCGCGGCGAAAGACCCGGGCCAACTGCTCGGCCTCCTTCCTGCGCGCGATCTGCACCCCGACAAAGATGTGGGCTGACGTGCTGTCGGCGATCCGATAGTTGAACTCGGTTACATTGCGGTTGCCGACCAGGCCGCAAAAGCGCTTGAACGAGCCGCGCGCCTCCGGCATCGTCACGGCAAACACGGCCTCGCGCTGCTCGCCGACCTCGGCCCGCTCGGACACGAACCGCAGCCGGTCGAAGTTCATGTTGGCGCCGCTGGCGATCGCAACCAGCGTGCGTCCCTGGATCCGCTCGCGTTGCGCATACGACTTGCAGCCCGCGACCGCCAGCGCGCCCGCCGGCTCCAGTATCGCGCGCGTGTCCTGGAACACGTCCTTGATGGCGGCGCACAGCGCGTCGGTATCGACCGTGATGATCTCGTCGACGTGATCGCGGCACAGACGGAACGTTTCCTCACCGACCACGCGCACGGCGGTACCGTCGGAGAACAGACCCACGTCGCGCAGCTGCACGCGGCGGCCCGCCCTCAACGAACGCGCCATCGCGTCCGAATCCGAGGTTTGCACGCCGACCACGCGAATCTCCGGTCGGACCGCCTTCACGTAGGTCGCTACTCCGGAAATCAGACCGCCCCCGCCGACCGGCACAAAAATAGCGTGGATCGGGCCTTTGCCGTCCGGGTGATGCTGCCTCAGGATCTCCATCGCAATGGTGCCCTGCCCGGCGATCACCTCGGGGTCGTCGAACGGGTGCACGAAAGTCAATTGATGGCGCGCCTGCAACTGCATCGCGCGCGCTTGCGCGTCCGAGTAGGAGTCGCCGTGCAGCTCGACCTGGGCTCCGCGCGAGCGCACGGCATCGATCTTCACCTGGGGCGTCGTGATCGGCATCACGATCACGGCCCGACAGCCCAGCCGCTGAGCAGCCAGCGCGACCCCCTGAGCATGATTGCCCGCCGAGGCAGCGATGACGCCCCGCCGCCGTTCAGCCTTGGCCAGCTT
>DATBCI010000190.1:0-5357 GCA_036270555.1 Burkholderiaceae bacterium
CGCCGATTCCCAGCATGTCGCGCCTGGGTGAGCTGTGGGACCGGGATGTGCTGGCGGCGTGTCGAACTGCGCGGTCGATCGGATACGTGCTGGCCGCCGAATTGCGCGCTCAGGGCGTGGACCTGACGTTTGCTCCGGTGCTGGACCTGGCCTGGGGCCGCAGCGGCGTGATCGGCGACCGCGCATTGCACGCGGACCCTCGCGTGGTTTGCATGCTGGCGGGTCACCTGATGCACGGGTTTGCCTTGGCCGGGATGGGCAGCTGCGGCAAGCATTTTCCCGGCCACGGCTGGGCCGAAGCGGACTCGCACCACGAGGTGCCGGTCGATCGGCGTCCGCTGGGCACCATCCTCGAGCAGGATGCCGCTCCGTATGGGTGGCTGGGCGTATCGCTCTGTGCGGTGATGCCGGCCCACGTGGTCTACCCGCAAGTCGATGCGCTGCCGGCCGGATTCTCACGCCGATGGATCGGGGACATCCTGCGGCGCGATCTGGCCTTCAGCGGTCTCGTGTTCAGCGATGATCTGTCGATGGAAGGCGCCGGGGTGGCCGGTGACCTTGCTGGCCGCGCGCGGGCAGCGCTGCAGGCCGGTTGCGATTGCGTCCTGGTCTGCAACGACCCGGACGGTGCAGATCGCCTGTTGACGCAACTGCAATGGCGAGCGGACAGCGCCTTCGCGCAACGCCTGGCCCGGATTGCGCCGCGCAATGCCTCCAGGCAAGCGGTACTGCGTGACGATCCGGCCTATGGGCCGGCGCTGCGCGACCTGGAGCAACTGGCGGATCGGACGGTCGCGACCTGATCCGGACCGGCCGCCTCAGGACACCCATCGCACCTGAAACAGTCCGCGCACGGCGTTGCACAGGTGCAGCTCGCGCGAGCGGGCCAGGTCCTGGCGGCGGATCGTCCGCTCGACGGCCTCCACCGCCGGATCAGCCAGCAGCTTGGCCCTCATGACACCGGGCAGCGCGCCCGATTCGAGTGGCGGCGTGCACAATCGACCGTCGAGGCGCACGAAAGCCGAGCTACGCGCGCCCTCCACCAGCTCGTCGCGCTCGTTGAAGAACAACAGATCCCACAGGCCCTCTGACAGCGCGAGCTGCAGGCCAGGGTCGTAGTGTGGCCGATAGGTGGTCTTGTGCCCTTGATGCCAGGGGTGGGAGGCGATCGGGCTCGAGGCGATCCGCACCGCGGGAATTGCTCCCTCCGCGCTTGCAACCAGCGCTTCAGCAGACACGTTGACCTCGCCGGCCTTGTTCAGTGTCGCTCGCACCCGCCACGGGCCAGCAGGCAGCGTGGCCAGCGAGCCGATCAGCGCGTTGGCCACTTCGGCCGGGCTGAAGCGGTAGCCGAAATAGGCGGCGGATTGCTGCAGGCGCCTGCGATGGTGGTCCCACAGGGCGATCCACGCCGATTGGTCCGATGAGAGGGGACGCTCGGCGGGCAGGTCGGCGCGCATCGTTTCGATCAGCTCGAATCCCGGGTCCGACTGGGTCAGGAAGCGGGCTTTGATGAAGCATTCGTTCCATTCGTCCGGCGCGGTGGAGTCCGCAACCAGGCCGCCGCCGATGCCCAGCCGGCCGCTCATGTCCGGCTCGAGCTCCAAGGTACGGATCGCCACGTTCAGCGAAAAGTCGCCATCGGGATCCAGATAGCCGATCGAGCCGGTGTAAATGCCGCGCGCCCGCTGCTCCAGTTGCGCGATGATCTGGCGGCTGCGGTGCTTGGGGGCGCCGGTGACGGAGCCGCATGGAAACAGCGCTCGCAAGACCGTCTCGAGTCGAGCTTGCGCCGGCAGGCGCGCCTGCACCGTCGAGGTCATCTGCAGCACGGTGGCGAACGTCTCCACGTCGAACAGGCTGCGGACCTGGACCGAGCCCACTTCGCACACCCGGCCCAGGTCGTTGCGCAGCAGATCCACGATCATCAGGTTCTCGGCACGCGATTTCGGATCTGCGCGCATCTCGTCGGCGATGCGCCGGTCCTGCTCGGCACTGGCTCCGCGCGGCCGCGTGCCTTTCATCGGGCGCGTCTGAATCGTCTGACCGTGCCGGCGGATGAACAGTTCAGGCGACAGCGACACGATGGTGCGGTCCGGCAGCTCGATCAACGCGCCGTACGAGACTTTCTGCCGCCTGCGCAACAGGCGGTACAGCGCCAGCGGATCGCCGAACCAGCGAAAGTGCAGGGGAAACGTCAGGTTGATCTGATAGGTGTGGCCGTCGCGGATGAATTGCTGCACCTGCTCGAAGCGCCGGTCGTATTCATCGCGCGCGACGGTCGCCTCCACAGCCGCCACCCCGGCCGGCGCGGCCTCGGCGTGCCGGGCTACGAGTTCCTGCTCGATCCAGCCGTCGACATCGCGCGTGGTACCCGCCTGCGCGGATTCGAATGCCAGCGCTTGCGCGACATGGGCTCGCGCGCCCGCGGCGTGCGACGCCGCCGCGCCGTCCAGCAGGTTTCCGAACTCGTAATCCAGCAGCAGCAGAACCCGCAGGCCGGAGCGCTGCCAGGCTTCGATGGTTTCGAAGAAGGCCGCCAGATCCTGGCGCCCGGCGCAAACAACGGAACCGGCCGGACGCTGGTAACGGCGGCTGCGTGGCTCGCCGCCGGCCAGCATGTCTTCCAGGACTACGAAGCGCTCCGTTCCCGACATCGTCTGACGAAAGTCGGCCCGCAGCAGCTTCGCAACGGCCTATAGAGGAGCAAGCGGGAACCTAGGCGCGCTCCATGTAGCTTCCGCTGTCCGTGCTGACCCGGATCTTCTCTCCGGCGCTGACGAAGCCGGGAACCTGCACCGTGATGCCGGTCTCCATCTTGGCGGGCTTGAACGAATTGGTGGCGGTCGCGTTGCGGATGCCTGGCTCGGTGTCGACCACCTCCAGCACGACGGTGGTCGGCAACTGGATTCCGATCGGCCGGTTATTGTGGAAGTTGATCTGGACCTCGAGGTTCGGCAGCAGGTAGCCGGACTGGCCTTCCAGGAAATCGGCCGGCAGTATTAACTGCTCGTAGGTCTCGTTGTCCATGAAGACATAGCTGTCGCCGTCCTGGTACGAGTAGGTCATCTGGCGCGAATCGATCGAAGGTCGCTCGATCTTCTCGTCCGTCGAAAGCCGCTCGTTGCGCTTCTGGCCGGACTGGATGTCCTTGATTTCGATCTGCATGTAGGCGCCGCCGCGGCCGCCGACATGGACGTGATAGGACTTCAAAACCCGCCACAGGCGCTTGTCCCACTCGAGCAGGTTGCCTGCACGGATTTCGGTCGCGAGTATCTTGGCCATCTTCGGTTTCCGTTGCTCAGTTCCCGGGTTCGGTCGCTTCGCGCGCGGGCCTTACAATGGCCCGGCGTCCGCGGTGAAAAACCGCTCATTATATTGCGACCACAGCAGCCGGCCGTGAGGGAAGCGCCGCACTTCGACCCGAAGCCCGTCATCGAAGGCCTGCCGCACCTGCCGGGCGTTTACCGCATGCTCGACGCCAAGGGCGCGGTGTTGTACGTCGGCAAGGCGGCCGACCTGAAAAAGCGGGTCGGATCCTATTTCGGGCGCACGGTGGCACCGCGCACCGCGCACATGCTGCAGCGGGTCCGGCAGATCGAGACGACCGTCACGCGCTCGGAGGCGGAGGCGCTGCTGCTGGAAAACAACCTCATCAAGTCCCTGGCGCCGCGCTACAACGTTCTGTTTCGCGACGACAAGTCGTATCCGTACCTGAAATTCAGCGATCACAGGTTTGCGCGCATCGCCTACTACCGGGGCGCGATCGACCGGCGCTCCCGCTACTTCGGTCCTTACCCGAATGCCTGGGCCGTCAAGGAGACGATCCAGCAGTTGCAGAAGGCCTTCAGGCTGCGCACCTGCGAGGACAACGTGTTCAACCACCGCTCGCGTCCCTGCCTGTTGCATCCGATCGGGCGCTGCAGCGCGCCCTGCGTCGCCCTGATCGGCCCCGAGCAGTACGCGCAGGACGTCGAGCGGGCGGTTCGATTCCTGAACGGCGCCGGCGAGGACGTCGTGGCCGAGCTCGAACAGAGGATGAACGAGGCGGCCGCGCAGCTTCGTTATGAGGAGGCGGCCGAGTTAAGGGACCGCCTGGCCGCCATCGCCCGCGTGCAGCACCGGCAATCGACCGATATCAGCGGTCACGCGCCCGAGCGCGACGTCGATGTGATCGCGGTGGCGATCGAAGGCTCAGCCGGCTGCGTGAACCTCGCCATGATCAGGGGAGGGCGTCATCTGGGCGATCGCCCGTATTTCCCGGTCGGCAGCCAGTCGGACCCGGAGGCGGGCGACCTGGTCGAAGCCTTCATGTCCCAGCACTACGTAGAGCAGCAGTGCCCGTCGCTGGTGCTGGTTGGCGCCGAGGTGGACGGCGAGGACCTGGCGGCCGCGCTGTCCGCGCCGGATCGCGCGGTGCAGATCATCGGCCCGCGCGATCCGGCGATGCGCGGCCAGCGGCGCCACTGGCTCGAGATGGCGCAATCGAACGCCAACCTGGCGCTGGCCCGTCACATCGCTGAGCATGGTTCGCAACATGGGCGTACGAAGGCACTGATCGAGGCCCTCAGCCTGGAGATCGAGGACCCGGACCAGCTGCGCATCGAGTGCTTTGACGTCAGTCACACGATGGGGGAGGCGACTCAGGCATCCTGCGTCGTGTTCGAAAACCACCAGATGCGGCCGGCGCTGTATCGCCGCTTCAACATCGACGGCATCGAGCCTGGCGACGATTACGGCGCGATGCGGCAGGCGCTGTGCCGGCGCTATGAAGCCGTGGCGCGCGCCGAAGGGGTGATTGCCAATCTGGTCCTGATCGATGGCGGCGCCGGACAGGTTGAGGTGGCGCGCCAGGTCTTCAGCGAGCTCGGGCTGGACCCGTCGATACTCGTGGGTGTGGCCAAGGGCGAGCAACGCAAAGTCGGGCTGGAGACGCTGGTGTTTGCGGACGGCCGCCCGCCGCTGGTGCTGGGGCGCGAATCGCAGGCGCTGATGCTGATCGCACAGATTCGCGATGAGGCCCACCGCTTCGCGATCACGGGCATGCGCGCGCGCCGCGCCAAGACGCGCAACGTGTCACAACTGCAAGAGTTGGAGGCGATCGGCCCGGTCCGGCGCCAGCGTTTGCTGACCCGGTTCGGAGGCATGAAAGGACTGCTGGCCGCATCGATCGACGACATTGCCGGGGTGCGTGGCATATCGCGTAAGCTTGCTGGACGAATCTACTCCCAGCTTCATGGCACGGCGCGACTCGCCGAACCGATCGAACATGGCGAGCCCTCTTAGCCTGCCCATGCTGCTCACCTGGGCGCGCATCGCGATGGTGCCGCTCGTGGTCGGCGTGTTCTATCTGCCGG
>DATBCI010000191.1:0-4549 GCA_036270555.1 Burkholderiaceae bacterium
TTCCTCGGGAAGGAACACCACGCCATCCTCGAAGAACCACGCGGGCACATCCTCTTCTCCGGGTTCGCGGTCCAGGTTGGTCCGGATCTTCACCTCGGTCAGCTTCTCGACCGCGTCGTAGTCGAACAGCAGAACCCGGCCGTAGCGGCCGACGCCGTAGTTGCGCGAATCCAGGTCCTTGTTGAAGATGTTGGTGGCTGCATTGTTGCGGATGCAGTTGCCCAGATTGACGATCACGTTGCGCACTTCGCTCTCGTCGGCGCCGTCCAGGTAGACCGGCAGCGGCACGATCTTCAGTTGCGCGATCAGCGAGCGGAAGAACACGCTGGCGCCTTCCACATGAACGCTGCTGCCGGCCTCGCGACAGATGTCCTCCAGCAGCGCCGGGTCGAACATCTCTTTGTCCAGCGTCAGGTTGTAGTACATCACGTTGTCCAGCATGCTGCCGGCGCGGTTGATGTCATGCACCACGCGATACTTGTCGAGCACCGCCTCAACACCCGGGAACTCACCCCACTTGTAGGACCTGGTCGGACGGTCGCGGATCACCTTCAGGTGATACGAACACGCGTCGAAGGTGAAGCCCAGCGCGACGGTGCCCGCGAAACCCGGTGAGCGCTGGAACACCTGCCGCGACCTGCGGAACTCCTCGACCACCTCGTTCAGGATCGCCACCTTGCCGACATGATTGAAGCCGATCGTCGAGTAGTGGTGTCCCAGCGGGCGCCGGGGCATCAGGCTGAACAGGAACACGCAGGTCTGGTAATACAGCCGCGTGGTCACGTGGAAATTCGCCAGGGTCGAGCTGAACAGGTTGTGCACGTCCGCCACCCGGTGCAGCAGGGCGTCCACGCGGATGCCGGAATCGCCGTTCACCAGGGCCACGACGAAGGGAACCAGGGTCGAGTCGCTCAGCACCCAGCGGCCGACCACAAATGCCTTGCGTTCGCGGAAAAAGCCCGCCTCCACGACATCCAGGGCCACCGGAAGCTCGGCATCCGGCGCATCGCTGTCGAGCAGGAAATTGATCCGTTCGACGATCCGCTCGGCGTCGCCGCTCAGATCGGCGAACGACACCGAGAATCCTGGGATTTGCAAAGCGGTTGCAATCAGGTCGGTGTCGATATGGCCCTGGATCGGAATACGCCGGAAGACCGAGCCCATCGACAGCGCCCGGTGCTTGCTGGGTGGCGGAAACGAGTACGCCACCGGGCGCCACAACTCGCGGCAGATATTGCGCCGGATCGAGTGGGCAAAGCTGTATGCGACGTCGGCCTCGTAGCGATCGGTGATCATCGCCGTGAAGAGGCGATCGACCTGGTCCCACACGTTGGGGTTGTCGGCCAGCGCCGGGAACGCGGCTTGAATCTGCGGCCCGTGTTGCGTGATGTACCGGCTGTACAGGCCGAGGCGCTCGCGGCTGATCCGAATCGAGGCCTGCGGATCCATCGTTTCGAACGCCCGCATGGCGCGGTACGGGTACTCGCACAGGACCCGGTAGAAGTCATCGAAGATCGCCAGGATCATGCGCGCCGTTGCGTCGATGCGGCTCCAGTCGTCGAGGCAGGACGACAGACTGGCGTAGGCGCTCTCGACCGCATCGCCGCCCGGCAGGCTCTCCTCGCCGCCGTCCGGCGGTACGTTGGCGACCGCCTCGTGCTCGGTGTCTTCTGCGGTCGGGGTCGTCAGGCTCACCGCCGCAGTTTGCCTGAATCGCGCGCGCGGCTCCGCTGCGAGCGCCTGACGCGAGCCCCGATGTCTGGTCAGAAGGCGAACGACAGGCGCGCGGTCAGAACGCCACTGGTGTGACCGGAGCTGATCGGGTAGACCAGGCTGGCCCCGTCGCTGAAGACGCGGCTCACCTGCAAAGTGAACGCGCGGAAGCGGTACTCACCGCCGGCAAGCCAGTCGGCGTGCGGGTTATTGCCGCCGGCCTGGTCGGTCGCACCCGAGAACGCTTTCAGCAATCCGGCATGCCCGATCAGCTTGAACTGATCGAACAGGCGATACGAGCCGTTCAGCTCCGCGTACACCGTGTGGATGCTGCCGCCGAAATAGTTCGGCGAGTAATACAGGCGCGCGCTGACGGACTCTGTCGCGATGCCGGTGTGCACCTCGACGAACCGGTAGTCCGCGTCGCTCGTAAAGTCCGTAAAGGATGCCCCGGCATCGACGCTCCATCCCCGCTCGAGGCGCCACGCGTAGCCCCCGTATCCGGTCAGCTGCGCCTGGTCCGGGGCATGCGAATAGAACTTCGCGTTGGAAGCGAAGGCCCCGGCATACAGACCGCCGCTGAAGTCGTACCCGACGTCGAGTTGCGCCGCCGGATCGCCCTGCGACAAGGCGACTCCGCGGTACCGGTAGTCTGAAACGACCGAGGCGGTTCCCGAGACCTGGGCGCTCGCGACCGTGGCCACAAGGGTCAGCGACGCCAGAGCCCATCGCAGCACAGGATGGACTCAGTGGCGCAGGGTGTTCTGGTCGACTGTGCCTGCGTCGCACCGGCACGAGCATGCACCCGTCGCCCGCGTGATCATCGCGCAGACGTCGATGCCTTGGCCGGTTTGGCTGGAGTCCGTACCCGGTGCGACGCGCAATAACGCGCGCGTCTGCTCGGGGCCGAGTGATGGAGCAACTTGCTGCAGCAAAGCAACGAGTCCCGATACGTGCGCGGCCGCGAACGAAGTTCCGTCCACGAATCCCCAGCGATCGACCGGCAGGGTGGTCGGAACATCCCGGCCGGGCGCTGTCACAGTCTGGGCAGGATCGCCGGCATCGGCCAAGCCTTGCGCCGAGACCGCAATCACGCCGGGGTGCGAGGCCGGGAAACCGCCTCCCACCGTCTGTGAGTCGACTGCGCCGACCACGGTTACGCCCCGGATCAGTGCGGCATCCAACAGCAGATGCAGCAGCTTGTCTTCGGGACCGGTAACGCTCAGATTGATCACCCTTGCTCCACGCTCCAGAGCGAACTGGAAAGCCTTGGCAAGTGTAAAACTATTGCATCGCGCCGTGGCATCGACTTGCCAGCAAGCCCGCAAGGCCATCAGCCGGGCGCCAGGGGCGATACCCGCAATACCGATGCCGTTGTCGGCGAGGGCAGCGATGATGCCCGCCACCGCGGTGCCGTGCGCCTCGGCGGCGTAAGGACTCGCATCCACGAAGTTTTCCGCAATCGAGATCTGCCCGGCCAGATCCGGATGCTTAAGCTCGACCCCGGTGTCGAGCTGCGCGATCGACACATCGCGGCCGGTCGTGACCGTATGGACCTCGGCCAGATGCCACTCGGTGGCAGCCGGCTGCAGTGCGTACAGCGGGTCGTTATGAGCCAGCGAATGGAAGTTGTGCAGCGGCTGGGCCCAAGCGGTTCGGGAGTCCTTTGCCAGGGCATCCAGCACCGCGTCCAGCGGCTGGTTGGCCGGCGCCTTCAGCAGGAAGCAGTCGACTCCGAGCGAGGGCATTGGCCAATCCGACTCCACCACCAGGCCGTGGGCGGAAGCCAGCTCGTTGGCAAGCCGACGCCGCGCCGACTGTCCGGACTGGGCATCGTAGCCGCCCCCGTAGCCCGCCTCGGGGCGGAAATGAGCCGGTGGGACCCGCAACATCACCAGGATCCGCGCCTCCTCGTCGGCCGGCTGCGGCCCGGCGCGCGGCTGCGCGCGGGCGCTGCCAAAGGCGCCCGCAAGGCTCAGCAACAGCGTCAGCAACAGTGTGGCGGCACGAATCACTGTGGAGATTCCAGCTGCAGCGGCTCCGCCAGCACCACGGCCGGTTCGGCACGCAGGCGAGTCAATGCGACATTCAGAGACCCGTCGGGCACGGCCACCACATAGCCGTTGGACCCGGTCGGCCCATCCACCACGCGGCCGCCGGTGCCGTGGAGAACCCGTGCCACGTCGCGTTGCGGCGCATTCGGGTCAAACACCACGACCAGGCTGCCGGAGGCCCGTTCCGGCGCACCCGGCTGCGACAGCACGTGAAACACCGAGCCGCTGCGATCAGCTTGCAGCGCCTGCCAACCGAGTCCGCAGATCAGGACGAGCTGCGCCGCCAGCGCCACCTTGACCCAAGCGGGAATCGGCGCCAGGCGGGCTGCGGCCCAAGCGGGAATCGGGGCCCGTTGCTGCTTGACTCGAGGAGCCGCACGCCGCGGCGCCCGGCCGGCCGGTGCCGCCTCGTCCATCAGGCGGGGGCGCAAGCGGGCGAACGCCGCCTTGGCTTCCGGCGCCATCTCGCTGTCGATGTAGTCTGCGCGCAGCACCGTCAGGCATTCCAGCTCCGATCGGCAGGCCGGGCAGGCACGCAGATGCTCCTCGACCTGATGCGCCTCATCGCCTTCCAGCGTCCCATTCACGAACCATGGAAGCAGTTCCTGCGTGCGCCGGTGGGGCGACCTCACGAAATCCAACACGCGCCCCGTCATCAGAGGTCCTCCTTCCGATCCGACAAAAACTGGCGCAGACGCCGTCGCGCATGAAACATGCGCGTCTTCACCGTATCGACCGGACATCCCATGATCTCAGCGATCTCCCGGTACGCACAGCCGTGG
>DATBCI010000192.1:0-3550 GCA_036270555.1 Burkholderiaceae bacterium
CATCGCGCTGCCGAACGCGGCCAGCGTCGCACTGCACGAGCGGCTCGGCTTTGCCAAAGTGGCGCACTTCAGGGAAGTAGGATATAAGTTTGGCCAGTGGATTGACGTCGGCTACTGGCAAAGATCGCTTGCCTGACCCGCGCATGTACATTCCGGCTCATTTCGATGAAACGCGGCTTGAGGTTCTGCACGGGCTGATCCGCGCGCAGCCGTTCGCGACCGTGGCGACGCTGTCGTCCGACGGCATCAATGCGAATCACATCCGCTTGCACCTGGACGCGGATCAGGGGCCGTTGGGCACGCTGCGTGGCCACGTCGCGCGCGCGAACCCGATGTGGAGTGACCGGGTCGCTGACACCGATGCGCTGGCGATATTTCAAGGGCCCCACACTTATATCTCGCCGACGTTTTATCCGACCAAGCGCGAGCACGGCAAGGTCGTGCCGACCTGGAATTACGCGGTGGTCCATGCGCGCGGCCCGCTGCGCGTGATCGACGATCCAGCCTGGTTGCGCACCCAGCTCGAAGCGCTGGTCACCCGGCATGAGGCTGCCTCGCCGGCGCCCTGGTCGATCGCCGATGCGCCGCCGGATTTCATCGACCGCATGCTCCAATCGATCGTCGGGTTCGAGATCGTCATCTCGAAGCTGAGCGGCAAATGGAAGATGAGCCAGAATCAGCCTGCGGCAAACCGGGCCGGCGTCGTCGAGGGGTTGCGCCAGCGCGCAGGGGCGGCCGACATCGAAATTGCACAGCTGGTCGAGGAGGCGTCACGCCATGCCCGCTAGCGCCGGTGATCCCGGACCCCTGGAAGGCGGCTGCACCTGCCGCGCGATCCGCTATCGAATGACCGGCAGACCGCTGTTCGTCCACTGCTGTCACTGCCGCTGGTGCCAGCGGGAGACCGGAACAGCGTTCGCGCTGAACGCGATGATCGAGGCCGATCGGGTGGTGTTGCTGCAGGGTCAACCGGAAGTCGTCCACACGCCCTCGTTGAGCGGGATCGGCCAGAAGATCTCGCGCTGTCCGACCTGCCGCATCGCCGTGTGGAGCAACTATGGTGGCGCCGGCGACCTGGTGCGCTTCGTGCGGGTCGGAACGCTCGACGAACCCGATCGCCTGCGGCCCGACATCCACATCTTCACCGAAAGCAAGCAGCCGTGGGTCGTGCTGGGACCGGACGTTCCGGTCATGCGCGAGTATTACGACCGGAAGACCTACTGGCCGGAGGAAAGCCTGCGGCGGCGCGAGGCTCTGCTGGCAGGCAAGCTGCCGACCGCATGACGACCTGACTCGCTCAAACGCTAAGCGGGCGGAGCTTCTCCAACTGCGCTCGGCGGCCACAACTGATCGGGCACGATTTTCACCCGCACGGCCTCGGCCTTGACGTCCGAGGTGATCTCGTAGTCCCGGTGGCCGGCGGTCAAACGCTTCTTCGGAGTCTCGTAGGGTGCCGTGGTGTCCTGGTGCAGCGCGTATACGACCGGATGCTTGGGGTCGAGCAGCCTGCGCACGACGATCGCCGTTTCGCCGTTGGCGAGCCGGACGTACGCACCCGGCGGAAAAAGCCCCACGGTGGCGATCAGCGCGCCGATCAGGCCAGGCTCGATCGCGTTGCCGGCTCGCTCGTGCAACTCCTTGATCGCCCGGCGCGGCGAAAGGGCGGGTCGATACGTACGGTGGCTGACCAGGGAGCAATAGCGATCCGCGACTGACACGATCTGAGCCTCGCGGCAGATATGGGGCTCCTTCAGGCCCGCCGGATAACCTGATCCGTCGCGCGCTTCGTGATGCTGCTCGACCGCGTTCAGCCAGGTCGGATCCTGGATTGAATGGCTGCGCAGCACCTTGGCGCTCTCGGCCGCATGCAGCCGCAGGGCCGAGCGCTGCTCACCGGCCAAGGGCTCCTGCTGGCGAACCAATGTGTCCTGCAGATCGAAGATGCTCAGGTTCATCGTGAGCGCGGCAGCGATCGTCGATTCCGCCTTAGCAGGATCGTGGTTCAGCCGACTGAGCAGAAGCGAGGTCAATACGGCAACGTTGATCGTGTGGCGCAGCGAGTAGTGGGGCACGCCGGCGATCAAGATGTGCGCCAGCGCTGCGTCGCTGTCCAGCGTGCAGGACTCGCGGACGGCGGCCGCCGCCGAGCGGACCATGCCTTCGTATTCGGGCGCGGGCGCCTGGAGCGAGAAAGCATCTTCCAGCGCGTGCGCAGCGTCCGTCAGGCGGTCGAAGATGGAGACGCGGTTGCGCGCGGTTTGAGACGGCAGGCGGCTGAATTCCTGAACGACCCGGGGCGCTGCGGCGGCTGCACGCTGGTTGGCGGCATCGGCGCTGTCGGGATCGTACCGGCCGCTTTGAACCAGCCGTTCAAGCTGCAACTCGCTTTCGACCACATGCCCGCGACGCAACAGCAACCGGCCCGTCGAGTTGTAGACGTCGAAAGGAATGGCCGTGCCGACCTGAAGAAGATCGGCTCTGATCGCCGCCAGCTTCAAGCTGACGTCGCTCCTTGGCGCGTTTTGGACCCCAGCTGCTTAACCCGGTCGCGAGTATAGGCTTGTGGGAGGCGCCATTACAATGAAAGTCAGGATCGCTCGAGTTTGAAAGCAAGACCCGGAGTGCCTTCGGTCCGCCCGATGACTAGATTTGCGTCATCCAAGGACGCATATAGAGGGCGAGCCATGAAAGCCAGTATCAGCAACGAGCAACAAGCCGCCAGGACTCTCGCCGATCCCCGGTGGCCGGCCGTGGTCGGCCGTGATCCGGACGCGGACGGGCGCTTCTTCTACTCGGTCCGGACGACCGGTGTGTACTGCCGTCCGAGCTGCCCGTCGCGGCACGCGAAGCCGCAGAACGTCGCATTCCACGCGACCGCTGCCGATGCCGAAAAAGCCGGCTTTCGCGCCTGCCGTCGATGCAAGCCGGACCAGGTGACGTTGGGCGCGGCGCATGTCGCGCTGGTCGCGCAACTGTGCCGCTACATCGAAACCGCGGAACAGTCGCCAACGCTCGACAAGCTCGCGAAGCGGGCCGCAATGAGCGCCTTTCACCTGCACCGCGTGTTCAAATCGGTCACGGGTCTGACCCCGAAAGCGTACGCCGCCGCGCACCGTGCCCAGCGCGTTCAGCGCGAGTTGAAGCGCAGCGACACGGTCACCAGCGCGATCTACGACGCCGGCTACAGCTCTTCGGGTCGCTTCTACGAAGAGGCGCATCAGGTGCTTGGGATGACGCCATCGCGTTACCGGACCGGCGGGGCCGAGCTGGAGATCCGCTTCGCGGTGGGCGAATGCTCGCTCGGATCCATTCTGGTCGCGTCGACCGCACGAGGCATCTGCTCGATCATGATCGGAGACGATCCACAAGCCCTGGCGCGCGAACTGCAGGACCGCTTCCCCAAGGCGCACCTGGTGGGAGGCGACGCCCAGTTCGAGCAATGGGTCGCGCAGGTGATCGGTCTGGTCGAGCACCCCAAGGTCGGGTTGGATCTTCCGCTGGATCTGCGCGGCACGGCGTTTCAGCGCCGGGTCTGGCAAGCCCTGCGCAA
>DATBCI010000193.1:0-7872 GCA_036270555.1 Burkholderiaceae bacterium
TTCGCGCAGCAGCGCGTCGCCCGCTTCGTGGCCGAGGCTGTCGTTGACCTGCTTGAATCGGTCCAGGTCGATGAACATCACCGCGCAGCGCCAGCTGTGACGCTGCGCCGCGCCGATTCCGTGGTTGACCATCTCGGCGAACATCACGCGGTTGGGCAGGCCGGTGAGCGCATCGTGCGTGGCGAGGTACTGGACCCGGGCCTCGGCCTGCTTGCGCGCCGAGATGTCTTGCACGATCGTAATGTGGTGCAAGGGCCGGCCTGACGTGTCGCGCTGCAGCGAGATGGTCAGAGCCGCCCACACCTGCGAGCCGTCCTTGCGCACGTACCGCTTCTCGATCTGGAACGACGGGATCTCGCCCAGATACAGCTTCTCGCGCATCTCATCGACGACGTTACGGTCCTCCGGATGCGAGATCTGCTTGACGGTCAGCCCCAGCAGCTCCTCGCGCGAGTACCCCAGCAGCCTGCAAAGGAAGCCGTTGGCATGGAGAATGCGGCCCGCCTTGTCTATATGTGCGATCCCGATCGCCGCCCACTCGACCGTGTCGGCGAGGCGCCGCTCGGTCGCCTTGAGCTGGGCGGCCATTTCCGCGCGCAGCACAAACTGGCCGATCTGGCTGCCGATATAGCGGCAGCAGTCGAGCAGGTCGCGGTCGGGCGGCCGGGTCGCTCGCGAATAGAACTCGACCACGCCAAGCACTTCGCCGCCTGCGGTGATGGGGAAGGCGAACGCGCTGCGCAGGCCGGCCGACAAGGCGGCTTCCCGGCGTGACAAAAGAGTGGCCTGCGCCAGGTCCTCGATCCACACGGGCTCGGCGTCCAACCAGGCGCGACGGACCAGGCCTCCCGCTTTGCGCTCCTGCAGTATCCGCCGCGAGCCTTCCAGGTACTCGGCGATCGCCGCGTCCGGCAGGCCCCAGGTGCCCAGGCACACCAGCACATCGCGCTCGCGTTCCAGTGCCCACCACGCCCCACAGGCCAATTGCAGGATCTCGGCGATGGCGGCCACCAGCAGCGGGGCGGCATCCTCCGCCCGCTCCGCGCACGCCAGCGCCTGCGTGACCGAGTGCTCGACGCCGAGGCGCTGTGCGAACCGATCGGCCATCCGGTTGCGCAGGTCCTCGGGGGCGATGGACTTGGCGGGATCCGGCGCGGCGCGTTCGGCCAGCACTGCTCTGCGCAGTGCGGCCACGACCTGGGAGGGAAGGCGATGGGACATCTTTTTGACTCGAGGTTCGTCACTGAAGCGATCGACAGCCCCAGGTGAAACTTGAATCCGTCCCTAATTGCGAGTGGGCCAAAGCGGGGTCCTTCCCACGCCCATTTCGTGATCGAACGAACGAGGCTTCGATACGACGGCGAGAGACAGGAACGAGGGCGATTGCGTAGGGCTAGGCCGACAGCGACCCGAGGGGTCTGCCCGGTTCGGCTAGTCGGCGTAGTGGCGCGCGATTTCGAGCGCGTCCGGCCAGCGCTCGATGATCGCATCGACGCATTGCGGGTCGAAGTGGCCGCCGCGGCCTTCGAGCAGGTAGCCTTGCGCGCGCGAAACCGGCCAGGCCGACTTGTAGGGGCGCGCAGAGGTCAACGCGTCCAGCACGTCGGCCACTGCCACGATGCGGCCGTTCAAAGGGATGTCGGCGCCCGCCAGACCTTGAGGGTAGCCCGATCCATCGAACTTCTCGTGATGCGAATAAGCGATCTCGGCGCCGGCCTGCAGGACCGGCGAGGCGTGCGCGCGCAGGATCTGCCAGCCGATCGTCGTGTGCTGCTTCATGATGGCGCGCTCAGGATCCGTCAGCGGGCCGGGCTTCAGCAGGATATGGTCCGGCGTTCCGATCTTGCCGAGGTCATGCAAGGGCGCCGCCTGCAGCAGCAGATCCTGCTCTTGTGGCGACATGCCAAAGCGCTCGCCGATCAGCCGCGCGTAGTTGGCCATCCGCAGGATGTGGGCGCCCGTTTCAGGGTCGCGGTACTCGGCGGCACGCGCCAGCGCGTACAGCGTGTCGCGCTCGTTGGCCCTGATCTGTTCGGTGGCGCGCGCGACCTCCGCGGCCAGTGATTCGGTGCGGCTCGTCAATCGGTTGAACGCCTGCCGAAGCTTCAGCATGTTGCGCATCCGAATCAGGAATTCCTGCGCCTCGACAGGCTTGCTGAGGAAATCGGTCGCCCCTGCTTCGAGCGCCTTCTGTCGAACGGCGCGGTCTTCGATGGCGGTGACCATCACGATCGGGACGTCGGCGCGGCCCGGCATGGCGCGCACGCGTTCGACAAACTCGATGCCGTTCATGCCCGGCATCATGTAATCGACGACGTAAAGATCGGGCTCGGCTTCGCCGCAAAAGGCGAGGCTTTCCTGCGCGTCGCTGAATGTGTGTGCGTGATTGCCTGGAACGCTCTCGACCAGGCCCGAGAAGATGGCCAGATTCAGCGGGTTGTCGTCGACGATCAGGACCTCCATGGCCGGGTCCTCACACCAAGGCTCGCGGTGACGCTCGCGGATGCAGCGTGCCCCCGACGTTGCCGCCGGTCGTCGGGACAGGAGGTCATGGTGGGCATGCTGAACGGTCGAACAGCGCTTTCAACCGTACCCAACGCGTAAAGCTACTGGTAAATTTTAAGATGTCAATACGCCTTCCGCCCCTGATTTCGATGGTGTGCAGCGATGCCTTCCTAGGATCCGAAGCGACTCGAATCGAATCCCTGGCGTCACTGTCGCCGTCGTGGTTGCTGCTGTCATCAGTAGGAGTCCTCGTTCGCCCGTGCGGTTCAGAGGCTCTCGGTGCGCTCGGAGCGATCATCGATGGGTCCGCATGAGTCACTCGCATGAGGGGCAATCCCTCTTTCGCTTACCTCACCAATGCGATACAGTCGAAACAGGTTGTCATATTCAGCGCGGCTGCTCGAAGACTTCACGATGAGTCGGAACCAGTCACTGGCCTCGACGGATGCATCCAATGTGACCCCGGCCCGGATTTTGGTCGTTGAGGACGAACGAATCGTGGCCCGCGACCTGGCGGGCGCTCTGACCGAGCTGGGCTACCAGGTCCCGGCGACCGTTGCCACCGGAGAGGGCGCCATCGCGCAGGTTCGTGACCTGCTGCCAGACGTCGTCCTGATGGACATCCGATTGCCTGGGCCAATCGACGGCATCCAGGCGGCCTCGGCGGTGCGCGGGGAGCACGATATCCCGGTCATCTTTCTGACCGCACACTCCGACGACGAAACGTTGCGAAGGGCGATGGAAACCGAGCCGATCGGTTATCTGGTCAAGCCTTTCAACCCGCCCCAGCTGCGTTGCGCGATCGAGATCGCACTGCATCGGCGCGAAATCAATGCGCGCTTGCGCGAACGGCAGCAATGGCTCGCGGCCCGGTTGCGGTGTGGCACCGGCGGTTCCGCAGGCGAGCAGGGTGCGCCGAGGGTCAGCTACCTGAACCTGGTTGCCGAGGCCCTGGCCGGATGGCGCCTGGGTGAAGCCGAGTTCGAAAGGCGCCTGGCCGACCAGATCGAGGAGCTGGAGGCGGCGAATCAAGAGCTCGAGAATTTCACGTGCAGTGTCGCCCGCGATCTGCGCGGTCCTCTGCGGGGAATCGACGGACTGAGCCAGTCCCTGATCGACGATCACGCCGCCAATCTGGGTCCGGAGGGACTCAAGACGCTGCGTCAGGTTCGGCAAACGGCAGGCCGGATGAGGCAGGTGATCGACAACCTGCTGCTGCTGTCGATCGACGACCTGCTGCTGCTGTCGCGCGTGGCCAAGGCCGAGCCCCGCATTGCAACGATCGATCTTTCAGCGATCGCAACCGACATCGTGGCTCAACTTCGGCAGTCCACGCCGCAACGCGCGGTCAAGGTCGTGATTGAGAAAGACGTGCGGATCGAGGGGGACCCGTCCTTGCTGCGGATCGTGCTTGAGAATCTTCTCGGTAACGCCTGGAAGTTCACCGGCGAGGCCGAGCACGCTCGAATCGAGTTTGGTGCGATCGACAAGGGGCAGTCCCGGGTCTGCTTTGTGCGGGACAACGGTGCCGGCTTCGACATGAAGGAAGTCGACAAGCTGTTCGTTGCGTTTCATCGGCTTGATTCAGCCAGCCACTTCGAGGGCAACGGACTCGGACTGGCCATCGCGCAGCGTGCCATCAACCGGCACGGCGGCCGCATCTGGGCCGAAAGCGCCCCCGGCCGGGGCGCAACCTTCTATTTCGCGCTCTAGCTTGTCGACCGCCCGCTTGGCGTGCTGAGAACGATCGCCAGGACCGCGGCTGTCGCGGTTGCGTATTACGTGGCCGGGCGCCTCGCCCTGGTGCTGGCCATTCCGCCCGGCTACGCGACCGCGGTCTGGCCGGCGGCCGGGGTCGCCCTGGTGGCAATCCTGGTGTTCGGTTACCGCGTGTGGCCGGGGATCCTGATCGGCCACTTCTTCGCCAACGTCTTCACTGGGTACGACGTCTCGAGTCTGGGCGCTGCCGTCAGGTCGGTGGCACTGCCATTGACGATCGCCGGCGGTGGCGTGCTCCAGGCGGTGTGCGGCGCGGCGCTGATTCGACGCGTGATCGGGCCCACGGTGGTCCTTCAGGACGAGAAGGAAATTGTGACCTTTCTTGCGCTGGGTGGACCGGTCGCTTGCCTGATCAGCGCGAGCACCGGGATGATCAGCTTGACGGCGTCGGGCATGGTGTCCCTTGCCGACATCCCTTTCAGTTGGTTCACCTGGTGGGTCGGAGACACAATCGGGGTGTTGGTTGTGGCGCCCGTCCTGCTTGCGTGGCTTGCGCCACCCAGGGATCGCTGGCGCGATCGTCGCGCTGCGCTGACCTGGTCTACCGCGGTGGCGCTTGCGCTGGCGGTGGGACTGTATGTTTACATCAGTGGACGCGAGCAGCAGCGTATCAGGACCGAGTTCGAACGCACTGCCGATGCGCTGGGTCGGTTGTTCACAGACGCGGTCGACCGCCACCTCGAAGCGGTGACGTCGCTGCGCGACCTGTACAACAGCGCCGGCTTGATGGATCGCGCCGACTTCGCAGCGTTCGCACGGCCGCTGCAGTTGCGGCACCCGGGCGTGCAGGCGCTCGAGTGGGCGCCGGTTGTGCCCGACGCCCAGCGAGCCAAACTGGAAGACAGCGTGCGCCGCGAAGGCTACCCGACGTTCGCGATCACGGATCCGCAGCAGGCGGGCCGGATGACCCCGGCGCCGCATCGATCCCAGTACGTGCCGGTGCTGTTCGTGGAGCCGTTGGCCGGCAACCAAGCCGCCATGGGGTTCGACCTGACTTCGCTACCCAGCCGCCGCAATGTGATCGACCGCGCGCGCGATACCGGGCTGGCGGCCGCAAGCGGCCGCCTCGTGCTGGTGCAGGAACGGGGGCAGCAATTCGGCGTCCTGGTGGTGCTGCCCGTGTACCAGCGCGGAGCGGCCTCGAGCACCGTGGAACAACGGCGCTCCGCACTGCTCGGCTACGTACTGGGCGTGTACCGCATCGGCGACCTGCTCCAGGCGGCTCTATCCGGGGCCGAACTCTCGAATATCGACCTGACCCTCAGTGACGACATGGCGCCATCGGCTGAGCGGCTTCTGTATGAGAGCCGGGCCCGGGGTCCGAGCCTGCCCTGGAGGCGGATGGCGACAGCGGCCGTGGGCGACCGGCAATGGTCGATCCATCTTGCTCCTTCGTCGGACTACGCGATCGTGCATCGGAACTGGCAAGCGTGGACCGTCCTGACGGTCGGGCTGCTGTTTGCCAGCGTGTTGGAGATGATGGTGTTGCTGATGACCGAACGGGCGGCGGCCATCCAGCGCGTGGTCGAACAGCGAACCGCCCAGCTGCGCGATGCGTTGAAGGAGAAGGAGACGTTATTGCAGGAGATTCACCACCGGGTGAAGAACAACCTTCAGGTGGTGTCCAGCCTGATCAACATTCAGCAGCGCAAGCTCGGGCCGGGGGCTTCCCGCCAGGCGCTGCAGGAGTGCCAGACCCGGGTGCAGGCGATCGCCCTGGTGCACGACCAGCTGTACCAATCGCGCGACTACTCGAGCATTCCTTTCGCGCAGTACGCCAGGGGCCTGGCCGCCAACGTGTTCCATGCCGCGGGAGTGTCCTCCGGGGTCAAGCTCGAGGTCGAGGTCGGCGAAGTGGCGCTCGCGGTCGATAAGGCGATCCCGTGCGGGCTGATCCTGAATGAGCTGGTGACCAACGCGCTGAAGCACGCGTTTCCTCAGGATCGGCCCGGGACCGTGCGCGTCGAACTGGGCCGCAGGCCAGACGGGCGTGTGAGGCTCGCGGTGAGCGACGACGGTGTGGGTCTGCCTGAGGGACTGGACATCCGACACTCGGACACGCTCGGACTGCAGTTGGTGTGCACCCTCGCTGAGCAGCTTGCGGCGAAGCTCGAGGTTGGCCAGGGAGGTGCAGGAACGCTGTTCGAGATCGTGTTCCAGGCGTGATGTGCGGGCGAGCGTCGACGGGCGCGCTGCTTAGCGTGAACGGCGGCGCAACGCGATCACCAGCGTGGCGCTGAGGATTAGCAGCCAGATCAGGGCCCAGGCTGGCATCGACAGCTTCAGGAAGGTCCAGTCGATCTGGGTGCAGTCGCCGTAGCCCTGGAAGATCCTGGGCAGTGCCCGCCCGAGTGGCAGGTTGCTCAACAGGTACTGCAGATCCGGTCCACACGAGGTGACCGGCGGCGGGAACAGTTGCAGGTGCACATGCCAGGCGGCCACGCCCGCACCGGCCAGCGCAGACAAGAGGCCCAGCAGCGCGCAGGCGGTTGAGATGCCGGAAGGCAGCAGAGCAGCCAGCGCCGCGAACAGTGCCAGGAAGGTGAAGGCATAGCGCTGCAGGATGCACAGCGGACACGGCTCGAGGTGATCGACGGTTTGCGCCACCAGGGCGACCGCGATCAGCGACGCTGCCGCCAGCGCGATCAGCCCGTACAGCAGCCGCGGGCGACTCAGCAGAGGCAACGGCTTGGAAGTGTTCATCGGAACCACGCCTTTCATGAAGATGGTTGGCCCTGCGCCGGCGACGAGCCCCGCATCAGAGCCTGCAACTTGGGAAAGATCTTGGGCGCGCCGCACACGACGTCGCCCGTTTCAAGATAGTCGCCGTCGCCGTGCAGGTCGCCGATCAGTCCCCCGGCTTCGATGATCAGCAGGCTGCCGGCCGCGATGTCCCACGGCGACAGGCCGAACTCCCAGAATCCGTCCAGGCGCCCGGCCGCCACGTAAGCCAGGTCCAGCGAGGCGGCGCCGGGCCGGCGTACGCCGGCGGTGCTCTTGGTGACCCGCGTAAAGACCTCCACGTATTCGTCCAGATGGTCGAGTTTGCGAAACGGAAAGCCGGTTCCGATCAGGCAATCCTGCAACTGATCGCGCTTGGACGCGCGCAGGCGATGATCGTTCAGAAAGGCGCCGCGTCCTCGCGTTGCTGTGAACAGCTCATTGCGGGTCGGGTCGTACACCACGGCTTGTGTGATATGGCCGCGGTGTTTCAGCCCGATCGAAACGGCGAACTGCGGAAAGCCGTGAATGAAATTGGTGGTGCCGTCCAGCGGGTCGATGATCCACAGGTAGTCGACGTCACCTTCAGGCCCGCTGGCCCCCGACTCCTCGGCCAGGATCGAGTGATTCGGGTACGCTGTCTTGAGCGTCGCAATGATGGCTTGCTCGGCTGCTCGATCGACTTCGGTGACGAAGTCGCTGTGGCCCTTGCTTGAAACGCGAACCAGGTCGAGGTCCAGGCTCGCACGGTTGATGATCGAGCCGGCCTTGCGTGCCGCTTTGACGGCGGTATTGAGCATCGGATGCACGGAAAGTCACTTTCTCAGGTCCGGCAGGCGCCCGATTCTATAGAGTCCCAGGACGCGC
>DATBCI010000194.1:0-2021 GCA_036270555.1 Burkholderiaceae bacterium
GATGGACTGAACCTCTTCTATCGCGAGGCAGGCGATCCGCAGGCGCCGGCCTTGCTGCTGCTGCACGGATTTCCGAGTTCCTCGCACATGTTTCGCGACCTGATGCCTCTGCTGGCGGACCGCTATCACGTGGTCGCGCCGGATCTGCCGGGCTTCGGCTTTTCAGACGCACCGGAGCGCACGCGCTTCAAGTACACATTCGACCACCTGGCCAAAGTGATGGAGCACTTCACCGACGCCGTCGGCCTGCAGCGCTACGCGATTTACGTGTTCGACTACGGCGCGCCGGTGGGCTTGCGGCTGGCGCTGGCTCGACCCGAGCGGGTCACCGCGATCGTGTCGCAAAACGGCAATGCCTATGAAGAAGGCCTGAGTCAGGGCTGGAACCCGATCCAGAAGTATTGGAAGGATCCCAGCGCAGCCAACCGGGCCGCCTTGCGCGAGTTCCTCACCCCGCAGGCCACCAAGGATCAGTACCTGCACGGCGTCTCGGACGTGTCGCGGGTGGCCCCGGAGTCCTACACGCTGGATTCGGCCCTGCTCGCACGCGCGGGCAACGACGAGATTCAACTCGACCTGTTCCTGGACTACGCCAGCAACGTCGCGCTGTATCCGAAGTTCCAGGAGTACTTCCGCACGCGCCAGCCGCCGCTGCTCGCAATCTGGGGCAAGAACGATCCCTTTTTCCTTCCGCCGGGTGCCGAAGCCTTCAAGCGCGACAACCGCAATGCGCAGGTGCGGTTCCTCGACACCGGCCATTTCGCGCTCGAGACGCACGCGGCGGAAGTTGCGGCCGCCATCCGCGATTTTCTGACCCGCAAGCTGGCCTGAGGGCAGGCTGCGGCCACCCACGATGCCCTGTTCTTCTTGTCTTGTCCTTCTTCCTCGAGGCTCAACATGATTGCGACGCAAAGCTCCCGATCCCAACCCGCCGGCACCCTGTTCGGCGAACTGAGCGAGACGACAGCCCCGCCGGCGGCCCGGCCGCTGTTGGCCAGGGCGCGCGAGATATTCGGCTTCGTGCCCAATCTGGCCATCACGATGGCGGCCGTGCCGGCCACGCTCGAAGGCTATTTCCATGTGCTGCAGGCGTTCGGCGAAACACCCCTGAACCCGATCGAACAGCAGATCGTCCTGATGTCCGCCAGCCGTGCCAACCAGGCCGACTACTCACTGGCCATCCACGCGGCACTGGCGACCAGGCTCGGCGCCGATCCCGCGGTGGTCAGAGCGGTCGTCAATGGTGAGTCCCTCTCCGACGCCAGGTTGGCCGCGTTGCGGCGATTCACGGAAGCCTTGACGGTCGCTCGCGGTCGCGTCTCTGCCAGCGAAGTCGACGACTTTCTGGCCGCCGGATACGACCGTGCGGCCATCGTTGCAGTGGCCTTCGGAGTGGCCGTGAAGACCTTCGCCAATACCTTGGCACACCTGGCGAAAACGCCGGTCGACGCTGCCTTTGCTCCCGCATTGGCCAGCTTGCGTTCCTAGGAGGCATCCGATGCGTGCAATCGTCATCCAGCAGTACGGTGGCCCAGAGGTGCTGTCGATCCAAGAGCGCCCGCTTCCGGTGCCCACGCCTGGACAGGTGCTGATCCAGGTCAAGGCGTTCGGCCTGAACCACGCCGAGATCTACTTTCGCCAAGGCGCTTGGGGCGACGTGGCGCAAATCAGCGGCATCGAGTGCGTCGGCCTGGTGACCGAGGACCCGACGGGCCGTTTCGCCCGCGGGCAGAAAGTCGCAGCGCTGGTCGGTGGCATGGGCCGCAGCATCAACGGAAGCTACGCCGAATTCACCTGCGTGCCGGCCAGCAACGTGGTCGCCATTGAAAGCGACCTTGCCTGGGAGGAGCTCGCAGCCATCCCCGAGTCCTATGCCACCGCCTGGACCTCGCTGATCGGGATCCTGGCGCTCGCCAAAGGTCAAACCGTGCTGATTCGAGGCGCCACCTCGGCCTTGGGTCAGGCCGCGCTCAACATCGCCGCCAACGCGGGCGCGCGCGTCATCGCGACGACGCGCAAGA
>DATBCI010000195.1:0-9969 GCA_036270555.1 Burkholderiaceae bacterium
TACGGTCGCCTGACAGCAGCCACGCGTCCCAGCCCGGATAGGCCTGTTTGAGCTGGTCCCCGAATCGATCCATCAGGCGCGCTACGGTGGCCGATTTGGGCTCGCTTTGCTGGCCATAGGGCGGATTGGTAACGATCAGGCTTGGCGTGGCGCCGTCAGGGGCGAAGGCGGGGGCCGGCGCCGTGCGGGCGTCGGCTGCCGCGAAGCTCAGCGAGCCGTCGCTGATCGACCGGGTCAGGCCCGCGCGCCGGGCGTTGGCCAAGGCGGTTTCGATCACATGGGTCGAAATGTCGCAGCCGCTGATATGAAAGAGTGCGCGTTGGTCCACCGCCGCATGCGCCTGCTCCTGCAGATCGCGCCAGGCGCGCGCGTCGAAGCCGAGCAGCTTCTCGAACGCGAAGCGGCGACCCAGTCCCGCGGCGCGCCGGCTCGCAATGCATGCTGCCTCGATCGCGATCGTGCCGCTGCCGCAGAACGGATCGTGCAGCGCCACGTCCGGGCTCCAGCCTGCACAAGCCAGCAGGCCGGCCGCCAGGTTTTCCTTCAGCGGTGCCTCACCCTTTTCGAGGCGCCAACCGCGCTTGAACAGCGCTTCGCCGGACAGGTCCAGGTACAGATCGGCGCGCTGCTCGGTCAGGTGCGCGAGCACCTGCACGTCGGGAGCAGATCGCTGCACCGAGGGGCGCGTTCCGCAGCGCTCCCGCATGCGGTCGACGATCGCGTCCTTGATCTTCAGCGTCGCGAACTGCAGGCTTCGCAGCGGAGATCGTGTCGCGGTTACATCCACGCGCAGCGTTTGCGAGGGCCGGAAGTGCTCCTCCCACGCGATCGCACGGGCCATCTCGTACAGGTCCGACTCGTTGCGGTAGCCGCCGCCGGCGAGTCGCCATAGCACGCGACTGGCCAGGCGCGAGTGCAGATTGGCCGCGTACGCGGTGGCCAGCGAGCCGTCGAAGCCGGCGCCGCCCGGCGTTGGCTGCACGCAGCGGGCACCGCCCGCCTGCAGCTCAAGCGCCAGCACATCCTGCAGCCCGCGTGGACAAACCGCGAAGAAATCGTTCGCTTTCGGTGGTTGGGAGATCCTCTCCCCCTGGCCGCTCAAAATGGCTTTACGACGACCAGGATCACGGCGGCCAGCAGCAGCAGCACCGGAATCTCGTTGAACCAGCGGAACCAGACATGCGAGCGCGCCATCGCATTGCGGCCGAATGCGGCCAGCAGCCTCCTGCACTCGATGTGATAGGCGACCAGTGCCGCCACCACCAGCAGCTTGGCGTGCATCCAGCCCTGGCCCCGCCCGATGCCCTCGCCCAGCCAGAGCCACAATCCGAACAGCAGCGCCAGCACGCCGATCGGCGTCACGAACCGGTACAGCTTCCTGGCCATCAGCAGCAGCCGATCACGCTCAGCACCAGCTTGAGGCACCATTGCCAGATTCACGAAGATGCGCGGCAGGTAGAACAAGCCGGCGAACCAGCTCACCACGAACACGATGTGCAGCGCCTTGATCCAGAGCATCAGCGTGATGGCCTTGTGGGTGCCGCGGCCGTTAGCCCGAAGTTCCTCCCCGCTTGCGGAAGAGGGCAGGGTGAGGGTGGGTGCAGCGGCAAGATAACTTTATGGAACCCTCACCCCTGGCCCCTCTCCCACGGAGTCGGAGAGGGGAAGTGTTCCGGGTGGAAACAACGCATTGCAAGTTCACATCTAGGTGCGGATCTCACCGTTGCCCAGCACGATGAACTTCTGCGATGTGAGCCCTTCGAGTCCGACCGGGCCGCGGGCGTGCAGCTTGTCGTTCGAAATGCCGATCTCGGCGCCCAATCCGAATTCGTAGCCATCAGCGAACCGGGTCGAGGCGTTCACCATCACCGACGCCGAATCGACTTCGCGCAGAAAGCGTTGCGCGCGCTCATAGTGCTCGGTCACGATGGCGTCGGTGTGCCGGCTGCCGTAGCGGTTGATGTGGGCGATCGCCTGGTCCAGGCCCGCCACCGTTGCGATCGACAGGATCGGCGCCAGGTATTCGGTGCGCCAATCTTCCTCGGTCGCGTCCTTCAGTCCCTCCACGCGATGCGCAGCCAGGATGCTGCGCGTCTCGGGACACACGCGCAACTCGACCTGCTTGCTGATGTACAGCGCGGCCAATGGAGGCAGCACCTCGGGCGCGATCGCCCGCGCCACCAGCAGTGTCTCCATCGTGTTGCAGGTGCCATAGCGCTGGGTCTTCGCGTTGTCGGCGATCCGGACCGCCTTTGCCAGGTCCGCGCCTTCGTCGATATACACGTGACAGATGCCTTCCAGGTGCTTGATCATCGGCACCCGGCTTTCCCGCATCAGCCGTTCGATCAGGCCGCGGCCGCCACGCGGCACCACGACGTCGACGTATTCGGGCAACGAGACCAGGTGGCCCACCGCGCTGCGGTCAGTGGTCTCGATCAACTGCACGACGGACGACGGCAGGCCGTTCGCTTGCAAGGCGGCGGCGCACAGCGCGGCCAGCAGGAGGTTCGATTCGATCGCCTCGGAGCCTCCGCGCAAGACGGCGGCGTTGCCGCTCTTGATGCAAAGCGCCGCGGCGTCGGCCGTTACGTTGGGCCGGCTCTCGTAGATGATCGCGACCACGCCCAGCGGCACTCGCATCCTTCCGACCCGGATTCCGGACGGCATCGGGCGGATTTCGCTGATCGTTCCGATCGGATCGGGCAAGCGTGCCACGTCCTCCACGCCCAGCGCCATCTGCTCGATCGCGGTGGCGCTCAGCGTCAGCCGGTCGAGCAGCGCCGGCTCCAGGCCGGCGCTGCGGGCGCGGGTGAGGTCGCGTTCATTGGCTTGCGCCAGTTCGGCGCTGTGACTGCGGATCGCAGCGGCCAATGCGAGCAGCACGCGGTCCTTGGCGGCGGTGTCGGCTTTGGCCGCCGCGCCGGCGGCCTCGCGCGCCGCGCGCAGCACGGACAGCACATGGTCGCGCACGTCCTGCACGGGCGCTGCGGCCGCGGCCATGGCCGCTTTGGAAGCATTCATCGGATCGATGCGGATAGCGCGATATCGGCTAATTCTAGCCAGGGATCGCTGTCGGCCCGGGCGGCCGGGAGGCCCTTGGCCATGCGATCGAGCTGCGCACAGCGCGCCAGCAAGGTGGTGAGCGCGGGCTCCGAAATGCGGCCCATCGCCCGCTCCGTGGCCGGCAAACGGGAGCCCCAGACACGCAGCTCGCGCGCACTCGACGCGAAGGGCTTGCCAGCCGCCGTTTCGTGCTTCAGCCGCAGCAGGGTCCGAAGCTCTTCGCTGACCACCCACAGCGCGAGCGGCAGCGCTTCGCCCTCGGCGCGCAGCCCCTCGATCGTGCGGAAAATGCGGCTTCGATCCCCCTCCAGCATGGCCTGGGGCAGGGCGAATACGTCGTAGCGGGCGACGTTCAGTACGCTGTCCTTGACCTGCTCGAACGTCAGCGCGCCCGGCGCAAACAGCAGCGCCAGCTTGGAGATCTCCTGGTGCGCCGCCAGCAGATTGCCTTCGACCCGGTCGGCCAGGAACTCGAGCGCGTCGCGCGGAGCGCTCTGGCGCTGGCGCTCAAGGCGCGTTGCGATCCAGTCGGGCAGCAACCCGCGCTCCAGGGTCGACACGTCGACCCAAACGCCGGTGGCCTCCAGGGCCCTGGCCCAGCCCGACTCGCGTGCAGTCCGCTCCAGGCGAGGCAGGCAGATCAGCGTCAACGTATCTTCCGGAGCGCTCCCGGCGTAGCGCGAGAGCGCTTCGGCCCCTTCCTTGCCGGGCTTGCCGGAGGGCAGGCGCACCTCGACCATGCGCCGTTCGCTGAACAGCGACCCGGATCGGGCGGCCTGGTCCAGCAGCGACCAGTCGAAGCGCCCATCGGCATGCAGCGTGCTGCGCTCGCCGAAGCCTGCGTTACGGGCTGCCGCGCGTATTGCGTCCTGGGCCTCGACGACCAGCAGCGCCTCGTCGCCGGACACCACGTAAAGGCGCGCCAGCCGGGCCTTGCCCAGGTGTACCCGCAGGTGCTCAGCTTTGATCTGCATGGGGCCGCACCGCCGCGATGCGCCGCAGCAGCTGCTGCACGAGGTCCGTTTGCATGTCCCGGTACAGCAGTGTTTCTTCCGACTCCTTGGACAGGACCTGGGAGTCGTTGATCGAGATGTCGCGCTGTGCGCGCAGCTCGGTCGGGCCGATGTACTCGCGGCCTTTGCCGTCGTGCAATCGGAAGCGCAAGCGGTAGATCAGCTTGTATTCGACCGCACGGCCCTGCGCGTTCAAGGTCAGGATGTCCTTGTCGCGCGCCTCCCCGAGGATCTCAAGGACCGCAGTGGCTTCGCTCGCCTGCGCCACGGTGCGCGTCTCGGTTCCCGAGCGAATCTGGCGGCTCAGCGTCGCGCCCAGCGCCGAATTGGGCGGTGTGTTCAGGAATATCGTGTCGAACGGCAGCTTCTGCTCGCCCCGCAATTGAAAACCGCATCCGGACAGCAACAGCGCGAGCGCCAGGCCCGCGACGATGCAGCGCGCCCTCACCCCCGGCCCCTCTCCCGCAAGCGGGAGAGGGGAGGACCTTCGTCCTCTCCCCTCTCCCACGCCAGTGCGAGAGGGGCCGGGGGTGAGGGCGTTTTTCAACAGCCTGTCAGACCACCGCATTGACCAGCTTTCCGGGCACGATGACGAGTTTCTTGATCGGACCGGTGAGGTAGCGATTGATGGCAGGATCTTCCAGCACGGCGGATTCGACGGCCGCCCGGTCCGCGCCGGCAGGCACCCGGATCGATCCGCGGTGCTTGCCGTTGACCTGCACGACGAGCTCGATCACATCGGCCCTCAACGCGTCCGGATCGGCCTGCGGCCACGGTGCATCCAGCAGGTCGCCGAATTCACCCGCAAAGCCCAGCTCGCCCCACAGCGTGTGCGCGATGTGGGGGGCAATCGGGTACAGCAGCCGCAGCAGGATCGACAGGCTCTCGCGCAGCACCGCGTCGGACGGCGGGCAAGGCTCGGCCTTGGAGTCGGCCAGCGCGTTCAGCATCTTCATCACGGCCGACACGACGGTGTTGTATTGGATCCGCGCGTAGTCGAAATCGGCCTGCTTGAGCAGCGCGTGGATCTCGCGCCGCAGCGACTGCTGGTCGGCAGCGAGCTGCGCGGGGACCACCTGCACCGGAGCCTTGACAACGCGCGAGCGCCGATCGAAACAGAACTGCCACAAGCGGCGCAGGAAGCGCGACGTTCCCTCGGCCCCCGAGTCGGACCAGGCCGCGCTCTGGTCCGGAGGGCCGGCGAACATCACGAAGGCACGCGCCGTGTCGGCGCCGAAGCGCTCGATGATGTCGCGCGGCTCCACCACGTTATTCTTGCTCTTGGACATCTTCTCGATGCCACCCAGCATCACCGGCCGGCCGTCCTCGCGCGCGATGGCGCCGATTGGGCGGCCCCGCTCATCGTGCGTGACTTCCACCTCGGCCGGGTAGAACCAGCGGCGGCGGCCGCCTTCGTCCTCCCGGTAGTAGCAGTCGTTCAGCAGCATGCCTTGCGTGAACAGGTGCGCGAACGGCTCGTCGAACGTAACCAGCCCGAGATCGCGCATCACGCGCGTCCAGAAGCGCGCATACAGCAGGTGCAGCACCGCGTGCTCGATACCGCCGATGTACTGGTCCATCGGCATCCAGTAATCGTTGCGGGCGTCGACCATCGAGGTGCTGGCGCCGGGCGAGCAGTAGCGCATGAAGTACCAGGAGGAGTCGACAAAGGTGTCCATCGTGTCGGTTTCGCGCTGAGCGGGCTTGCCGCAGCGCGGGCAGTCCACCTTCAGGAAGGCCTCACAGTGGTTCAGCGGATTACCGCTGCCGTCCGGCACCAGGTCCTCGGGCAGCACCACGGGCAAGGCGGACTCCGGCACCGGAACCGACCCGCACCCTTCGCAGTGGATGATCGGGATCGGCGTGCCCCAGTAACGCTGGCGTGATATGCCCCAATCGCGCAGGCGATACTGCACCTGGTCGGCGCCGAGGCCCAGGGCCTGCAGATCGGCCGCGATCGCCTTGACCGCAGCCTCGTAGCCGAGGCCGTCGTAACGGCCGGAATTCACGCACACGCCGCGTTGCTTGTCGGCATACCAGTCCTGATAGCGCTCGGTGGAGAAGGTCTCACCCGCAACCGCAATCACCTGCCGGATCGGCAGGTGGTAGCGGCGCGCGAATTCGAAGTCGCGCTCGTCGTGGCCCGGGACGCCCATCACGGCCCCTTCGCCGTAGGCCATCAGCACATAATTGCCGATCCACACCGCCACGGGCTGGCCGCTGAGCGGATGGGTGACCTGGAACCCGGTCGGTACGCCGCGCTTTTCCATCAGGGCGACGTCCGCCTCGGCCACGCCGCCGTGGCGGCACTCCTCGATGAAATCGGCCAGGCGCTTATCGTCGCGTGCCAGCCGCAGCGCCAGCGGGTGCTCGGCGGCCAGCGCCACGAACGTCACGCCCATGATCGTGTCGGCGCGGGTCGTGAACACGCGCAGCAGTTCGTTCTTGCCGTCGATCTGGTACGGAAAGCCGAAGTTCACCCCGGCGCTGCGGCCGATCCAGTTTTCCTGCATCGACCGCACCTGCGGCGGCCACCCCGGCATCTGATCGAGCGCGCTCAGCAGCTGGTCGGCGTAACGCGTAATGGCCAGGTAGTAGCCCGGGATTTCGCGCTTCTCGACCACTGCTCCGGAGCGCCAGCCACGGCCGTCGATGACCTGCTCATTGGCCAGCACCGTCTGGTCGACCGGGTCCCAGTTCACGATCTGTGTCTTGCGGTACGCGATGCCGCGTTCGAGCATCTTCAGAAACAGCCACTGGTTCCAGCGGTAATACTCCGGCTGGCAGGTTGCCAGCTCGCGCGACCAGTCGAACGCGAGCCCGAGCGGCTGCATCTGGGCCTTCATCTCGGCGATGTTGTCGTAGGTCCAGCGCGCCGGTGCGATGCCTTTTTCGAGGGCGGCGTTTTCCGCCGGCAATCCGAACGCATCCCAGCCCATCGGGGTCATCACGTTGTAGCCGCGCATCCGGTAGACGCGGTACATCACGTCGTTCAGCGTGTAATTGCGCACGTGGCCCATATGCAGCTTGCCGCTCGGGTACGGAAGCATGGAGCACACGTAGTACTTCGGCTTGGGGCGCCCCGGCGCTTCGCGGGCGTCCTCGCGCGCGCGATAGGCGTCGATCGACCGCCAGTGGGTCTGAGCTGCGGATTCGACTTCTTGCGGAAGATATCTGTCGCGCACGGGAAGGCCAGCAAGTTAGCAACGAGCCGTGGCAAGGCCACGGCTCCAGTGGTCGATTCTATCCGCCCGCCGACGGCGGCGCCGTTGCGCCGACAACAATTAAAATACGGCCAATGCAGCGCTTCCTCGAAGGTCTGAATCCACAGCAACTGGCCGCGGTCACCGATTCGACCGGGCACGTGCTGGTGCTGGCAGGTGCCGGCAGCGGCAAGACGCGGGTTCTGACGACCCGCATCGCCTGGCTGATCCATAGTGGACACGTGCGGCCCCAGCAGATCCTCGCCGTCACCTTCACCAACAAAGCGGCGCGCGAGATGATCGACCGGATTGGCGCGATGGTGCCGATCAGCCCCCGCACGATGTGGATCGGGACGTTCCACGGATTGTGCAACCGCCTGCTGCGGACCCACCACCGGGACGCACAGTTGCCGCAGAGCTTCCAGATCATGGATTCGCAGGACCAGCTGGCGGCGATCAAGCGGTTGCTGAAGGCGGCCAACGTCGACGACGCCCGTTGCCCGCCGCGCGAGCTGCAGATGTTCATCAACAGCGCAAAGGACTCCGGGCTGCGCGCGCGCGATGTCGACGCCGACGGCGGGCGCGACCGGCTGTGGGTGGAGCTGTTCGACCGCTACGATCAGCAATGCCAGCGCGAGGGCCTCGTCGATTTTGCCGAGCTGCTGCTACGCAGCTACGAGCTGCTGTCGCGCAATGAGCCGCTGCGGCTGCACTATCAGCAACGGTTCCGGCACATCCTGGTGGACGAGTTCCAGGACACGAATGTGCTCCAGTACCGGTGGCTCAAGCTGTTGGCCGGGCCGGAGAGCAGCGTGTTCGCGGTCGGTGACGACGATCAGTCGATCTACCGGTTCCGCGGCGCTCACGTCGGCAACATGGCCGATTTCGAGCGCGAATTCAGAATCTCGCACGTGATCAAGCTGGAGCAGAACTACCGCTCCTACGGCCACATATTGGAAGCGGCGAACCACCTGATCAGCCACAACGCGCAGCGGCTGGGCAAGAACCTGTGGACGTCCGCCGGACAGGGCGAGCGCCCCGTGCTGTTCGAAGCGGCTTCCGACGGGCTGGAGGCTTCGTGGCTGGTCGATCAGGTGCGCGAGTTGACCGAGGCCGGGTTGCGTGCGTCGGACGTCGCGGTCCTGTACCGCTCCAACGCTCAGTCGCGCGTCCTGGAGCACGCGCTGTTCACGGCCGCGTTGCCGTACCGCGTCTATGGCGGGTTGAGGTTCTTCGAGCGGGCCGAGATCAAGAATGCGCTCGCCTATCTGCGGCTCGCGGCGAATCCGCACGATGATGTGTCGTTCACGCGTGCGGTGAACTTTCCGCCGCGCGGGATTGGCGCGCGCACGCTGGAGCAGTTGCAGGAGGCCGCGACCGCCAACCAGAGCAGCCTGTATGCGGCGATCGGCACGCTGGCGGGGCGGTCGGCAGCGAACCTGGCGCAGTTCGGGCGCCTGATCGAGTCGCTTCAGGCGTCTGCGGCCTCGCAGAACCTGCCGGATCTCGTGTCCACGACGATCCAGCAAAGCGGCCTGGCGGCCCATTACACGGCGGAGCGAGAAGGGCGGGAGCGGCTCGAGAACCTGGAGGAACTGGTTAACGCCTCGGCCGGTTTCGTAGGGGAACAGGGTTTCAGCAGCGAGCGATCTGCCTTCGCGCTGCGGGCTTCGGCGGACAAGCCTGTCGAAGGGCAAAGCGCGGAGACAGGTGATGCCGACCCGGAGCCGCTCACCGCCTTCCTCGCGCACGCCTCGCTGGAGGCAGGCGACAACCAGGCGGGGCAGGGGCAGGATGCGCTGCAGTTGATGACGGTCCACTCGGCCAAGGGCCTGGAGTTCGAAGCGGTGTTCATCACCGGCCTGGAGGAAGGCTTGTTTCCCCACGAAAACAGCCTGAGCGAGGGCGGAGGGCTGGAGGAGGAGCGGCGCCTGATGTACGTGGCGATCACCCGCGCGCGCAAGTACCTGTACGTGAGCTTCGCTCAGGCCCGGCTGCTGCACGGCCAGACCCGCTACGGCATCCGCTCGCGCTTTCTGGAAGAGCTGCCACCGGAGTCCGTCCGCTGGCTGACGCCGCGCCGCACCCGGTCGACGCAGGCGCTGCCCTCGTGGAATTCGCCGTTGACACCCGTGACCGTTGCCACCGCGTCACGTGCCGCCGATCATCACGGGCTGCACGTCGGGCAGGCGGTGCGTCACGCCAGGTTCGGAGACGGCGTCGTGATCCGGCTGCAGGGCGCGGGCGCGGACGCCCGCGCCCAGATCCGTTTCGGCGCCGCGGGAATCAAGGAGCTACTGCTCTCGGTTGCGAAGCTCGAGCGGGCCTGACCGCGGCCACTGCTTGTTCTCTGCGGTTGGCTTCGAGCGCCGTCACGCGGGCGCACCAGTTTCCTCGGGCGCTGCCTCGACGACCTGCGTGTACATCTGGAAGATGCCCCCCTGAAAGACCGCCAGCAGCGCGAGCGCAATCGGGGCGATCAGCAGAGCCCCCACCGTGCGGTCGGTCACCAGCAGACCGACCAGCATCCCCAACGCCATCGTAGCGACCGAACCGGCGGCCACAACACCGCCGATGAAGGCCAGCAGCGGCCAGCGATTTCGCCAGCAGGCGAAGAAGCTGTAGAACATCGCCTTCAGCGCCGGCAGATGCCGCCAGCCCACCAGCGGCGGCGCCAGCCACATGGCCAT
>DATBCI010000196.1:0-5780 GCA_036270555.1 Burkholderiaceae bacterium
GCTGCTTCCCCGATCGAGTGGTCCACGTACTGCAACCGGTCATGGCGTTCGCCCGCGTCCTGCAGAAACTCGTCCAGAGCCCGGCGCTGCTCCTCGCAGTGTTCGAGCCGATTCATCCGCTCACAGAAGCTCACGCCGCCGTGCAGGCGGCGGGTGTACCAGATGATGTGCTTGCGCGCGGTCCTGACCCCCAGCGCTTCCCCGTAGAACCCGTAGTGTTCGTCCAGGTGCTCCAGCAGCAGCCCGCGCACCTCGGTCACCGTCGGCTGCTCGAGGGTCGAACCGGTTCTCAGGTACTCGCTGATCTCGCGAAAGATCCACGGACGCCCCTGGGCGGCGCGCCCGATCATGATCGCGTCGGCACCGGTTTCTTCGAAAACCCGACGCGCCTTCTGCGGCGAGTCGACATCGCCATTGGCCACCACCGGAATTCGCACCGCCTGCTTCACGCGAGCGATCGTGTGGTATTCGGCCCGCCCGGTGAAGCCACAGGCACGCGTGCGTCCGTGCAAGGTCAACATCCGCACGCCAGCGCCTTCGGCCATGCGGGCAATTCGAACCGCATTGCGATCGGTCGTATCCCACCCGGTACGGTATTTCAACGTCACCGGAACGTCGATCGCCCGAACGACGGCTTGCACGATCCGCGCGACCAGCGCCTCGTCTTTGAGTAGCGCGGAGCCGCAGGCCACCTGGCACACCTTGCGCGCCGGGCAGCCCATGTTCAGATCGATGATCTGCGCCCCGCGGTCGACGTTGTAGCGTGCGGCGTCGGCCAGCACGGCTGGATCGGCGCCGACCAATTGCACCGCCACAGGCGCCGCCTCCCCCTCATGATCGAGCCGCCGCGAGGTCTTGCCACTGGCGCGCACGCGCGGATCCGATGCCACCATCTCGCTGACCGCATAGGCTGCGCCCAATCGCCGGCACAGCTTGCGAAATGGCCGGTCCGTGACTCCCGCCATCGGCGCAGCGAAAATTCGATCTTTCAGCTCGAATGAGCCGATGCGCATTTGGGAAATGGGAGTTCGGCGTCGAAGCGGGGGTGTCATTTTAGCCAAGCGCGCTGCGAAGGCAATGCGCAAGACGCCCTAGCCGAAGTCAGTGTCGTACGCCGAACATCAGAACCGAGGACAGACTGCGCCGCAACGGGGCGACCAGATCGAAAGCCACCAGCGCGACCGATCGGACCAATGCGATCGGCGGGAGCCTGGACGCAAACAGCGCAGGCAGAGCGCCGGTTATTCGTGAAATCGCGAAACGATCGGCTCGACGGGCCGCTTCGTAGCGGGACAGGGCGGCGAGCGGATCGTCGCAGGCCTGCGCCAGGCTGTCGGCCAGGCACACGCAGTCACGCATCCCCAGGTTGAACCCCTGGCCGGCGACCGGATGCAGGCTTTGAGCCGCATTGCCGATGTAAACCAGCCGGTTCTCGCGCACCCGCGGCCGCTCTTGCTGGATCAGCGCAAATGCGGTGCGCGGCCCCACCCCGTTAACTCGACCGATTCGAGGCCCCAGCATGGCCTGGATCTTGCCGGCGAATTCGCCATCGCTCAGGCCCAGAAGTGCCTGCGCCGCCTCGTGATCCACACACCAGATCATCGATTTGCGGGTGTCGCTTGCCGCGGGCAGCGGCAGCAATGCCAGGGGACCGTCCCGCGTAAAGCGTTCCACCGCGGTGCCGGGCGCCAGATCATGCACATCCAATTCCGCCAGCACGGCATCGTGGGTAGCCGGGCGTTCGCTCGGCGCCGCGCCTTCGGCGTTGATCGCGAGCGGGGCTTCGATGCGCGAAGAATCGTTCAGACCGATCGAGACTGATTCACCCCGTTGTTGCAGCTCGATCACGCGGCATGGTCGATGGACCCCGATCCTGGGGTCGGCATCTGCCGCGCTCGCCAGCGCGGCAACCAGGTCGCCATAGCGGACCGTCGCCCCCAGTGCGACCCCACCAAAATCGCGGCTGGTCAACCGGGTCGCGCCCCACTGACCGCTCGAGCTGACATGCACCTCGGCAATGCGGGCCATCGGAGCAAAGTTCGCGCCCAGCAGGCCCGTCATCAGCTGCAGGGTACCGCGAGACAAGGCGAGCAACCGGCGATCCTGCCGGGCCTGGTCGACACCGCGTGCATCGAGCACTCGGGAGGCGATTCCGCGCGAGGACAGCAGCAGCGCGCAGGCCAGTCCGACTGGGCCCGCGCCCAGGATGACAGCGCAATTGGCCGACGCACCAGCGGTGGGCGAACTCATGTGACGGGCGCTCTTCAGGAGGGATGGCCGAGCGGATGGCTCAGCAACTCCCGGTCCAGTGCCGCCAGGTCTTGTGGCGTTCCGACGTTGTACCAGCGCCCGCCGAACCGCTGCGCGCTGACCCGCTGTTGCTCGACCAGGTCGAACCCCCATGGGAAAAGCGGTCGCCGTCCGGCGCTTTCGCCCGTGAACAGGCGTGTTGCGAACACCGCGATGTTGCCATACGTGAGGCGCGGCGCCTGCATCGTCGCGAGCGAACCGTCCAGCCCCATGTCGCCCTGGGAATGGTACGGTGGGTTGTCAACCAGAACGAAGTGGGCATCGTAGTGGCCAGCCTCGATGAGCGCCGCCGGCGCGCGCAGGCTGGCATAGTCGAAGTCCGTCACGATGTCGCCGCTGACGACGACGAACGAGATCGGCCCGAGCAGCGGCAGCGCGTGCACGATACCGCCCAGTGTCTCGAGCGCATCCTCGGCTTGCTCGCCCTCGCGCGAGTACCGAATGCGAGCGCCATAGCGCGCGCCGTCGCCCAGTTCGCGCTCGATCAGCGCTGATTGGTGCGCCGTATTGATCACGAGCTCATGAATGCCCGCTGCGGCCAGCGCGGTGATCTGCCACTCGATCAGCATCCGTCCGCCTGCCACCAGCAGCGGTTTGGGGGTCCGGTCCGACAGCGGCCGCATCCGCTCGCCGCGCCCGGCTGCGAAGATCAGCGCTTTCAAGGACTCTCCTCGAGACGATCCAGCAGTCGGCGCAGCGCATCCAGGGCTGCGTAGCGCTCGACCACCCGCCGCGTATGGCGCATGACGCGGGGCAGGTCCGCCAGGTAACCATCCTTGCCGTCGCGGTGGTAAAGGCGGGCGAAGATGCCGAGCACTTTCAGCGTGCGCTGCAGGCCCATCCACTCCATCGCGCGCCACAGGTCGGCGAAGTCGGCCTGTACCGGCACGCCGGCTGTGCGGGCGCGCTGCCAGTAGCGCGCCGCCCAGTCGATTTGCTGCTCTTCGGGCCACTCGATGTAGGCGTCGCGCAACAGCGAAACCAGGTCGTAGGTGACCGGCCCGAGCACCGCATCCTGGAAATCCAGCACGCCCGGATTTCCGCCGGAGAGCCTCATCAGGTTGCGACAGTGGTAGTCGCGATGGACGTACACGGGCGGTTGTGCCAGCGCGCTGGCGATCAGCGACTCGAACACGCGCTCGAGCGCCTCACGTTCGCCCGGCTCGAGGCAGGTTTGCAGGTGCCTGGCGACATACCAGTCCGGAAACAGGCGCAGTTCAGTCAGCAGTCGATCGTGATCGTAAGGTGGCAGCACGCCGGCGCGGGTGGCGGCCTGAATTCGCACCAGCGAGTCGAGCGCGTCGAGGTAAAGCGGGTGGGCTTCGGCACCGCCCCCCATCGCCTGCAGGTAGGTGGTCTGCCCCAGGTCGCTCACCAGCAGAAAGCCCTCCGCCAGGTTCTCGAGCAGGATCTGCGGGGTCGTGACACCCGCCTCGGCGAACAAGCGTGCGATTTTGACGAACCGAAGGCTGTCCTCGCGCTCGGGTGGCGCATCCATCGCAATCAGCGTGCCGCCGTCGCCTGCATCGAGACGGAAATAACGCCGAAAGCTGGCATCGCTGGAGGCAGGCCGCAGCGTCTCCGGATGCAAGCCGAAGGGGCCGGCCACGGTGTGCAGCCAGGCCATCAGCGCGTGACGGCGCGCGTCGGGCGCCGCGTCCTGGCTCATGGATCCGTCAACTGATCATTACGGCAGCAGATCGTTACAGCAGATGTCCTCGCTTCCCATCATAATGCGCGGCTGTCCAAGAGAAATCGAGCCGCACGGCCTACTACCCCAATGGGGTGGGGCGATGCCGGACTCGGCACTCGGCTTCGTTGCGCTCTTTTGTCCACCCCTGCAGCCTGTGGCGCCGGTCCGGCGCGCGGCCGCTCGCTCCGCTGCTGTTGCGCCGGGTGGCGGTGCTCGCCCTCGCGCTCGCGCTGACGCCGGCCCTTGCGCAGACGGAGGCGCCGGCCTTGAAGCTGGAGCGCGCGCTGGGGGCGCACCGTGCCGCTCAGCACATGAAAGCGCCGACCTACGCCAAATCCGACCACATGCAGGGCGAGGTCGACGAACGGGTCCAGATGGACGGTGCAGTCGAGTTGCGAAGTGCCGGCACGGTGCTGCGCGGCGATACGGCCGAGTACGTCTGCGCCAGTGATGAGGCGAAGGTGCGAGGCAACGCGAGGTTGTACAACAAGGGCACGATGTTTTCCGGGCCTGCGCTGGACTACCGCCTGGAAGCGCGTACCGGCCAGATGCCCCAGGCGACCTATGCGTACTCGCCCAGACAGGGACGGGGCGAGTCCTCTCTGATCGAATTCCTGGATGAGGATCACTACCGGCTTCACAACGCCACCTACACCAACTGCGCTCCTGGAGACGACTCGTGGTGGGTCAAGGCGGAAACGCTCGATATCGATCGGCTGGAAGGCAAGGCGATCGGGCACGATGCGACGATGTACTTCCAGGGCGTGCCCATTTTTTCGTCGCCCTATTTCTCGATGCCGCTGGGCGGCGAACGGCGCAGCGGCATCCTGACGCCGAGCTACTACTTCGATTCGCGATCGGGCTTCCAGGTCACGGTGCCGTACTACTGGAACATGGCGCCGAACTACGACTACACGCTGACGCCGGCGCTGTATCCGCGCTGGGGCGCGCTGCTGGGCAACGAGTTCCGGCTGCTGGAGCCCAATGTGCGCGGCGTGCTCGACTACGACGTCATGCCGTACGACCGCGCCACCGGTTCGTCGCGCGAGCACCTGATCGTCAACCAGCAGTACGCCAGCGGAGGCTTCGCGGCGGGCGTCAACTACAACCGCGTTTCCGACGACAAGTTTCTGACCGACTTTACGCACAGCCTGGCGGAGGCCGCGCCGATCGAGCTGCCGCAGGTCGAGACGGTCAGCTACTCGCAGACCTACTGGAACGCGACCGTACAGGTCAATCGCAATCAGACGCTGTTCTCGCTGCTCAATCCGTCCGGGACCCCGCTGCCAGGCAATCCGCCGCCGTACGACCGGGTACCGGAATTCACGATGAACACCACGCATGCTGACTGGGCGGGCTTCGACGTGGGGGCCACGATCGACGCGACGCGCTTTCGCAACGAGAGACTCGAGGAGGGGTCGCGTTTCGTGGTGAACCCGAGCATCAGCTATCCCGTGCTGAGCGCCGGCTATTTCGTCGTGCCGCGCCTGCAGTGGCACGCGACGGAGTACGACCTCGATCCCAACCTGCACAACGGTGTGTCGAGCGCCACTCGATCGCTCCCGATCGGATCGCTGGATGCCGGCCTCGTGTTCGAGCGCCCCAGTCAATGGCTTGGGCGCAACGCGACGCAGACCCTCGAGCCCCGTGTGTACTACGCCTATATCCCGTTTCGCGATCAGAGCCGCCTGCCGAACTTCGACAGTGCCGACCCGACCTTCACTTTCGCTCAGCTTTTCACCGAGAACGCCTACACCGGCAACGATCGCATCGGGGA
>DATBCI010000197.1:0-2644 GCA_036270555.1 Burkholderiaceae bacterium
GGATCGCTGGTCGGATCGACCGCGTGGAACACATCCCGCTCCCTGCTGATCGTGACCTGGGACGAGAGCGACGGCTGGGGCTGGCCGGACAACCACGTTCCGACGATCCTCGTGGGCTCGCCCGGACTGCTCAAGGAAGGCACCGTGCTGGACTCGCACTACGACGGTTATGGCGTGCTGCGGACCATCGAGAGCGCATTCGGCCTGGACGGACTTGATCGATTCGATGAGTTTGCAACGCCGCTCAATGAAGCCTTTGCAGCCGTCAACGACGCCTCACCGGACAAATTGAGCGCCAGCGAAGCCCTCGCAACGCGAGGAAGCCTGGCTGATACCTTCGGCCAGGTTGCGACGCCAGCGGCCGTGGATCCGGGGCAACCGGTCGCGCTGGTTGCGTCGGCCGGCGTCGCAGCGGATGCCACCGTGGCTCTGGAGCCGCTTGGCCGGGCGCCGAACGGGGCTTCGGTGCGCTACCCGCTCGGAGCCGATGGCACGGTGGCAATCCCGACCGATCATCTGCCCGCAGGTCACTACGCCGCCTGGCTGCTGCGTGGACAACTGCTGCCGCGCCACGCGCCGCTCCCGGTCTCGATCCTGCCACCCGCGCAGGTGAGCCCGGATGTCCCAGGGGTCGAGATCGTCGGTGATCCGGCAGTCTCCACTCACGGAATCGAAGTGCGGGAAGGGTCGAACCTGATCGTCCGCTACTGCAGACCCGCTGATCTGGTGGCGCCCAGGGCGTGGATCGGCGTGTTCGCCGCCGGCACCCCGAGCGATCAGATGACCCAGGACAACACGAACCTGATCAGCAACTGGCTGAAGACGCCCGCTGACACGTCCGGGCAATCATGCGGCGAAGCGTCGGCTTACGTGTCCGAGCTGATTCCCAACGCCCAATACGAGATCCTGTTGTTCAGGAGCACCGCCAGCGGAACCAACGTCGCGGTCGGACGCAGCGCCAGTTTTACGGTGACGCCATCGCTTCCTTAGTGAACGCGCTCAGTCATCGCCCGGCCTCATCGCTCCGTGTCGTCGTTCATTGTCATCGCTGATGGTCACTGCTCATTGTCACTCGACGGTCAGAAAACTCCGACGCCTGTGGATGACGCCGGCTTAAGGATCCCAGTCTGGTAAACGTCAGGTAAACGGCCCGCCGTTCATCCATCTCGCTGCAACCTTCCTGGCCGGGCCGGGATTAACCGTTTTGGGTCAGGCCGCCCTCGCCCTGCCCCACCCCGCTTCTCAAAACGTTGCCGCTCCGCCGGGGCCTGTCGCAGGCAGTTCAATCATTCAGGAGGAGAGATCTTGAAGACAGTTCACCAAGTCCTTGCACTGCTGGGCGCGCCGCTGGCGCTGGCTTCACCCGCGCTCGCGGGAACCTGGGGCACACAGGCTCAGCTATCGACCAATGGCTACAACGGCACGATTGCGCTGGACGCATCCGGCAACATGACCAGCCTCTGGTATCAGAACAACCTGCCGAATGGCACCGCCGTCAACGAGATCTGGGCCAGCACTGCAGGGTTCGGCCATGCCTGGTCTGCGCCCGTCAACGTGTCAGGGCCTATCGGCGTGGCGTCGGGCAACCCGTCGGTACGCACCAGCGCTTCCGGCCGCGCGACGGCGGTTTACAACAACGCGTCCGGTGTCGGAATGTTCGCCGATCATCCGGCGGGCGGCAGTTGGACGACTCCGGGCGCAACCAACGGCGTCGTGCAGTTCTACACGAGCAACGACCGAGGCGACGAGAGCCTGGCGTGGGGTGGTGGCGGACCCCGCGGTGTGGCCAACCCGGTGCTGGTGGTGCATCGACCCGCCGGCGGCTCGTGGAGTATCCCGGCAACCCTCGCGACCGGCGCTTACGTCAGCCTCGAAGGCAGCGTCGTCGCTCCGGACGGTTCGATGGCCGTTTCCTGGGAGAGCTACTCCTCGGTATGCGGATCGCGCACGTGCAAAACGTCCAACTGGACCCTGCATGTCTCGACGCTCGCCGCCGGCGCACAGGCCTGGGTCGATTCCGGCCCGATACTGGGACCATCGGCCAGCCGACAATTCGGGCAAATGGCAGCCGATAGCCTGGGCGACCTCGGTGTCGTATCGATCTCCAACAGCAATGTCGTTTCGTTGGTGCGGCGCGCCGGCATCTGGGGCGCGCCCGCCGTCGTGGCCCCGCTCACCTCGATCGGCTACTACATTGGAACCGGACACGATAACCGGATCTTCGCCAGCGATGCGTCGGGCCACGCGACCTTCGTAGGGTGGAACGAAGGCCTGACAAGCTTGATGGCGGTCGACGGCAACCTCGGCACGAACAGTTGGGGAACGCCGCACGTGATCTCGGGGACCGACCAGGATCCGGGCTACTTCTACTTCACGATGAGTCAAAGCGGCGCCGCGATTGCCTTCTGGCCCGTTCTCCCGTTCAGCGGCGGCGAGACGCTCTGGCGCGCGGCCACGCGCGCATCCGCGACCACACCCTGGAACGGACCGACGACGGCCGGCACGTCCTACGAGGGAGGCGGGACCCCTGACGGGGTAGCGGTCAACGCGAACGGCCAGGCGGCCGTGGTCTTCCACGGCTACAGCTCGGATTTCCTGACCTACATCCAATACACGAACACGTATATGCCCTGAGAGAACGGCC
>DATBCI010000198.1:0-11198 GCA_036270555.1 Burkholderiaceae bacterium
CACTCGCACCCTCGGGATGCCGAAGTGCCCAAGATGAACCGCTTCCTGCTCGCCGCTGGTCTTTGCTCTGCCCTGGCCATTGCAGCCGGTGCTGCCGAAGTGCCCTCGCCGGGCGATGCTTCGGTCAACGGGGCGTCGCAAGCACTTTCCTTTGAAGCGCAGCGCGCGCTGGTCTGCCAGGCGGTTACCGATTGGGCCGCCTACCAGGTCACCGCACTGATTCGGGACGATGCCCGGCAGAACCAGGCTGTCAGCGCCGAAGGCACGCACATCCTTGTTGAGATTCGCGTGACCGAGGCGCTTGCCTCCGCCGCCTTCGACAGGCTGGCGCCGCGGGCCGATCACGATTCGATGTATCGGGATGCCGTCGGGAAGATGCAGGCGTACCTGAACGAGGACCATGACGGCGCCGACGCGAACACCCAGCAGATGGTGCCAGTGTGCCAGCGCACGTACGCCAGGATGGCTGAAGCGGGCGAGCTGTCCAAGGATCAGGTATTGGAAGCCAGGCAGGCAAGCCGGGAGTCGGTCGCCAGGCTGACCGAGGAACTGCAAGGCTCCGCCGCAGGGCACTGACGGAACCTTGCCCGCGCAAGGCCCGACTGCAAGCCGTCAGGATCTGACGTCACCGTCAATGTGCCTTGATCAGGCCGTCGGCGGCGGCCTCCTGGAATTTCTCCGGTTCGTCCGCCTGGTCGGATGTCTCGTGGTTTAGAGTCTGCGCCAACCGGGCCGAATCCAGCTCTCCACACCATTTCCCGACGACGACCGTCGCCACGCCGTTTCCGATCAGATTCGTGAGCGCTCGCGCCTCGGACATGAAGCGGTCGATGCCCAATATGAGGGCGAGTCCGGCGACTGGAACATTGCCGACGGCCGAGAGCGTTGCCGCCAGTACGACGAATCCGCCGCCGGTGACGGCCGCCGCACCCTTGGACGTCAGCACAAGTACAGCCAGCAGTGTCAGCTGCTGGGCGAGCGTCATGGGCGTGTTCGTCGCCTGTGCGATAAATACCGCCGCCATCGTCAGATAAATCGACGTGCCGTCGAGATTGAACGAGTAGCCCGCGGGCATCACGAGGCCGACCGTGGTTTTCGTGACGCCCAGGTTCTCCATCTTCGCCATCATGCGTGGCAGCACGGACTCCGACGACGAGGTGCCGAGAACAATCAAAATCTCTTCCTTGATGTAGCGGATGAACTTGAGAATCGAAAAGCCATGAAGGCGCGCGATGATTCCCAGCACGAGCAGGATGAAGACCAGGCACGTCAGGTAGAACGTTCCCATCAGCTTGCCGAGCGAAACCAGTGAGCCGACCCCGTATTTGGCGATCGTGAACGCCATCGCGCCGAACGCTCCTATCGGCGCCACTTTCATGATGGTTCCGACGATGGCGAACAGCACCTGGGACAGTTTCTCGATCCAGTCGAACACCAGCGTGCCCCGGCCGCCGAAGCGGTGCAAGGCAAATCCGAACAGGATGGCGACCATCAGCACCTGCAGCGTTTCGCCCCTGGCAAAGGCATCTACCAGGGTGTTGGGGATGACGTTCAGCAGGAACTCGCTGGCCGTTTGCAGCTGGCCAGGTTTGGTGTAAGCCGCGATGGACTTGGCGTCGAGGCTGGCCGGATCGACATTCATGCCTGCCCCGGGCTGCACCGCGTTGATGATCACGAGGCCCACGGCCAACGCGATCGTGCTGACGGCCTCGAAATAGACCAGCGCGTAGGCACCGGTCTTGCCGACCTTCTTCATATCCTCCATGCCTGCGATGCCGAGGACCACCGTGCAGAAGATGATCGGCGCGATGATCATCTTGATCAGCTTGATGAACCCGTCGCCCAACGGCTTCATCGACTCGCCGGTCACGGGGTAGAAGTGGCCGACCAGCACTCCGATCAGGATGGCGACGATGACCTGGAAGTACAGCGACTGGTACAGGGGCCTGCGGCCTCGATCCATTTGAACCCTCGCGGCCGACCGGCGCCGGCGCCGACATGGAAAAGCTCGGCCGCGTGGGCGACCGAGCTGATTTCAAGACGTTGGTTGCCTGCTCAGTCTTCGTGCTGCTGGCTGACCGTCAGCCTGCCTTGAACAACGCCTTCCGCGTCGTACGTGCATCCGCTGGTGCAGGACACGTGCAGGAGGTTGGGCGTTGCCGGCGCTTCACGCTCGACTCCCTCAGCCTCGATTTGACGAGCCGCTCGCTCCCGCTCGCCGGCTGATTCTTCACTGAGAACGTTCTGCTGGAGACAGACGCGGAAGGTGGCAGGCGCGCCATTGTAGGTACCGCTGCCCTCGAATTGCATGGAGGAGTAACTCTGGGACGGGACGCTGCCGCAGGCGTCGCGCACGCTGCCCACCATCGTCAGTTGTGTCACCTTCAGATGCGCCCCAGCCTGCTCGTCGGTCAGGCTGAAGTGACCCGTCAGCCGGCTCTTGCCGACGCGCTGCGCGTGCAACTGCAGGCGGGCCTTCTTCGAGCCGGTGCCATCCAGCAGCCAGCCGCTACCCGACCCGGTCCGCTTCATGCAGGCGTTGTATTCGGGGTTGGTCAATTCGAGCGTCTTCAAGCCACCCTGATTCCAACCGGTGTAGAACAGGCAATTGGTCGGGTCGTACCGGATGTCGGGGCGGGTGAAGTCCGTCGCACCGGGCGCCGTCTTGGCGTCATTGGCCGCGTGGTAGTAGGCGATCTCCTTCGGGTTTCTCGGATCCTTCCAGTCGACCACACGCACGCCCGAGTTGGCCGCCGCGTAGAAAACGATCCGTGCGTGCCAGCGGTTGTCGATGCCCATGTAGTGAACCATGCCGCCGTCGGTGTCGGCCGCAAGATTCGCCGCGCAGTTCTCGGGCTCGTTGACGTCGGTCTTGAAGGTTCCAACGACCTGCGGGTGGAGCTCGTCGCTGATATCGATGGCCCGCGCGTAGCTGTGCTGGGCACACACGCCAGCCGGCGTGCCCTCCAGCCCGCCGCCGGACTCGTCGGTGGTCATTACGTATTCCCGGCCGTTCTCGTGAATGACGTACTCGGTCGCGTGTCCGGAGCCGGTGGAGCCGTCGCCGAAGTCCGGATCGATGTCTTGAATTGCGTCGCACCAGGACGTGAAGCTGACGAACTTCAGCTTCGCGTTGGGCAGCCGGTTTTTGACCTCGGTCGAGTCGAGTATCACCAGGCCGTTCGAGCAGCGTTGGTTCTGGTCCGCAATCGGGTTGTTGTTGTTGCCACCCAGCGAGTTGTTCCCGCCGTACAGGGCCATGTAGAGGCGAGTGCCCGCCTTATTGCTGCTGACGTCGTGGAAGTTGGTTGTTGCCAGCGGGTGCGTGGGCAGGCCTTGAATTTCAGCGGGAAATTGCAGGCGGTTCCACGTCATCAACACCTTTGGGTTGACTGGATCGGAAAAGTCCGTCACGTGCATGTCGATGCGCGCGGGATTGATCACCTCCGCACCGGCCGGACCCGAGAGCAGTCGCACGCCACCGAACGGGATCCCGTAGTAGGTCTTGGCGTCGGGTGTCAACCAGCCGTCGTGATTGCCTCCGGGCACATTGATCGTCGACAGGAAGACCGGGTGCAGGCAGTCACCGGAGACGTCGTACAAGTCGACCGGATTGGTGCCATTCGGACCGAAGTCCTTGAAGGCGCCGATCAGCTTGCCCTGCCAGATATACAGCGCCGAGTAAGCCCGGATCATCGCGGGGGTACGCAGTACCTGGACGATCTGGGGGTTCGACGGAACGCTGTTGTCAAGCACCGCGGTGCCGGTGGTGGGCAAGGTCAGGTCCGACGGATCGCGCATGCTCGAATAGACGCATTGGCCGATGATCGCGGTGTTTCCGTAGCTGCCGCGGTCATAGAGCTCGTTGGCACCGACCAGGCGCGCTCCGCACCACGCGCCCTGGTATCCGCCGGGCGCGCTTCGCTCTGCTGCTGTTGCGGCGCCCTGCATGATTTCCGGCCGATCGTTCGGCCCTGGGACACACGAGGTGGTCGCCTGCGCGTTGGTTGAAAGGAGACTGCCCAGCAGCACCGCCGCCAGCGCTGCGGCGCCGATGAAAGAACGCCCCGGAATTGCTGCACGTTGTCGATTCACGACTTCCTCCTTTGACTGGATGTGCTCCTTGGACCTGTCACGCGCATTGCCGCCGCAAGGGCTTTTCTTATGAGCGCGGAGCGCGGGCTGCTGCACCGCAACCAAACGAGCGCGAGAGCGGCGCACCTTGTCAGCCGGGACGCTAGCATCGAGCGGCGGGGCTCGCGAGCCTCGGATTTCCACATCGGTGCGCCCGAAGACGAGAATGTCCGCGCCCGGATGTGGTGGTGGTAGGATCGGTCGACCGCCGGCGCTTTGCGGCGAGGGCAATCGAAGCAACAGATTGCGATTTGCGGACAACTTCCAGCGAGCAGAATAAGTCCGCGCCGTCGAGTCTCTCAGACTATGGTTCGGCCTCTGATCACTGCGCTCCTCGCGCTCGGCATGCTGTCGGTCGCTGCGGCAGAACCGAACCCGATCATCATCAAGTTCAGCCATGTGGTGGCCGTCAACACGCCGAAAGGAAAGGGGGCGGACTATTTCAAGAAGCTCGCCGAGGAGCGCACCCACGGGCGCGTGAGGGTCAAGGTCTACCCCAACAGCTCGCTCTTCAGCGATGGGGAGGAGATGGAGGCGCTGCAATTGGGGACGGTGCAGATGCTCGCGCCGTCGGTGTCGAAGTTCGGACCGATCGGCGTCCCCGAGTTCGAAGTGTTCGATCTGCCCTACCTGTTCGAGAACTACGCCGAGCTTCACAAGGTCTGCGAGGGATCGGTCGGCCGCCTGCTGTTCGAGAAGCTCGAGTCCAAGGGAATCACCGGGCTGGCCTTCTGGGACAACGGCTTCAAGGACATGAGCGCCAACAAGCCGCTGCGCAAACCGGAGGACATGCAGGGCCTGAGGACGCGCATCCAGTCTTCAAGGGTGCTCGACAACCAGATGCGGGCGCTGGGCGCGCTGCCGCAAGTGATGGGGCTCCCGGAGGTCTATCAGGCGATGCAGACCGGCGTCGTCGACGGATCGGAAAACCCGCCCTCGAATTTCTACACGCAGAGGATGTTCGAAGTGCAAAAGTATCTGACGCTGACCGATCACGGCGTTATCGAGTACGCGGTCATCGTCAACAGGAAGTTCTGGGACGGACTCCCCTCCGACATCCGCGAAACGCTTGAACTTGCGATGAGGGACGCAACCCACTACGCGAACGAGATTGCAAAGCGCGAGAACGACGATGCACTCGCTTCGATCCGGGCTTCCGGAAAGACTCAGATCATCGCCTTGACGCCTCAGGAAAAGGAGGCGTGGAAGCGGGCCTTGCTTCCGGTCTACGGGACCAATGAAGCGCGGATCGGCAAGGGAATCATTGAAAGCGTTTACCGGGAGACCGGCTTCAAGCCGTGACCGCGCCGTGCGCCGGGTCGAGCGATTGAGAACGTGTCGTCCACTATGAAAAGAGACTTCCTCCTGGCCGGGCGCTCATCGGGACCGGGACCCGGCTATGTGGCTGCCAACATCGCGCTGATCCTGGTGGTGGCGCTGCTGGCGCTCTTCGTGTTCCTTTCGTACTACTGGGACCGCGAGGAACAGCGGCGCAAGCTGATCGCGGATTTTCTGTGGGTCGAGCAGAATTTCCGCTTCCATGTCGAGAGTGACGAGATAGCGCTGGTCGCGCTGGGACAGGAGATCGTCGATCGCCACCTGAACGCGACCGAGTTCGAGGATCGGGTCCGGCATCTGCAAGTGAACAATCCGGAGCTGGTGCAGGTCGCGCTGATGGACTCCCAAGGTGCGACGAACCTCATTTATCCGGTCTCGGTCGACGATCAGGGCAATCGCGTTCCAGACGGGCTGGCGGCCACCGCGGAGGCAAGCAAGTCTGCGGCGCGGTCCGGCAAACCCGTCTATTCGAGGCTGTACCGCGCTCCTGACGGGGATCCGCGCTTCGCGCTCTACGTGCCGGTCTTCGTGAACGGTGCGCTGGCGCGCCAGGTGGTCGGCGAATTTTCGCTGGCCGGCATGATGCGCCACATGGTCCCCTGGTGGTATGCCGAGCGCTACAACCTGACGGTGCTCGACGCGAGCGGTCGGGTCGTCACTCAAAAGTCGAACGTCGGCGTCGATCCATCGATGATGTCGTACGAAATCCCGCTTGCGCTTCCGCCGGGCGGCCTGTCGCTGCGCGCGGTCGCCTACCCGCCTGCCAGCGGCATGACGCGCAACCTGTTTCTTGCGGCGATCGTAGGCCTGTCGCTCGCGACGCTTTGGAGCTTGCTGGCACTGCGCCGCGACATGACGCAGAGGATCGCGGCCGAAAACGAGTTGATCGCACATCACGCGTTTCGCCAGGCGATCGAAGACTCGATGCTGACCGGACTCGTCGTGCGCGATCTCGATGGCACGATCTCCTACACCAATCCCGCGTTTTGTCGAATGACGGGCTATTCGGCCGGCGAGCTGACCGGGAGCCGCCCGCCGTATCCGTTTTCGCTCCCGCAACTGCCCGACACCGCGGTCGGCGACGCTCCGCGCGGTCGCGATGAGCGGCAAATGCAATCCAAAAGCGGGGCGAGGATCGACGTCCTGGTTCACGAGGCGCCACTGATCGATGCGCAAAACGAGCAGACCGGATGGATGGATTCGGTGCTCGACATCGGCGAGCGCAAGCGGGCCGAGGAGATGAACCGGCGACACGCGGAAAAGCTGCAGTTGACGTCGAGACTGGTCACGATGGGGGAGATGGCGAGTTCGCTCGCCCACGAACTGAACCAGCCGCTGGCGGCGATCAACGGCTACCTGGTGGGAGCCCTGAACCGGCTGCGCGGCGGCCGTCTGACCGACGGCGAGTTGATCGAGGTGTTGGACGTAACAGCGGCCCAGGCAACCCGGGCCGGCAACATCGTGCACCGGATGCATGCGTTCATGTCCCGGCGCGAGCCGCATCGCGCTGAATGCGATCTGAATCAGGTCACGGCGGGTGCCATCTCGATGCTGGAAGCCGAGGCCGGACGACAGGGCGCGCGCATCCGCCTCGATCTGGAGCCCGAGCTTCCGCTGCTCAATGCGGACAGCGTGCTGCTGGAGCAGGTCGTACTGAACCTCGCCAAGAACGGCATCGAGGCGATGTCGGATGCGCCCACCGACCAACGCGAGCTCGAGGTGCGTACGCAGGCGCACAACGGAACGGTCACCGTTTCGGTTGCCGATCGCGGCATCGGTGTAGCTCCCGACGTCGCGAAGAAAATCTTCTCACCGTTCTTCACCACCAAGTCGGCGGGCATGGGGATGGGCCTGAACATCTGCCGCTCGATCGTCGAGCTGCATTCGGGCAAGTTGTGGTTCGAGGCGAACGGGGTTGCTGGAAGCGTGTTTTCGTTCTCACTACCGTTGGACCAGCCATGAACCCAGCAGCCCGCACGGTTCATATCGTTGACGACGACGTGGCGATCCGCGCGGCGCTTGGATGGCTGTTCGATTCACGCGGCGTTCCGACCTCGGTTTATCCCTCGGCCGAGGATTTTCTCCAGCGATTTCCTGTCGAGCACGACGGACGCGTGGCTTGCCTGGTGCTCGACATCAGGATGGAGGGAATCAACGGAATCGAACTGCAGGATCGGCTGATCGCGGCGGGGATTCAGCTTCCGATCATTTTTCTGACGGGGCATGGCAGCGTGCCGGTCGCCGTCAGCGCACTTCGCAAAGGTGCCGTCGACTTCATCGAGAAGCCCTTCGACGGCAACGCACTCGTCGATCGCGTGATTGCCTGTCTGGACGAAGAATCGCGGCGCGTCCAACTGCGGTCCCGCCACGTATCGGTCAAGGAAAAGCTCGCTGACCTGACCAGGCGCGATCAGCAGGTGATGGAGCGCGTGCTGGCGGGAAAATACAACAAGGTCATCGCCGATGAGCTTGGAATCAGCATGCGGACCGTCGAGGTGCACCGTTCGGCGATCTTGCGCAAGATGGGGGTGCGCAACGCGGTCGAGCTTGCGCGGCTGCTCGCCGACGCGGATTCGCGGCAAAGCTGAGGGGGTACCGTGAGAGGCAGCTTGCAACTTTCGTTCGCCCTGATGTTCGCCTGCTCGATGGCCAGCTCGCAGACTGTCTTTCGATCCCCGGCATCGTGGTTCGATCGACCCGGGTTCGATCGAGGCGGTCTGGTGCAGGTCGGTCACGAACCGATGGCTCCGGATCCCACCATACGCCGCTACACCGGCATGGTGGCCGCCCTTGTCCCGCGCGGCTCCGAGGGCGAGCTATACACGTTCACGCTGGCGCCCTTGGGACCGCGCAACTTCCCGCTGTCCCGCGACGACCTGCGCGGCTGGCGGGTGACCATGCTCTCGGGGCGGCACTTCGGCGAGGTTTTCAGGGTCAGCGGCAATACCGAATCGCAGGTCACCGTGCGTCCGGACAATGGGCCGATCGATGGGCTCGACGTGCGCGACGTTTTTGTCATCGAGTCGATCGATGCCAGCGGCGCGTCGATGTTCGCCCCAAAGACGGGCGGCGGCGCCGCGCCATCGCCGGGCGTTTGACGCGATGCGATCCGGGACGAAGGCAGGCTGGGGCGGGCGAGCGCGCCTGGTGGCCGCGATCGGGTTCGCGATGTTCGCTTCCCTCGCCTGGTCACAAGCGCAGCGCATTCCCGCCGACGCGGTCGACGCCTTCCATCAAGCGCTGAAGAACAAGGATACGGCCGCAGCGTTGTCGCTGCTCGATCGTGAGCTCGTCGTCTTCGAGTTCGGCGTCGTGGACCCGACCGCCGAGGCGTACGCGTTCCAGCACCTGCCTTTCGACATCGACGCCGCGGCGGTGTCGACGTGGAACATAGAAAATCGTCGAGTCGGTGGCGAAGGCGACGTGCGGTGGGTATTGACCACCTATCACGTGACCGGCCGCCGGGGGGATGGGTCGCCGATCGATCTGAGGACGCTGGAGACGATGATCTTGCGGCGCACTTCGGGGCTGTTTCGGATCGTACACATGCATTGGTCGACCGATGACGCACAGTTTCAGGCCATGTCGCAGCGGAGCGCTCGCCAAGCCGCCGCGCCGACTGGCAAATAGCACAGCGCTATCCGACGATGGGTTGAGCCAGTATCCAGAGGCTCAGCATGGTGTAGGCAACCATCAGCAGCACCATCGGGATCTCCCTGATGAACGCCTGACCGCCAAACAGGCGCAGCGCCACCCCGTGCGCCAGATAGACGGCGATCACATGCCCGAGCAGGATGATCGCAACCGCGCTGTACCAGAACACAGTCGGGCTCACGATCGCAAGGTTCACTTTGTATCCGGCCGTGCCGAACAGGTTCCACCCCCAGCCGAAGGGGTCGGACGATAGCGGGATGACGAACTGCCCTGCCGTCAGAAGAAGCGAGAAATAGTGTGAGAGGTGATAGGCCACGGCGATCGGGACCAGCGTCAGGACGAACCAGCAAGCGGTCACGCCGGCGCTCAGTTCGATGCCCGACGCTCGCCTGCCCGGGCCGGTGCCCCATCGCAGGGAAATCCAGTTGGTGACCCAGAACACAGCCAGGAAGGCCAGCGCGAACGCGACCAAAGTCAGAGTGTGCGTCACTCTCGACTCGTCCAGGCCCAGTTCGGACAAGTCGAACAGCAGGCTTGCCACCGCGTGCGACGACTGCGCAGCGGTATCGATTTTCTGCATCAGCGCCGTCTCCTGAAAGCCATCGAACGTCACCGTGGCGAGCATCAGGATCACGAAGGCCATGAAGGACCAGCTCACGGGCCGTGCCGCCAAAAGACCGGCACCCAGGGGTCTCAGGTTGAGTCGTCCACGCGGTTCGCCCCGGGACGGAGGCACGAACTCGGTTGGAGCGAAGCGAGCCAGAACCCCGAATGCAACGCTGAACGCCTCTGCGTTGACGAGCCATGTTGTGCGTCCGAAGGCAAACATGCCGAGCCAGGTCAACAGACTGTAGCCGGCCAGCGCCAGCGCGAGGCGGCTCGGAACATTCTTGTCGCCCCAGATCAGCTCGGCCCATCCGAAGGCGAGCAAGACAAGCACCGCCGGCCAGGCGGCCAGCCAGGTCGGATACTCGAGGCGAAGCGACAACGCCCGTCCTCGCGTCAGCGCGCCATAAGCGGCCTCGGCCCAGGCGAAGAGCGTCCGCCAGGGGTTGATCAACATCCACAGATCGCCGATCAACGCGCAGACGAAAGCAACTCCGACCCACCAGATGACCCAGACCATCGTCGGGATCAGGTTGGAGTAGGGGTCCTGGTTGCCGATCAGCCCGGTGCATACGGTCAACGCAAACAGCAGCACCGCGAGCAAGCGGACGGTCGCGACGGTGTTCACATCGGCCGCCCATTGCACGGGGCGGAACTGAAGCAGATCCAGGCGTGGATAGTCGATCGACGAGCGCCTTTCCTTGACAAAGACTGCCATCAGCAGGAAAGTCAGCACGATGGTGCTGCCGGCGCCGGTGACCCACAGCCACAGCGGCAGGGGCAGATCGAAACGCTGGCCGAAGCCGTGGGCCGATGCCACGGACGCCGCCGAGGCAGTGACAAAACCCACCCAGCAACGGGCGACGCGCGATGCACGACGCGCCCACGCACGAGTCGCCGGCACAGCTAGGGATACACCTCGAGATACAGGACCGGGTGGTGTGCCGCTGGCCCCGGTCCGTGCGGCTCTACTGGAAAGCGACCGGGAAGGTTCGCTTTGAACGCCATCACGGCGGGTGCTTGCGGAGAAACTCTCACCTCGATGTTGTAGCCGTGCAGGTGCAGCTGCATCGGCTGGTCGCTCGACCACCGGAGCTCGAGCTCATCGCCTTGCCTGACCTTGACCGTGTCTGCGGCGTTGTGCACCACGCCGTGGACCAGCGAGAAGGTCAGGACCCTGTGCTCCGCTGCGGTTTCGGCGAAAGCCGCCTCTGTCAGGCTCAGCAGTGCCAGGCTCAGGAGTACGACGGCGGTCGCACCCAACACTCTCAATGTGCGCATGCGAAGGCTGATCGTGGTCTGCGGCGCGGCAAGCTTAACAAAGGCTTTGTCAACGGCGTTTGAATCCGTCAGTGACACCGTCGCGCCGGATGCAGGCTTCGAATTTTCCGTGTTGTCGCGGAGCTGGCAGGAGAGGACCTGCGCGAAGCGGCGTGAACCGGCGCGAGCCCCCTTACGCGGCCACG
>DATBCI010000199.1:0-5755 GCA_036270555.1 Burkholderiaceae bacterium
GCGATCCTGAAAGGCGCCACCGAGCGCCTGCGACCGGTCCTGATGACAGCCACGGTCGCGACGCTCGGGATGCTGCCGGCGGCGATCCACACCGGGGTGGGCAGCGATGTGCAACGCGGGATCGCAACGGTGGTGGTCGGAGGGTTGGCGATCGCCACCGCGCTGACGCTGTTCGTGCTGCCGTCGATGTACCACGTGATCGAGCACGCGACCGAGCGGCGTCGTGGGCCGGCACCAGGTAGCTGACGGTGACGTTGCCAATGCGTTGTTCCCGAGGCGAAGGCTCCCCTCTCCCGGAGTGGGAGAGCGACCTGTTCCGACGCCAAGGCTCCCCTCTCCCACGGAGTGGGAGAGGGGCGGGGGTGAGGGTGTCCGCGAATTGGCGTGGCCCCGCTGGATGCGTGCTGATCGCAGCGCTGTCGGCCTGCGCGGTCGGTCCCGACTACCAGCGCCCCGAGGCACCCGCTGCGTCGAGCTATGGCGCTGCCTCGTCGTCGCAGCCGACGGTCTCGACGGAAGGCGTCGGTGGCAATGCCCAGCGGTTCGTCGATGGCATGGACATTCCGGGCCAGTGGTGGACCCTGTTTCAATCGCCCAAGCTCTCTCGCCTGGTTGAAGACGCGCTGAAGGGCAATCCGAACGTGGCCGCGGCCGAAGCGGCGCTGCGTCAGGCGCGCGAGCTCGCCTTGGCCCAATCGGCAGGCTATTTTCCGGTCGTGCAAGCCAGTTTCAGCGCCCAGCGGGCCAAGGACGCGAGCGGCACGATCGCTCCGGTGACGGTCTCCGCGAGCCCGACCTACAGCCTTTACACGCCTCAACTGACGGTGGGCTATTCGCCGGACGTGTTCGGCGCGACGCGCCGCTCGGTCGAAGCCGCTCGTGCCCAGTCCGAAGCGAGCCGCTTCCAGCTCGAGGCAACTTACGTGACCTTGACCAGCAACGTCGTCGTGACCGCCGTGCAGGAGGCGTCGTTGCGAGGCCAGATTGCCGCGACCGGGCGCCTGCTGCAGCTGCAGCACGACCTGACCGAAAACATTCGCAGCCGGCGCAAGTTGGGCACAGCCAGCGAGCTCGACCTGCTGACGCAGCGGTCGGCCGAGGCCCAGACCGCCGCGACCCTGCCGCCGCTGCAAAAGCAGCTGGGGCAGACGCGCGACGCGCTGACGGCCCTGCTGGGGCGCCTCCCGGCCGATGAACCCCAGGAGACTTTCGAGCTGCAGGAGCTCGCACTGCCCGCGCAGTTGCCGGTGAGTCTGCCGTCGCGGCTGGTGGCGCAGCGGCCCGACGTGCGCCAGGCCGAGGAAAACCTGCACGCCGCCTCGGCCCAGGTTGGCGTCGCCCTGGCCAACCTGCTGCCGCAGTTCTCCATCAGCGCCGACACCGGCTCGGCCGCGTTCGAGTTGAGCCGGTTGTTCAGCCCGTACACCGGATTCTGGAGCGTGGGCGCATCGCTGTCGCAAACCCTGTTCGACGGGGGCGTGCTGTTGCACCGGCGCCGCGCCGCCGATGCGGCCCTCGACGCCGCTGCCGCCCAGTACCGGGCCGCTGTGATCCTGGCCTGCCAGAACGTGGCGGACACCTTGCGCGCGTTGCAGGCGGACGCCGACGCGCTGCAGGCGAGCTCCGAGTCGGACCTGGCGGCTCGCGCGACGCTGGATCTGGCCAGGCGGCAGTACAGCCTCGGCGCGATCAGCTTCGTCGCGGTCATGAATGCAGAGGAGATTTACCAACAGGCCGAAGTCGCGCTGGTGCAGGCGCGAGCCAATCGCTACACCGACACCGCCGGCCTATTCCAGTCGCTGGGGGGTGGCTGGTGGAATCGCCCGGGAGAAGCGCTCGATGAACAGTCTGGTTCTACGGTCCGATAGCCACGGCGCCGCCACGCTGACGCTGAATCGACCTGAAAAGCTCAATGCGCTGGCCAAGGACGTCTTCGAGGCGCTGGAAGAGCACGTTGACGCACTGGTGCACGAAACCAAGACGGTCGGTCTGGTGATCCTGCGCGGCGCCGGCGGCAATTTCTCGTCGGGCTATGACATGACCGAGGTCGAAACGTATGTGAAGGCCCGCGCCAAGCCGCACTTCCATTCGGAAGTGATCGAGAAGGTGGCCAAACTGCCGCAGCCGGTGATTTCGGCGGTGCAGGGTTACTGCTCCACCGGAGCGCTGGAGCTCGCGCTGGCAGCCGACCTGATCGTGGCCAGCGAATCGGCGCAATTTTCGGACGTGTACGCGCGCTGGGGCCTGACTCCGATCTGGGGCTTGAGCTTGCGTTTGCCCCACCGCGTCGGCACGGCGAAGGCGACCGAAATGATGCTGACGTGCCGCAACTATTCGGGCGCGGAGGCGTACCGGATGCAACTGGCCAACCTGTGCTTCCCGGACGAGCGGTTCGAGGAGGAGCTGTCCGCTCTGTGCGCGGATATCCTGGCCAATTCGTGGTACGCGAACCGCGTGAACAAGCACGCGCTGATCGAGAGTGACGAGCTACCGCTGCAGGATGCGCACGCGCTGGAGTTGTTCAAGAACGAGGGCGTCGCCCCCGACGCCGCCAAGCGCGTCGCGAAATTCTTCAGCGGCAAGGCCAAGCGTCCGTCTTAGTGCACGGTGGACAGACTTGGTGTCGGGTTCCTGGCCGAAATTGCGTCAGTGGAGAAAGGTTTGCGGCGACTGTCGTAACCAGATTCCGATTCCAGGCCCTGGGGGTCGAACCATGCAAGGTCCAATCTCTCGCACCTTCCATCTCTTGGCCGTGCTGCTCCTCTGCGCCGCTATGGCGGCACAGGCCGAAGGGCCAACCAAGGAAACGAGCGCCTGGTGGGGGCACATCAAGGTGCTCGCCTCCGACGATTTTCAGGGCCGCCTCACCGGAAGCCCCGGTTATCAAAAAGCCGCCGCCTATGTCGCCGACAGTTTCCACCGCTTCGGCCTGATGCCGGCGGGACAGGACGGCTACCTGCAGGCGGTGGCTTACGACGTGCAGACCGTCCTGCCGGACCGCTCGCAGGTTTCTCTGATTCGACCGCAAGGAACCGAGCACCTCAATCTCGGCGACGACCTGGTGCTGTGGGCAAGCCGCATGCAGCGCTCAACGGTGACGGGGCCTTTGATCTTCGTCGGGTATGGGATCCATATGCCCGAAGCGGGCTACGACGACTTCGAGAGTCTGCCTGTAAAGGGCGCGATCATTGTCTGTATCGTCGGCGGTCCGCAAGTGCTGACGGGCCCTCAGCGGGCCCATGCCTTCGCCGAGAACCTGCCTCATTACCTTGAAGAAGCGGGAGCCCTGGGGGCGATCACCATCATTCCCACGAAGAACCTCGGACTGCCATGGAGCCGCGTAAAGGCCACTTCGGTGCAGCCCGGCATGCTGCTCGAGGAAGTGGCCCTCCGTCCTTACAAGAAAGCCACCTTCGCAGCGCTTTTCAACGAGAAAGCGGCCGACAAGCTGTTCGCAGGCACCGGCCATACCTACAGCGAACTGGCCGCGCTCGCCGATGCCAACAAGCCGCTTCCGCGTTTCCCGCTGAAGGCCAGTCTCGACGCGAAGATCGCAGTCGAGCGGTCCCAAGCAACAGCCGGCAATGTGATTGCCCGATTGCCTGGTAGTGATCCGGACCTGTCGAAGGAGGCCATTGTTCTGTCGGCCCATCTAGATCATCTGGGAACGGGTGCGCCGGATCACGGCGACGGCATCTACCACGGCGCAATGGACGACGCTTCGGGGGTTGCTTCGCTGCTGGAGGTGGCGCGCGCCATGCACGACGCGGCATATCGTCCCCGCCGGAGCATCTTGTTCCTCGCCGTATCTGGAGAGGAGAAAGGCCTGCTCGGCTCCCGCTACTTCGCCGCTCACCCGACTTGGCATGCCGGACCCATCGTCGCCGATCTCAATACGGACATGTTTCTTCCGCTGTTTCCGCTCACGCGTCTGGTCGGCTTCGGCGCCGAGGAGAGTTCGCTGGGAGATGACGCCAGGGCAATCGGGAAGGCGCTCGGAGTGGAACTCGTGCCCGACCCGGCACCCGACCACCTGATCTTCGTTCGCGCGGACCAGTACAGCTTCGTTCGCAAGGGCATTCCTGCCCTGATGTTGGCGTTCAGTCCGCGCCCCGGAACGCCGGAAGTGCAGGCCTTCGCAGACTTTTGGTCGCAGCGCTACCACGCGCAGGCGGATGATCTGAACCAACCCGTGGATCTTGCGGCTGCTGAGGCATTCGATGCCTTTCTGCTGAGGCTCAGCATGCAGCTGGCAGACGCCCCAACCCGGCCCGTCTGGCACAGAACGAGCTTCTTCGCGCGCTTTGCCCAAGCTCCGCTGCCTTGAGCGAGCACTTCTTGTCAAGTTAGGCACACCGCCTCGACGTTGTGGCCGTCCGGGTCGAGCAGGAACGCGGCGTAGTAGCTCGGACCATAGTCGGACCGCAGGCCGGGCGCGCCGTTGTCGCGTCCACCGGCGGCCAGGCCTGCGGCGTGAAAGCGATCGACGGCGGCGCGGTTCGGTGCGCCAAACGCGACGTGCGTGCCTGCAGCCACCGGCGTGTCAACTGCGTACAGCCACAGCGCCGCCTGCCCCTTCGGGCCAAATCCGGCGTAGCCCTCGCCGCTGGAATCGAGCTGCGAACCCAGCGGAGCGAGCGCGTCGCGATAGAAGCGAACGCTGGCCTCGAAATTCCTGACCTTCAAACCAATGTGGTCGAACATGGCGATCTCCTCGAAAAGGCGCGAGGCGATGCTATGGCATGACGGTCAGGCGTTCTTGGAAAATCTTGCGATCGCCCCGTGCCGCACGCCGGTAGCCCCGGGGCGACACACCGGCCGCGCGATGGAAGCTGCGCACGAAGTTCGACAGGTCGCCAAAACCGGCTTCAAAGGCGATATCGGTGATCGGGCGATCCTCTTCCGCCAGCAGCTGGGCGGCCCGGCACAAGCGCCGTCGGACCAGGTATTGATGCGGAGTCACGCCAAGCGCTGAGGAGAATATTCGCAGGAAATGGTAGGGACTTAACCCCGCCTGCCCAGCCACACGCTGCAGATCGATGGGCTCGGCGGCATGGTCGTCGATCCACAGCGCTGATTCGACGGCGCGCCGGCGGTCCTTGGCTACGGCGCGCACGCTTCGAGGTGGGCTGCCCTCGACCACATCGACGAAGCGGGACGCAAACGCCAACCCGACCTCATCGAGTCCAAGGTCGCTGTCGCCCGCTGCCACCGACCGCGCCAGCTCGCCCAGAACGATCAGCTCCGCAACCGGTGGCGCCCCAGAGGAACGCCACGCCCGGCGCCGCCCGACGATCTCATCGACGAGCTCGGGCCCGACAAAGAACGCCAGGCACTCGTCTCCGCCATGGTGATGATCGTGCGTGCACAGGTACTCGTCGCCGGCCCGCCCGGCCAGCACCGAACCAGGCACCAGCTCGTAATCAACACCCTGGCAGCGATAGCCGAAGCTGCCGCGTTGAACGTACGACACCGACCACGCCTCGTGCCGCTCGACGAACGGGCGGTCGCCCGGGCCTGCGGTGCAGCGGTAATGCAGCTCCGATACCGGGCCGCGCAGCAGCGATCGCTTTTCGGGCATCACGGGTTGTAGTTTGAATGGCGGCAAAAGCTTACAGGACGCCTCCGGACATGCAGAAGGATCGGCGCGACCCCGTCCTCTAAAATGACATGTAGGGAAAAGATCCAGGTTTATCTGCCCAAGGAGGAGCTCGACGAACTACGCAAGGCCGCGGCCCGATCCGGCCGCAGTGTC
>DATBCI010000200.1:0-3170 GCA_036270555.1 Burkholderiaceae bacterium
CGAGCCCCGGCGCTTGGCGCCTCGCGAGCCCCGGCTGAGTTCGTTTGCATGATGGAATTTTATGTCCTTCACCGTATCGGTTCGCCCCTCCGGCCGGGAATTCACCGCTGAGCCCACCGAAAACATCCTGGAGGCGGCGCTGCGCGCCGGGGTCGGTCTACCGTTTGGGTGCAAGGATGGGGCCTGCGGCTCGTGCAAGGCCAGGGTGCTGTCGGGGCAGCTGGAGCAGGGCTTGCACGCCGCACCCGCACTCAGCCACGACGAGCACGTGGCGGGCCTGGCGCTGCTGTGCTGCGCGCAGGCGCGCTCGGACCTGGTGGTGGAAGTGCGCGAGGTCGCGGGCTACGGGGAATTTCCGCCGCGCAAGATGCCGTGCCGGATCACGCACCTGGAGCGCGTCGCGCCCGACGTCGTGATCGTCACACTGCAGCTGCCCGCCTCGGAGCACCTGAAATACCGGGCCGGTCAGTTCCTGGAGTTCACGCTGGGCAATGGCGCGCGGCGCTGCTATTCGATTGCCACCGCGCCGCATTCGGAGGAGGCGATCAGCATCCACGTGCGGCACATGCCCGGTGGCGTGTTCACCGATGCGCTGTTCGGCGCCGCCGCCAAGCCGATCAAGGAGCGCGACATCCTGCGGCTGGAAGGCCCGCTCGGGACGTTTTTCCTGCGCACCGACAGCGAGCGGCCCATCGTGCTGCTGGCGAGCGGCACCGGATTTGCGCCGATCAAGGCGATCGCCGAGAGCATCTTTCACTTGCGTCTGAACCACGACGACCCCGCGCGCGGGCAACGCGCGCGCAATGTCATGCTGTATTGGGGCGCGCGCGCACGGCGCGATCTGTACATGAATGAGGTGCCGATGCAGTGGGTCAGCGAGCAGCCGAATTTCCGCTACATTCCGGTGCTGTCGGATGCCTTGCCGGAGGATGCCTGGACCGGCCGCACCGGCTTCGTGCATCAGGCGGTGATGCAGGATCTGCCCGACCTGTCGCAGCACGAGGTGTACGCGTGCGGCGCTCCCGCGATGGTGGAGGCGGCGCGTCGCGATTTCGTCGCGCTGCGCCGGCTGCCGGAGGAGCAGTTCCTGGCCGATGCGTTCACCTCCAAGGCGGACGTCGTGAAAGACTAGTTCGAGAATCACATCAGAGGTTGGCCATTGAAGATCGGCTCGTTCGAAACCGATGTGCTGATGGACATCGCGGCGCGCCCGCCGGTGGTGTTTGTTGAAGGCGAGGGCTCCTGGCTGATCGATCATCGCGGCAAGCGTTACCTGGACTTCGTGCAGGGCTGGGCCGTGAATTGCCTGGGGCACTGCCCTCCCGAGATCGTCAAGACGATTTCGACCCAGGCGGCGCGCCTGATCAGTCCGAGCGCGGCTTTCTTCAACGACGCTTCGATCGGCCTGGCCCAGCGCCTGACGCGGCTGTCCGGCCTCGACCGGGTTTTCCCCGCCAGCAGCGGCGCCGAAGCCAATGAAGGCGCGATCAAGCTGGCGCGCAAGTGGGGCTCGTTGAACAAGAACGGCGCCTGGCAGATCGTGACCTTCGCCGACGCTTTTCACGGGCGCACGTTGGCGACGATGTCGGCTTCCGGCAAGGCCGGGTGGGACCAGCTGTTCGAGCCCAAGGTCCCGGGCTTTCCGAAGGCAGCCTTGAACGATCTGGATTCGGTGCAGCGCGTGATCGGGCCCGAGACGGTGGCGATCATGATCGAGCCAATCCAGGGCGAATCCGGCGTCGTCATGGCGGAGGACGATTTTGTGCGCGCGCTGCGCGACCTTTGCGACCGCAACAGCTTGCTGCTGATCCTGGACGAAGTGCAGACGGGTGTGGGGCGAACCGGGCGCATGTTCGCCTGCGAGCATGCGTCGGTAAAGCCCGACATCATGACGCTGGGCAAGGGAATCGGCGGCGGAGTTCCGCTGTCCGCTTTGCTGGCAAGCGAGCGTGCGACCTGCTTCGCGCACGGCGACCAGGGTGGGACGTATTGCGGCAATCCATTGATGGCAGCGGTTGGTTCGGCCGTGATCGATCGCGTGTCGCAGCCCCAGTTTCTCGAGGGGGTGCGGCTGCGCGAAGAGCATCTGGTGCGCCGCTTGCGCGAAGTCGTTCAGCGTCGAGCCCTGGCCGGCGAGCGTGGACGCGGACTGCTGCGGGCCATCGATCTGGGCCAGCCGGTGGCGGCCCAGGTGGTCGATGCGGCGCGTGATCTGACGCCAGACGGTCTGCTGCTCAATGCCCCACGACCGCATTTGTTGCGACTGATGCCGGCGTTGAACATCGAGTTCGAAGCGATCAATCGGATGATCGGCCTGCTCGATCAGGCGCTGGCCAAAGTTCTAGGGTGATTCGTTCTCCCGAGCGCCTTCCTTCGCGCTTCGCTTCGGAGGACAGGCGGGAGAGGGACACGATAAGCGCCGCGCTGCGCCTGGTAACTCCTGCTGCGTTGCGTCAAGCCGATGTGCGCCGACGCAACGCGCATGCGCGCTAGCGCGCCCCACGTGGCAGAATCGGTCCCCACTCAAGACCCGGCCCTGATCGGGCGATGCGCTCGGACGTTCGCAGACCGTGAAAAGTCTCGACGAGACTAGGAGAGACCACATGGGTAGTACCAAGAGCCTGGGCCTGATCACATTGGCCATGGGCGCCACGATGTTGCTGGCCGCGTGCGGCGGCGGCTCTACAACGACCGCCGCCAATACGACGATGACCCACGAGGGGGCTCTGATCTTCAACCCACCGTTCCGCATTGGATCGGCGACGGCCGCGCAATTCGCGGCAACCGTCGGCGCGACCCCTGCTGGAGCGGAACTGCTTCTGGTCACGGGTCCGCCGACGTGCGGCATCGATTTTTACTACATCCAGTACTACACCGTCGGCGGCGCTGGGGAGGCGACCAACGCCTCGGGCGCGCTGATGGTTCCGACCGGCTTGCCAGGCAAATGCACCGGCAAGCACCCGATCGTCTTATATGCGCACGGCACGGCGTCCACGCGCAATTACAACATCGCCGATCCCACCAGCACGACCAACGAGGCAGCGTCCGAATCGGGTTTGATCGCCGCGATGTTCGCCGCGCAGGGCTACATCGTGGTTGCGCCCAACTATCCGGGCTACGACAGTTCGCCGCTGACCTATCACCCGTTCCTGAACGCCGATGCGCTTGGC
>DATBCI010000201.1:0-3935 GCA_036270555.1 Burkholderiaceae bacterium
GAACTGCCTGGCGGACAGGTTGACCGCAACCGATCCGCGAAATCCCTGCGCGTGCCAGCGACTGCATTGCTCACAGGCCTGCCTCAGCACCCACTCGCCGACCGGCACGATCAAGCCCGTTTCCTCCGCCACGTTCAGGAACGCGCCCGGGCTCAGCAAGCCGCGTTCCGGATGCACCCAGCGCAGCAACGCTTCATAGCTGCCGACCCTGGCCGTGTGACTGTCCACCTGGGGCTGATAGAACAGCCGCAGCTGCTGCTGAGTCAATGCGTCCCTCAGATCGGCCTCGATGCGGAAGCGCTCGCGGGCCTTCGCATCCATCTCGGGCGAAAAGAACCGATACGTCGAGCGGCCGGCCGCCTTCGCGTGGTACATCGCATGATCGGCGTTGATCAGCAAGGCCGAAGCATCGTGCCCGTCCTTCGGATACAGACTCACGCCGATGCTGGCGGTCATCCGAATCCGGTTGCCTCCGATCTGGATCGGGTCGGCGATGGCCTCGGTGATTCCGGACACGACCCGGACCACGCCTTCGATTCCGCTCACCTCGGGCAGCAGCACCACGAACTCGTCGCCGCTCAGGCGTGCCACCGTGTCGCTGGAGCGTACGTTGTTCACGATGCGCCGCGAGATCTCGATCAGGACTCGATCGCCGATGGCATGCCCAAGCGAATCGTTGATGTGCTTGAAATGATCCAGGTCGACGAACACCACCGCCAGGTGCCGGTGCGAGCGCTGCGCCTGGCCGATCGCCTGCTGCATGCGGTCGGCCAGCAGCATCCGGTTCGGCAGATCCGTCAACGGATCGTGCTGCGCCATGTGCTCGATGCGCGCCTGGGCCGCCTTGCGCTCGCTGATGTCCGTCAGCACGCCGACATAGTGCGTGATCCGGCCGTCGGAAGCGCGCACTGCGGCGATGTTGAACCAGGCCGCGTAGTTCTGTCCGCCCTGACGGCGATTCAGCACCTCGCCGTGCCAGTTCCCGTGCGCAACCAGCCAGCTCCTCATTCTTGCGTAGAAGCTGCCATCCTGGTCATCCGCCGCCAGCATGCTTAACTCGCGCCCCAGAATATCAGCGGCCGCGTGACCGGTGATCTGTGTGAACGCTTTGTTCACCGAAATGATCCGATGATCGGCATCGGTGACCAGGATGCCTTCGAGCGTGTTTTCGAAGGCCACCGCGGCCAGCCGCATCTGCTCTTCGGCTTCGCGCTGAGCTTTTTGCTGCGCGACCTCGCGCAGGCTGCGCTGGATCGCCGGCACCAGGCGTGCCAGCCTGTCCTTCAGGACGAAGTCCCACACTCCCTGCTTGAGCAGCTCGACTGCAGCCTCCTCGCCGATGCTGCCCGACATCAGAATGACCGGCAGTCCCGGGGCACCGGTATGGATTCTCGCCAAGCTGTCCTGGATTTCCAGACCTGGAACGTGGTAGTCCACCAGGGCCAAATCGACGTGATCGCGGGCTAAAGCTCCGGCCAGTTCGTCCGAGCTGCTCACGCGCACGCAGTCGGCCTGCAGGCCGTCCTGACGCAGGTGACGCGTGATCAGCCGGAAATCGGCGTCAGTGTCCTCGACGACAAGGATCTTCAGGCGGTCACCCACACTTGACTCCGTTCATACGGGCTCGTTGGTCGCAACCCAATAAACGCCCAAGCTCGCCACCGTCTGCGCGAACTCCGCGAAGTCGAGCGGCTTGCGCACAAAACTGTTGCATCCACCCCTGTAGCTGCGCATCCGGTCGCGCTCCTCGTCGGACGAGGTCAGCACCACGACAGGGACCAGATGGGTGCGCGGATCGGCGCGCACCCGGTCGAGCACGTCGAGCCCACTGACCCGCGGCAGGTTGATGTCGAGCAGGATTACTGCCGGCACTTCGTTCCCGGTTCGCTGCGAAAACTCCCCTTCGCCAAACAGGTAATCGAGTGCCTGCTGTCCATCACGCACGACCTTCACTTGATTGGCCAGGTTCACCTTGCGCAATGCCCGCAAGATCAACATCTCGTCCTGCTGGTTGTCCTCGACCAGGAGCATCGTTCTTGGCGCCATGGATCATCCCCACGAAGTCATCGCCCGAAAATGGCAGCGAAAAGCTGAAATCGGCTCCCTGTCCGGGGGTCGAGGTGGCGCGGATCTGACCACCATGGCGATTCACGATGCGCTGCACGGTCGCCAATCCGATCCCTATCCCGGGAAATTCGTCCTGCCGATGCAGCCGCTGGAACGGCTGGAACAGCTTTTCCGAATGCGCCATGTTGAATCCGATGCCGTTGTCGGCAACGTGGAACATCCGCTCACCCACCTCTTCGCTCGAATACACGCGGATCGACGACGCCGGGGTCTGCGCCGTGTATTTCCAGGCGTTCCCGAGCAGGTTGCGCATCACGATCTCCAGCATGCGCGCGTCACCACGCACTGCCATTCCACGCTCAACCCGGCAGGACACGCTGCGCGTTGGCTCGCCGCGCCCCAACTCCGCCAGGATCTGCTGGGCCATGGCGGACAGATCGACGCGGTCCCGGCGCAACTCGCCTCGCACGCTGCGCGAGAGCTGTAACAGGCCGTCGATCAGCTCGCCCAGATGCTCGCTGCCCCGGATGATCTGGTTCAGGTAGACGCGCGCCTCGCCGTCGACGCGCTCACCGTAGTCTTCGATCAGCGCCTGGCTGAAGCCCTCCATGGCTCGCAACGGTGCCCGCAAATCGTGCGCAACCGTGTAGCCGAAGCTTTCCAGCTCGCGATTGGCGGCCTGCAACTCGGCGGTTCGCTCCTGAACCCGCTGCTCGAGCTGCGCGTTCAGGCGCAGGATTTCCTGCTCGGAGCGCAGGCGTTCGGTCATGTCGCGCAGGATGACCGTGTACAACTTGTGGCCGGCGGCATCCGCCTGCGAAATGGCTGCCTCGATCGGGAATTCCGACCCGTCGCGGCGCAATCCGTAGATCCGGCCGAGCTGACCCATCTTGCGCCGGGTGACCTGAGCGCGGCCGAATCCCTCGATGTGCGTGGCGTGCGCGCCCCGGAATCGCTGCGGAATCAGCCGCTCCAGCGGCTGACCGACGACTTCGACCGCGCTGTATCCGAACATCGTCTCGGCCGCGGCATTGAACAACGTGACGCATTGGCGGTCGTCCACGGCGATCACGGCATCCATCGCCGACCCGATGAGCCCCGCCAGCCGTTGCTCGTTCTCCAGCAACGACTCGTTGCTGCGGGCCAGCTGGTCGCTACGCTGGCGCATCGACTCCCCCAGCTTCGCGTGATCGGTTCGGAGCTGCGCCTCGACACGCCGCGCCCTGTCGAACGCCCGCCCAATCGCGACCAGCGCAATGGCCAGCAAAATCACCGCAAGCAGGCCCCCGCACACCAGGACGACTGCCGCCAGGCGGCCGCGCTGTAGCACCACTGCCTCGCGGTCGTGCAGCAACGCGCGCTCGGCCACCTCGAATTGCTCGGTCGCCCGCTCGATGACGTCCTTGCTGAGCGGCCCCGGGTCCAACGCGACCGCCGACCCAACGGCCGCCGGCCCTCGGGTGTTTCTCAGTTCCGTCAACTCCGAAAGCCTCTTAAGGCGCTGCGCCACCAACGGTTCGATGGCATCGATCCGGCGTTGCTGGTCGGCGTTATCGGACGTCAAGTCTCGTAGGGCACGCAACCCTTGGCCGACTTCACGCACATCGCGTTGAAACGGCTCGACAAACGCCTGATCACCGGTAATTACGAAGCCACGCTGAGCCGCTGCAGCATCGGCCAGGGACCCCACCATCTTGTGTAGCGCCTCGATAACGACTCGACTGTGCTCGGCCCAAGCCGACTGCACCAGAAGCTGATGAATTCCGAAGTACGAAACGGCGCCCAGCACGAGAATCGCTGCCAGACCTCCCGCAATTACGGCTTGGATCTTCCGCTCGATCGGTAGCAGCCCTGCTGTGCTGCCGATC
>DATBCI010000202.1:0-3722 GCA_036270555.1 Burkholderiaceae bacterium
GCGTGCTGGACCACAAGGGCGCGATCGCGGTTGACAGCGGCCAGGGTCGCGGCACCCAGTTCTCCATCTATCTGCCGTTGACGGATGAGGCCCCATCGCTCGAATCCGCCCAGGTGGCGGTGCCGTTGGGCGGCGGCCAGGTCGTCCTGGTGGTGGACGACGAGTCGGCCCTGGTGCAGCTGACCGAGGAAGTGCTGGCCTCGATCGGATACGAGCCGGTCGGTTGCGTGGGCGCACAGCAGGCGCTGGAGGTGTTTCGTGCCGCGCCGGCGCGCTTTGAGGCGGTTCTGACCGACGTCCTGATGTCCGGCATGACGGGACCGGAGCTGGCGCTGGAGTTGCGCAAGTTGAGACCGGCGCTGCCAGTGGTCCTGATGAGCGGCTTTTGCCGAGCGGATTTGAAAGAGCACGCGGCCGCGGTCGATGCCCGCGCGATCCTGTTCAAGCCGTTGAAAGCGGCACAACTTGCTCAATGTCTGGCGACGGTCTTCGGGCCGGCCGTCGAAGCCGAGGCGACCGAGCCGGTGCAGGTTTGAAGTCCGCAAATGGACGATGAGGAAGTTCCCTCTGCCACCGAGTGGGAGAGCGGAAGTGTTCCGGGTGGAAACGACGTATTGCAAGTTCACAGCTGACGGACCCGAAATAACCGGCCATTCGGCCCTGCCTCCCACAGATCTGCGCTAGGCCAATCGTCGGGCACGCCAGCCCGCCGGCAAGCCACGGTCACATTCCCCCGATAAAGTGGCATCCACACCGTTGGACCGGACGAGGTGGATATGGCAACGATCCAGCATGTGGTTGTGGTCGTGAAGGAGAACCACACCTTCGACAACTTCTTCGGGGCTTTCCCGGGCGCGCAGGGCGTGAGCCTTCCCGCGGCGGCCGACCCGCACCCTGACCAGAATCACGATCATGGTGCCTGGCTGGCCGCGGTGGCCGGCGCGGGCGGCGTAAAGACGCAATACGGGGCGAAGAACATTCCGGCCACCTGGGCGCTCGCCCAGCAGTACGCGCTGTGTGACCAGTACTTCACCGACGTGGGGACTGAATCCGAGCCGAATCACCTGTTCCTGATCGCGGCCGACTCTCCGGTCATCGACAATTCGTCGGCAACGCGCGCGACATTCCAGCCGTCGCCACCGTACGATCTGCCGAGCCTGCCGGCCTTGCTTCAGCAAAACAAGCGCCAGTGGCGCAACTACGCCGACTCCAGATCCTCCTACTTCACCAACATCAAGGCGCTGCAGGGCAGTGCGTGGAACGTGTCGGCGGGGCAATTCGACGCGGATCTGAAGAACGGGTTCCTACCCGATGTCGCCTGGTTGTATCCGCCGTATGCGGACAGCGATCATCCGGGCGGCGGCCGCACGGTTGTGACCGGAGACGCCTGGACGCGAGACCGCGTGCAGGCGCTCGCGCAGAGCAGCCTGTGGGCGAGCTCGGCGATGATCATCACCTGGGACGATTGGGGCGGCTGGTACGACCACGTGAAGGCCCCCGAGCGTTCCACCTGGACGGGCAACGGGCCAAAGGGCTATCACGGCTCGCAATTCCGCTACGGCTACCGCGTGCCATGTCTTGTGGTCAGCCCTTACGCGCGCCAGAAGGTCATCAGCAACATGTATTCGCACGTGAGCGTGGTGAAGTTCTGCCTTCGCTTGTTCGGCCTTCCCGCGTGGAGCGCGCCCGCGCTGCAGGCGGGCGATCCGTCCGGTGACCTGTGGGAGTGCTTCGACTTTCAATCGCCGCCGCGCCTGGCGGTGCCACGCTTTTCGCCGGCCTGATCGCTAGGGGGCCGCCGGCGCCTGTGTTGCGGTTTTGACGTGCTCGTTCGATTTGAGCCAGGCGAGTTTGCCCTGGTAGCGGTTGTGGTCGCCGCGGGTCTGGCTTCTTTCCATCGCCTCCAGAATCTGGTGCCGCGCACGCTCCAGGTCACCCAGGTCGTAGTAGGCGACGCCGAGCCAGAAGTGGAATTCGTGGTTGTAGTCCGCGCGCGCCACCTCCTTGGCAAACAGGCTCCTGGCCTGTTGATAGTCGCCGCGCTGCATCGCTTCCCGGCCCAGGTCGAAGAAATAATAAGGCGGATGCGGATCGATTTGCGCCAGTCGCGTGCGCAACTGGGCCGCACCGGCTTCGTCTCCCATCCGCTCAAGCACCCCGGCCAGATTGGAAATCATCACGTTGTTGGCGGGCCAGTTCTCGAGCGCGTACCGAAGCACGCGCGCGGCCTGCTCCAGATCCCCGTGACGCAGATACACGACGCCCAGCGTGTTGTACGAACTGGCAAAGCCGGGGCGCCGCCGCATCGCGGCGCGCGCCCAACCGTACGCCTCGTCGAGCTGGCCACCCTCCAGCGCTTCGACCGATTTGTTGTTCATGTACATCGCAACGACGGTTTCCTGCGGGATCTCCCGCGTGCGCAGCCCGGCGACCTCCTCCGACGGCAGGAAATCGATCGTCAGGGAATTCTCCGCGACCCGATTGAAGGGGTTGTTCTGCGAGGCACCCAGCGTCACGTTCACATGGCCGCTGCCCACCAGCAGGTTGCCGTTGCGGCTCCACATCTGGTCGATGCCGGCTTCGTGGAAGTCGACCTGCAGTCCGAGTTGCTGGGCGAAGGCGGCCGTCATGATGACCAGCGACAGGCAGTTTCCGGCACGAGCATCAAACGCCTCGCCCGCGTTGCGCGTCATCGAGCCGTCGTACTCGAGCTTCAATTGCCGCTCGCGGTACAAGGCGTCGATCAGGCCCGTCAGCGCACCTTGCCTGCGCAACTGTCGCGCGATATCGGTCTTCAAGTAGCGCTGCATCGGCTCGGTCAGCGCGAACACGTCGCCGCCACTGAAGCGCGCCTCCGGTGCGACGAACAGATCATCCCGGAACAGGAAATCAGGCGGCTCGCTTGCGTGCTGCGGGCTCGCACAGGCGCCCAGCAGCGCGCAGAAAACGACCGTTAAGCTGGTTCTCACGCGGGTTCCCCTACGCCAAGGGTCCACGGACCGGGGTGCAAACGCCATCACCACTTTGCACGTGGGAATTTTGCCTCAGAATGGGCATCGGTGGACAACTTCAATTCAAATTAGGGACCCATGATCAGGGGCAAGTTGCGCGCCGCGCAAGTGATGGAGGCGCCGCTCGAACATCGGATCCTGATGATCCGCGGCAAAAGCGTGATGATCGACGCCGACCTGGCGGAGCTGTACGGCGTGCAGACGCGGGTTCTGAATCAGGCGGTACGCCGCAACCGGAAGCGGTTTCCGGACGAATTCATGTTCCAGCTGACCCGGGCGGAGAAACAGGAGGTGATCACAACCTGTGATCACCTCGCCAAGCTTAAGTTCTCGCCGGTCCTGCCGCTGGCCTTTACCGAGCACGGCACCCTGATGCTTGGCAACGTGCTGAACTCGGAGCGGGCGATCGAGGTGAGCCTGCTGATCGTGCGAACCTTTGTTTCAATCCGGCAGATGCTGTCCACCCACCAGGACCTGGCCGCCAAGCTGAACGAGCTGGAGCGCAAGGTAGGGGGGCACGATGACGCGATCGCCGATTTGATCGATGCGATTCGCCGCCTGGCGGCAGCGCCACCGGCCCGCAAAAGCCGGCCGATCGGATTTACGGCCGACCTGAACAGCAAGAAAAGGGGTTGATCAGCGGCCGGCCGACTCCGCCGAGCGCGTCGTTTCGAACAGGAACCAGGCGCGCCGCTCGGCCTCGTCGATCCA
>DATBCI010000203.1:0-13203 GCA_036270555.1 Burkholderiaceae bacterium
CGAAGCGATCGAGTTCGGCAACTTCCGGCTGGTGCCGTCAAGCCGGATGCTGAGCCGCGACGGGTCCGCCGTGCATCTCGGCGATCGTGCCCTGGAACTATTGATTGCGCTGATCGAGCGGCGCGGTCGGGTCGTGAGCAAGAAAGAACTGTTCGAAATCGTCTGGCCGAAGATGTTCGTCGAGGAAAGCAATCTACGGGTCAACATCGCCGCTTTGCGCAAGGCGCTCGGCGATGGGCAGCTCGGATCGCGCTTCATCACCAACATTCCCGGGCGTGGTTACGCGTTCGTAGCGGACGTTCGACAGTCCGGAGTCGGCGAAGAGGACATCACCCGTTCGTCCACGCCTGCGCCAGACAGCCGAAGCGAGCTGCCGGCGCGCCTCGCGCGGATCGTCGGGCGCGATGAGATCGTCGCCCGCATCGCAGAGGAGTTATCAGAGCGGCGTCTGATCACGATCACCGGCGCCGGTGGAATCGGCAAGACTGCGGTCGCTTTGGCCGTTGCGGAGAAGATTGCAGGCACTTATCGGGACGGAATCCGGATCCTGGACCTTGCTACGGTCGCCAGCCCCGCGCTGGTTGCCCCGCATCTGGCGTCCCTTTTGCGGCTACCCACCACCGGCGTCGACCCGTTGAATGCGGTCGTCGCCCACATCCGAAGCTGGAACCTGCTGCTGATGTTCGACAACTGCGAGCACGTGGTCCAGGCTGCGAGCTCAGTGGCCGTGGAGCTGCTGCGGCGTGCAGCCGAAGTTCATATCCTGGCGACGAGTCGGGAGCCACTGCGGGCAACGGGCGAATGGGTCCAGCGGTTGGCGCCGCTGGCCTGTCCGCCGGTATCGAAAGCACTGACCCTGCAGCAAGCGCTCGCCTTTCCCGCCACGCGTTTGTTCATCGACCGGGTGCTCGCGTGCGACGGGAGCTACCAGATCACGGACGACGATGCGCCGATCATTGCCGACCTGTGCACCAGGCTGGACGGCCTTCCCCTGGCCATCGAGCTGGCCGCGGCGCGCGTTCCGGTATTCGGCATCCGTGGCGTCGTCGATCGACTCGACGACCGCTTCAACATCCTGACCAAGGGATTGCGGACGGCCGTGCCAAGGCACCAAACGCTGGGCGCGATGATCGATTGGAGCTATCAGTCGCTGCCCGAGCACGAAAAGACCGTGTGGCGGCGCCTCTCCGTGTTCGCCGGCAGCTTTACGCTGGAGGCTGCGACGGTGATCGGACTGTCCGAACCGACCGATCATCTGGCAGTCATCGATGCGTTGGACAGCCTGGTGGAGAAATCGCTGGTGACGGTCGATGCGCTGGCGTCCGAAGCCAGGTACCGGATGCTCGAATCGCTGCGACTTTACGCACTCGGCAAACTGCAGGAAAAGGAGGAAGTCGGCTGCGTCCGGCGCCGCCACGCCGAGTACTACTCGCGCTGCTCGTTCGGCTCCGTTGGCGACCGCTGGCTGCAGCTGCCCAGCGCGCAATGGCTTGACTGTCACAGTGGCGATATCGTCGATATCCGGGCGGCGATCGACTGGGCTTTCTCGACCGGCGACAACGCGCTGGCTATCAAGCTGATCGGCAGCTCGGCGGCCCTGTGGTTCAAGCTGCTCCTGTTGCAGGAATTGCGCGGCCTGCTGGAACGGGCGCTACAACTGGCGCCTGGACTCGATGGAATCGATGACGATCTGCTGATGCGGCTGCATGTTGCGCTCGCGCACTCGATATTCCACACGCTGGGATCGGTGCAGGAGGTCGGCCTGGCGCTGGACAAGGCATGGGCGATCGCAGAGCGGCTCGGCGACGTCAACGCCCAGCTGCAGATCCTGTGGGCACGCTGGGGAAGTCTGGCGACCGAGGGGCACTACGCGGACATGCTGCCAAGCTTGCGGCGCGTCGGTGCGTTGATGATCAACTGGCCGGGGGTCGCGATCGCGCCGCTGTACAACCGGCTGGCCGGGTTCGCCCACCACCTGTTGGGAGATCAGCAGGCCGCGTTGCGACATGCGGAATTGGCGCTCGAGCAGGCTGCCGTCAGGCAGCATGCCGGCCGCGACGCCATTTTCGTATACGACCACAAGATCGCCGCCAGCTCGCACCACGCGCGCATTCTCTGGATGAGCGGCAGCCCCGACAGCGCGTTGCAGGTGCTCCACGCTGCCGCCGAGGACGCGGCGCGCATCGACCAGCCGTTCGCCCACGGCATCTTCCTCGTCTTCGCGGCCGTGCCCGTTTCGCTTTGGACAGGCGACCTGCATGGGGCTCGGCGCCACGTCGCCGAGCTGCTGGACGCGGCCTCCGGCATCGCCTTCAACGTCTGGCGTTCGGCGGGCAACGTCTACCAGCGGGCGCTCGAAACCCTCGAGCAGCCGAACGGCGCGCGCTCGACCGTGGCGGACCGGATCCCGGGCGAGGAATTGCTGACGCCGTTCCTGATCGAAAGTCTCGCCACCTTCAGTTGGCGGCTGTTGCATCCGCGACTGTGGGTTGCAGGTGCAGGCGACGAGGTCAACTGGAGTACGGCCGAGACGCTGCGAGCCCGGGGTGAGAAGCTGCTGGCGAGCGCGGGCGCGCAGGCACGGCCGGAGGCACAGAACCTGTTCCTGCGGTCGATCGACATCAGCCGCCGTCAGCACGCGCGCTCATGGGAGCTGCGCAGCGCGACCAGCCTTGCCCGCCTATGGCACGCTGACGGCCGGGCCGCGGAGGCCAGGGATTTGCTGGCGGGTGTCTATCAACAGTTCAGCGAGGGCTTTGCGACCCGGGACCTGATGCAGGCAAAAGCGCTGCTCGATTCGCTGCAGTAGCTGCCGGGTTCGGCAATCCAATGAGCCGATGGAGCGGGATGGGTCATCGACGCTTCTCGCTGATCCAATAGCGCGGGCCTGAGCCCAGTCGCGCGGCCCAGTCGTCCGGGTTGGCGAGCCGGCATCGCTTCAGCGAAAGGCAGCCGCAACCGATGCATTGCGTGAGTCCGGCTCGCAGGCGTTTCAACTCGTCAGCGATCCGCGATGCGGGAAGGCGCAACAGTCGAATCGTCGCGGTCGGCTCGACCGTGGTGCGAGCGCTGGAGCATGCAGCCTTGCTAGGTCCTGAAGTCCTAACCGGGGAAGGGCTCGCGACCCAGGTCCTGGGTGCCGGCAGCCCGTTGCGCGTGGTTGACGCGCTGCTGTCGGGCACGCACCAAAAAGGGTCCAGCCACCACGAGTTGCTGCGCGCCTTCGTCGACGACCGCACGCTCGAAAGAACGGACGAGGAACTGGAGCTTTACGGATACCTGACGCACGAGTTCGGCGACTCGGTTTTTGTGGCGCGACCGCTACCCGAGAAGATCGCGCAGCCCGTTGCGGGCGAAAAAGTGTTTCAGCATTGAAAGATTCTGGCAGGTGGAGGACCCGTGGAGGATAATGGCGCAACGGCCGTCATTGCGGAGAACGCCGGGTGAAATCGATCGCTCGTTGGATGTTGCTGACGGCCATGACCTTGACCAGTCTGGCCAGCGACGCGGCCGGGCCGTCTGGTCTGAACGCCCGCGACGCACGCGCGATACGAGCAGTCATCGAGGCGCAACTCGACGCGATGGCGGCGGACGATGAAGCGCGGGCGTTTTCGTTCGCCTCACCCTCGATCCGGATGCAATTCGATGATGCGTCGAGCTTCATGACGATGGTTCGCCAGGGCTACCCGATGCTGATCGGCCCGACCGAGACTCTGTTCTCGCAACCGCGGACGGTCGAGGAAGACGCGATGCAGGTGGTGCGCTTGCGCGATAGGGACGGACGCCCCTGGCTGGCCACGTACGACCTGCAACGACAGCCGGACGGGACCTGGAGGATCAACGGGTGCCTGGTGGAACCCGACCACACGGACGACACCTTGACCTGAGGCGCCGCGCTCTAGTGCTGCGGGTCGTCCCGTACTCGTGCAGGCGCTGGCATCAGCGTTTGTCGGGTCGGAAATTGGGCCGCGACCACCGCCTCGGTCAGGGGCATCTGGACCGCACGACCTTCGCGCCATAGCTCGATCTGATCGGCGAAGTTGGCGCTGCCCAGCCATCCGTCCTGGCCGCCCAGCAGCACGAACCAGTTCAGATCCGGATCCGACAGATCACAAAGCTGGCGAGCCTGGCTGCCGTAGGTCGTGTCGTGTCGCTCGTTGACGAGACCGTGCGCCGTTTTCAGGATCGTGTTGCGCGAGCCGCTGACGCCGACATCCTCGAGCACGAACCAGCGCCCCAGCAGCGGGACGCCCTGCAGCGCGTGACCCACGCGCAACCGATGCATATCACCCCAGTTCTGGTAGCGGGCGCTTGCAGCCGCGGCATCCGTCAGCGCGCCAGCGATCAGCGCCTTGCGCTCCGACTCCGGCCGCGCGGCCAGATCCTGCGGCATGTAGTGCACCAGATAACCCCAGTCGCCGGTCACGCCCGGTCCGTCCTGATCGGTCCAGCCATAAAGGCGCTTTGCCAGCTGGTACAGCAGCATTTCGAAGGCCACCGGCGCCGTCTGGTCGGCGTCGTAGCGGCCGTCCCAGGAATCGAGCTTGCGCAGGTTGTCGGACAGGGGATCGACGACCTTCGCATCCCTGATCACCGCAACCAGTGCATTTTTCAGAGCGAGCGACGACAGCGAAAGCGTGTCACGCTGAAGCGAAGCCAGGTCCTGGATGCTCAGCGGATCCTTGGCGCGCAACAGGCCGTACATCCGCTCCACCCGCTCGGGCGGCTGAAAGAAATATCCCACTGGAAATCCGGTTCGGGTGGGTCGGTTGTTGGCGGAGGCGAGCAAGCCTTCTGCTGGATTCAAGGCCCAAGGCAGGGTCAGCGCATCGGCCTCGCCATGCCAGGCTGCCTTGGGGTCGTCGACGCGGCGCACCAGGTCGGACGGCAGGCTCGCTTCCCGGATCGGCAGATGAACGGCCATCACCTGGCAGATATCGCCGGTGCGGGTCGCGCACAGCATGTTCTGGCCCGCGACGCCATAGCCGGCCAGGGCCTGACGGAACTCAGCAGCGCTCCTGGCCCGCATTACGCCGAGAAACGCGCCGATCTCGTCGCTGCTCTCGTGTCCCACCCAGCGCAGCGCGATCGTTTCGCCTGGGCGGGCCGGGAAAAAGGATGTGTCGGAGACGATCGGACCGATCGGCGCGCGACGGAGCGTAACCTCGGCGTCGGCCCAAAGGCGCGTCTTGATCTTCTCCCGCCGCTCGACGATGCCATCGGGCGGCGCGCTTGAAACGTCGACCAGCTCGGACTGCGCCGCGTGCATGTTGGTGCCAGACCACGCGATGTCGTCGTTGCGGCCCAGTCCGATGATCGGCAGCCCTGGGGGCATCAATCCGACCGCATGGTACGAGGGCGACTTCAAGCCGACCACGATCCAGAAATTGGGCAGGACCGTTCCCAGATGCGTATCAGCCGCCATCAGAGCCGCCCCGCTGGCGCTGCGCGCCGGGCTGACGGCGATGGCGTCACTGCCCGAGCGGCTGTAACGGGCCAACAGATCGAACAGCACTGCGTGCTGCGCCGGCGCGTCAAAGCTCGACAGCGAATCGGTCCCGACCGCGAGCGCGCGTTGCCAGGTTTGCGCCCAGCCGGGCAGCAGTCGCGCCTTCAACAACTGGGTGGCGCGCAGCCAGTTGACGTCGGTTCCCGCCAGCCGACCGATCGCGAGCAGGTCGCGAATGGTCCAGGGCTCGTTGTCCAAAGCCAGCAAACCGTATTCGGGCGGCTGGGCGGCTGCGTGGCGCTGGTACCAGTTCAGGCCATCCACGAAGGCCTGCATCCAGGCGTGCGTGCCCGGCGACATGCGCGCTTCGCTGTCTGCGGTGGCATACCCGAAATCGATCGTACGCAGCAACCGGTCGATGTCGCGCGTGAAGGGCCCCGCGGATTCGGACAGGCGGCCTTGCACGATGCGCCGTCCCAGCGCCAGCTGTCCTAGCCGTAGATGAGCGTGAACCAGACCGAGCGTGAATGCCAGGTCGTGATCCGTTTGCGCTTCGATCCACGGAACGCCGTAACGGTTCCAGCGCACGTCCACCGGGTGCTCCAACGGCAGACCGCCGGTGGGAAACACCGCCAGGCGGTCGGCGGTCGTTGTCCGGGTTGGCGTAATGGCGGCGCAGGCGCAAAGCAAGGGCGACAGCAGCAGCACGAGCCCCCAGCGACCGCCGGCCCGACGCCGTGTGCGCCCAGGATTCTCAGTCTTCGCCAGCGATCTCACGGTCAGTTGCGGTCAGCAGTTGCGCCAGCGCCTCGACCGTCGGCACCACGCGCGGCACTTTGTTCTGTGAGCCAAGCTTGCCCCGGCGCTGCATCCAACGCTCGAAGCTTCCAGCTGGAAGCAGGCGGATTTCGGGTGGGCGCAGCCCGAAGTCGCCGGCGCGGTGCGCGGCATAGTCGTCGTTCACGCGCTGAAGGGCGCCGTCCAGCGCTCGCCCAAAAGCAAGCCGATCCGTCGGCCTGTCCAGCTCGACTGCGAACAGGTGCCCTGCCCGCGCATCGCCCGCATTGGGGTGGACCGGCGCGGCACTGAATTCCACCACCTGGCATCCGAGCGCCCTGGCCGCTTCGCTGATGGCCGCCTCAAGGTCCGCGCCGGTCAAATGCTCGCCCGCAACCGACAGGGTCCAGGCCAGTCGTCCGGTGATCAGGACTCGCGGCGGCTCGCGTGATACGAGGCAGACGGTGTCTCCCAGCACGTAGGACCACAGACCGGAGTTCGTCGTCAGCACGAGCGCGTACGGCTTGCCCAGGTCGGCAGTGCCGATCCAGCGGCGATCACACGATGCTGAGCCAATTTGCACTGGATCGACGAATTCATAGAACAGGCCGCGATCCAGCAGCAGCCGCAGGCCATCCCCCTCCGCGCGATCCGCGACCGCGATGAAGCCCTCACTGGCAGCGTACACCTCGCGCGTTACTGCCGTGCTCCCCTCCAACCAGTGCGCGAAGCGGTCGCGGTAAGGCGTAAATCCGACGCCACCGTGCACCAGAAGTTCGAGCGCCGGGAACAGGTCGCGCAATCGCTCGCGGGTTCCACCGGCAGCAGCCGCGATCTCGAAGAACAGCAGCATCCAGCTGGTCGTACCCGAGATGGTTCGGATCGGCCGCTTTAGCGCGAGCGATGCCAGCCTTTCCATTTTCAGTCGCCAGTCGGTCAAGCGCGCCAGCTCGGCCCCCGGCAGCACGCGTCCACGCGCCCAAATCGGCCGCTCGACGGTGGCGATCGCGGACAAGTCTCCTGCCTGGATGCCCGGCGCGAGCGACTCCAACTCGGTTGACCCGCCCAGGAACACGCCATAGCCGGAGAGCGGCCGGTCGCCAGGACGCATCCCGAGCTGCCAGGCCAGAACGTCGAGTGCCGCAAGACGATTGCCGCGCAGCATCGAATCGCTCAACGGAATCCGTTTGGTGGAAGCTTGCGTCGTGCCGGAGCTGTTCGCGAAGTAGCGGATCGAGCCAGGCCAGGTCAGCCCGTCAACGTGCGGAAACGCCGGTCCCCACCACTGGCTCCAGAATGCCTCGTAGTTGCGCAGCGGCACGCGCCGCTGATAGTCGTCCACGGTTCGAATCGATGCGAAATCATGGGCCCGCCCAAATTCGGTCGGAGCCGCGCGGCGCAGCAACGCGGCCAGCACGCGGCGCTGCATCGTGACAGCATCCTGCCGGCCGAGCGCCGCGCGGCGGCGGGACGCCCAGAGCTTCAGAGCGAATGACGGGTCGAACACCCGCCTACGCTCCGGGCGCTGCCGCGCCCGGAGCCTCGGTGGGCAGGCCGTCGCATTGTTGAAACTCAGGACAGCACATCGCCGATCAGGATCACAGGCCCGGTCGGCGCGCCGGTTGGCGAGCCGCCGGCCGGTTCGACCGAGATGGCGAGCTTGGCGCCACGCCCCAGGCGAAGCGCTTGCGACGCCTTCAGCTCGATCCTTGCGTCGAGGTCGCCCACGACCGCGAGCGACAGGGGCTGGCCGCCTTCGGCCGGTATCAGCCACAGCTCGAAGCTTTGAGCGGGTGACGCCAGCACCGTTCGCTCCGTTTGCAGTCGAAGCGAGCGCCGATCCACCGACAGGTCCGCCGTCACGCGGGCCTGGGGTGCCTTGCCCGTCAGGATCGCAAGCGTCGAATATTGAGGCGAGCGGGCCGTCTGCTTCAGCAGCGGGAACGCAAGCACGAGCACCAGGGCCGCGGTGGCGGCGACCGCCCATAGCCGCCACAGCCAGACCTGCGCACGCCATGGCGGCTCGAAGCGTTTCAACTCGAGGTCGTGCCGGATGCGGCGCCAGACGCCCGCCGAGGGCTGAACCGCGGCCTCGTCCGAATACCCTGCACCCAAGGATCGCTGCCAATGCTGCAGTCGGCGCGCCGCCATCGGCTCCTGGCCCAGCGCGCGTTCGAATCGTCGGCGTGCCGCGCCCCGCAGCGTGCCCACCACATATTCGCCGCACAGGGCGTCGAGTTTCGGGTGGTCACCGAGCTTCACGAGCTTCTCCGAGGCCACCCTCGATGCAAGCGCGCAGGTTCTGCAGTGCGCGGCGCACCCAGCTCTTGACGGTCCCCAGCGGCCGATTCAGATGGCGCGCCAGGTCAACGTGGCTGAGGCCGTGGTGATAGGCCAGCACCAGCGCCTGTCGCTGCGGCGCCTCCAGACCCGCCAGGCAATCTCGCAGCGAGCGGGCGCGCTGCCCCCCTTCCAGAAGCTGCTCGGCGGACGACGCCGGATCGAGGAGCTGAGCCAGGACGTTGTCGGCGTCCCCGTCGATCGGCGCCGCCCGCGCCTGGTCCGCACTGCAGATCAGATCGATCGCACGGTTGCGAATGATCGCCACCATCCATGCGACCGGGTGCTCCGCGCTCGGATCGAAGCTGCGGGCGTTGTGCCAGACCTTCAGGAAGGCGTCGTGCAGCACCTCTTCGGCAAGTTCACGGCGCCCGACGATCCGAAGCGCGACCGCCAGCAGCAGGGGCGCCGTCTTGCGATAAAGCTCTTCGAAAGCCAGCGGGTCACGCGATATGGTCGACAACAAAAGGCGACGCACATCCAGGTCGTCGAGCATCGCTTGGCTGAGGCCTCCCGTCAGTGGCCGACGATCTGCGGCTTGGCGGGACCCAGCAGCGCCAGCAGCTCGCCCTTCTCCTGATTCGGCACCTTGAACTTGTCAAGCGACTTTACCAGATCACCGACCAGCGCATCGAATTCCTCACCGCGAATGTTCATGCCGCGGTGCGCCGTCTCCATGTCACGGCCGGAATAGGCGCATGGGCCACCGGCGCCAGCGCAGATCTGCTCGACCAATAATTCAAGTGCGCAATGTTGGCGTTGGCGAAGCGCGCGTTGATCTTCGGATCGGATGCGACATTCGAAATGAAGTCGTCGACAACCGCGGTGATGGCGGGTTTGCCGCCGAGACGGTCGTACAGCGAGGGACGGGCCGCCATCGGCGTCCTGATCCCTATACGACCGGGCTGATCGATTGGATGCGGTACATTGGGCATCTTGCGGAAGGGGGAGCCCATGAAGAAGGTCGCCTCATTTGCGCTGCCATTGCTGCTGAGCGCGTCGGCATGGGGTCTGGAGCTGTCGAGCCTGAGCAATCGAGACGCGGTATCCGGACTGAAAGACGCCCTCACGCAGGGGTCGGCTGCCGCGATCGGGAAGCTGGGAGTGGAGAACGGCTTCCTGGGCAATGAGAAGGTCAGGATCCCGCTGCCCGAACCGATACACCGCGTCGAGGGCGGACTTCGCATGCTGGGGCTGAAGTCTGAAGCCGATGAGCTCGAAACCACGATGAATCGGGCTGCCGAGCAAGCCGTTCCCGAGGCCAAGCCGCTGTTCGTTCAAGCGATCCGGCGCATGAGTATCGAGGACGCCAAAGGCATTTTGACGGGCGGCGACACTTCGGCGACGGAGTATTTCCGCAAGGCCACGAGCGAGGATCTGACCCGCAAGTTCCTGCCGATCGTCACCCAGGTGACCCACAAGATCGGGCTGACGGAACGGTACGATCGCTTTGCCGAACAGGGCGCCAGGCTGGGCCTGATCGACGCCAAGCAGGCCAGGATCGAGGATTACGTCACGCAGAAGACGCTGGATGGCCTCTTCCTGATGCTGGCCGAACAGGAAAGGCAGATCCGCAAGGACCCGGTCGGCAGCGCCACGGGCATGGCGCGCAAGGTGTTCGATCTGTTGAAGCAATAACGGCGCGCGGCCCAGGCCGGTCAGGCGACCAGCGACTGCTCCAGCAAGCGGGCCACGTGCAGGGCCTCGCGGCCGGTGCCATGGACGATCTGTTGACGGCAGCTGGTGCCATCGGCGACGACGATGGCGTCGGCGTGTTCGCGCACCGCCGGCAACAGGCTCGCCTCGGCCATTCGCATCGATAGTTCATAGTGGCGGGTTTCGTAACCGAACAGTCCCGCCATCCCGCAGCAGGAGCTCTCGATCAGCTCGGGCTCGGCTCCCGGTATCAGCCGCAGTACCTGAAGCACCGGCTCAACCGCGTCGAACGCCTTCTGGTGGCAGTGACCATGTACCAGGATGGGCGACAGCGCGGGCTTGAGCTTGAGCTTGATGCGGCCGGATTTGAGCTCGCGGGCCACGAACTCCTCGAACAGGACAGCCTGCGCAGCGACGGTCCGGGCCCCCTCGCCCAATCCCAACACCAGCGCTTCGTCGCGCAAGGTCAGCAGGCAGGAGGGCTCGAGTCCAACCACGGGCACGCCCGCTTGCGCCAGGGGCAGCAGCCGATCGATCAACGAGGCGGCCTTGGCTTTGGCGGCCTGCATCATCCCGACCGACAGATAAGTGCGTCCGCAGCACGCCTGTGCGCCGCGGCCGGCAAGCGTGTGAAGCGTGTAGCCGGCCGCCTTCAATACCCGGGCCGCGGCCAGCGCGTTGTGCGTCTCGAAAAACCCGTTGAAGGTATCGACGAACAGTACCGCCGCCCTGCCCCCGGCGCGCGCAACCGCGATCGTCTCGTCTCGGCTCGCGAAGAGCGCGCGGTCGAACGAGCGCCAGAAGGTGTCGCCTCGCCAGCGCGGCAGCTTGCGTTGCGCGGTCAGCCCGAGCGCGCTCTGCATCAGCCGGGCGACCAGGGGCAGTTCGTTGCGCAGATTCAACAGCGCGGCGAGGCGACTGGCGGCTGGCGCATAAGCGGGCAGCCACCCGACCACGCGGTCCTTCAGGCTGTGGCCGTGGCGCGCCTTGTAGTGGGCCAGGAACTCCACTTTCATCTTGGCCATGTCAACCCCGGTGGGGCACTCGCGGCGGCACCCCTTGCAGCTCACGCACAGGTCCATCGTCTCGTACATGGCCTGGCTGGTTAAGGCGTCGGGACCGAGCTGGCCGGACAAGGCCAGCCTGAGCGTGTTGGCGCGGCCGCGCGTCAGATGCTGCTCGTCGCGGGTCGCGCGAAAGCTCGGGCACATGGTGCCGGAGTCGAACTTGCGGCAGTGGCCGTTGTTGTTGCACATCTCGACAGCCTTGGCGAATCCGCCGGTGTTGTCACCCCCGGTGCCAGGCGCAGTCGTCGCCTCGGTGACCGGATCGTTCTGCACATCCCATGCCGACCAGTCGAGCACGGGCGTCAGTGCGATGGTGCGGTAAGGCCGTGGCGCGGCCGGTGGCGGAAATCGAAACAGCGATGGGTCGTCCATCCTGGGTGGATCGACCACCCTGCCGGGATTGAACAGCCCGATCGGATCGAATTCGCGCTTGATAGCGCGAAACGCGCTGCTGAGTTGCGGCCCGAACTGCCACTCGATCCACTCTCCGCGGCACAGGCCGTCTCCGTGCTCGCCGCTGTAGGCACCTTTGAACCTGCGCACGAGCTCGGCCGCCTCCTGAGCGATGGCACGCATCATGGCCGCACCGCCCTGCGGGCCCGCGCGGCGCATGTCGAGTATCGGCCTGACGTGAAGCGTGCCGACCGAAGCGTGCGCGTACCAGGTCCCATGGGTGCCGTGCTTCGCGAAGACCTCGGTCAACGCGTCGGTGTAACTCGCCAGGTGCTCCAGGGGAACTGCGCAGTCTTCGATGAAACTGACCGGTTTGCCGTCGCCCTTCAGGCTCATCATGATGTTCAGGCCCGCTTTGCGCACTTCCCACAGAGCTCGTTGCTGCGCGTCATCGGTCATCCGAACCACGCTGTCCGGCAATCCGAGCTCGCCCATCAGTTCAACCAGGTCGGCCAGCCTGGGCAGCAGGGGAGCCTTTTGATCGCCCGAAAACTCCACCAGCAGGATCGCAGCGGGCCTGTCGATCAGAGCCGATTCGATGGTCGAGCGGAACGCCGGGTTGGCGAGGCTCAGCTCGATCATCGTGCGATCGACCAGCTCGACGGCGGTCGGGCCGAGCTTGACCAGGTGCTGAGCCGCGTCCATCGCCGAGCGGAAGGTCGGAAAGTTGACCACGCCCAGCACCTTGGCGCGCGGCAATTCCTGCAGCCTGAGGGTCAGGGTCTTCGTGTAGGCGAGCGTCCCCTCCGAGCCGACCAGCAGGTGCGCGAGGTTCGCCTGGCCGTCGGACGTGTAGGGTCGTTCGCTGCGGTTTTGAAAAATGTCCAGGTTGTAGCCCCCGACCCGACGCAACAGCGTCGGCCAGCGCGCCTCGATCTGAAGGCGATGTTGCTCCGCCTGATCGCGCACGAAGGTGGCGATCCGGGCGGCACGTGCACGCAGGGTGGCCACGGGGCCGAACTCGAGCAGCGAGCCATCCGACAGCCAGGCGGTGGCAGCCAGCACGCTGTGCACCATGTTGCCGTAGGCGATCGACCGCGAACCGCACGAGTTGTTGCCCGCCATGCCACCCAAGGTCGCCTGCGCGCCGGTCGACACGTCGACCGGGAACCAGAGGCCGTGCGCCTTTAAACGGGAGTTCAGATGGTCCAGCACGACGCCGGGTTCTACGGTCGCGGTGCGAGCCTCGAGGTCGATCGACAGTACGCGGCCAAAATACTTGGAGTTGTCGATGACCAGAGCTGCCCCGACGGTCTGGCCACACTGGCTGCTGCCCGCGCCGCGCGCCAGGATCGGCACCTTCAAATCGCGCGCGATATCGATCGCCAAAGCGACGTCGCGTTCCGACGTCGGGATCAGCACGCCGATCGGCATGATCTGGTAGATCGATGCGTCGGTCGCGTAGCGCCCGCGCGAAGCCGGATCGAACAGCACTTCGCCCTGCGTTTCGCTGCGCAGGCG
>DATBCI010000204.1:0-5114 GCA_036270555.1 Burkholderiaceae bacterium
GGCCGATGTCGAAATCCGGCCCGCCCCGACCGACATTGTCCAGGCGATGCACGGTGCCTCGCCACCCTCGACCGGAGAGCCGACATGGAATTCGCATTGCTGATTTATGCAGATCCCGCGGGATTGGAGAAACTACCCCCGCCTGAAGCCACCGAGGTCATGAACGCGTACGGCGCCTATACCGGAGCGCTGCAGAGCGCGGGCGTCCTTCTGGGCAGCAACCGCCTGCGCCCGACGCACACGGCCACCACGGTGCGCGTGAAGTCCGGCAAGACCGAGGTCCTCAACGGCCCTTATGTCGAAACGCGCGAGCAGCTCGGCGGCTACTTCCTGATCGACGTCAAGGACCTTGACGCGGCGCTGTCGTGGGCTGCCAGGTGCCCGGGAGCCAGTCACGGCGTGATCGAAGTACGCCCGGTGTGGCCGCGTAGCGAGTTCGCCGGCTGAGGTTCGGAGGCCGAAGTTGGCGATCGAATCGGCTGACTTCCGCGTGACGCAGATCAGCGTGACTCAGAACTGGATCGAGTCAGCGCGCGCCGCCGAGGAGGCGGCGCGCCGCAGCTATGGCAAGCTGATTGCGTACCTGGCCGCACGCACGCGCGACGTGGCGGGAGCCGAGGACGCGCTGTCGGAGGCGTTCACCGCCGCTCTGGCGGAGTGGCCGGTGAAGGGAGTGCCGGACGCACCCGAGGCCTGGCTGCTGACGGTGGCGCGGCGCCGGATGGTCGACGCCGTGCGCCGGCGCCGCTTGAGCGAGGCCGCCTCCGAGCACCTGCAGTGGCTGGCCGACCTGATGTCTGATGAAGACGAGGAGCCGGTCGTGCCCGACCGCCGCCTCGGCCTGCTGTTCGCGTGCGCTCACCCGGGAATCGATCGCAGCGTACGGGCGCCGCTGATGTTGCAGGTCGTGCTGGGCTTCGACGCCGCCACGATCGCATCGGCGTTCCTGGTCGCACCCACCACGATGGGGCAGCGCCTCGCGCGCGCTAAGGCCAAGATCCGGCAAGCGGGCATCGGCTTCGAAGTGCCGGAGCGCGACGCGCTGGGCGAGCGGCTGGAAGCGGTTCTGGACGCGATCTATGCGGCCTACGCGGAAGGATGGTCGGACCCGCAGGGCGCCGACCCTCGGCGGCGCAACCTGGCGGACGAGGCGATCTGGCTCGGACGGCTGGCTGCCTCACTGCTTCCCGAACAAGGCGAAGCGCTCGCCCTGCTGTCCTTGATGCTGCACGCGCACGCGCGCCGATACGCTCGCCGCGGCCCTTCCGGCGACTACGTTCCATTGGGCGACCAGGACCTGGCGTTGTGGGACGCGGCGATGATCGAGGAGGCGGAGGCATTGCTCTCGAAGGCGAACCAGATCGGCGGGGGCGGCCGCTATCAATTGGAAGCGGCGGTGCAATCCGCGCACGCCGTGCGCCGCCGCACCGGCCGACCCGATTGGCCCGCGATCGAGCGCCTGTACGACGCCCTGTGCGTGCTCACCGGATCGCCGGTAGCTGCGCTGAACCGGGCCGTGGCATTGGCCGAAACGCGTGGCCCGCAGGCCGGCCTGGCAGCGCTCGACGAGCTCGCCAACGACGAGCGCCTCGCGAACTACCAACCCTATTGGGCGGCCCGCGCGGATCTGCTCACGCGCAGCGGCGCCGCGGAGTCGGCGCATCAGGCCTACGAGCGGGCGATCGGCCTGGAAAGCGATCCGGCGGTCAGGCACTTTCTGCAGCAGCGCGCGGCGGCCGCGCGTGATCGAGCACGCTAGGCGCCACGTCGCGCCTGCACCCTCACCCCCGCCCTCTCCCGCTCCGCGGGAGAGGGAGAACTTCGTCGCACCGGGCTGATAGGTCACGGCTCACTCATCGAGAAACCCACCCTTGAAGAATGACCACGCGGTGCCGTCGTGCAGGTAGAAGAAGCCGTCGGCACAGAAGTCCTTGCCTGGAAAAAACTCGCGATAGGCGCGCGGCACCAGCCGCACGAGTTGCTCGTCGCTCAGCTCATCGAACTGCTCGGGCGTGATCGGCTGGCCGACCTTGAGCTTGCGCGGTTCCATGGAGTCATGTTGGGCCGGCGCGCGACGACGTGTCAACGCCGTAGAGTCGGCAAGTCTGCCGCAGCCGCTCCAGCACCGACTGCCTGAGCGCGGCCGGCTCGATCGCTTCCACGTCCGGTGACAACCGCAGCATCTGTCCGGTCGCTTGCTGGATCGACTCGATCGGGATCGACAACCTCACGCGCCCATCGCTGCCGGGCAGCTCGCGCACCTCGGTGACCGCGCGTGCCACGGCGCTGCTCAGGTAACGCATGGCCTTGAGCCCGGCCGGCGTCGCCAGCACGAGGGCGCTGCCCTGGTACAGCTCGCGCTCGAAGCGCCGGATCGATTCGCTCCAATAGCGCGCCAGCTCGAACTTCCTGGGACGGCGGCTGCGGGCCTGCAGCGTCTCGACCTCGCTGATGTTCGTGATCCGGTAGGTGCGCGGCTGATCGTCGATCGCAGCCACCAGGTACCACGCGCCCGCCTTCAAGACGAGCCCCAGCGGGTTCAGGGTCCGCTTTGCCCTGGTCTTCCAACTCTCATAGCGGATCGTCAACTGGTGCTCGTCCCACACCGCCGCGGCGACCGTTGCCAGGTGCGGTACCAGCTCGGCCTCGCGGTACCACTCGATCGGATCCAGGTGCAGCCGAGTGCGGATCCGTTGGGCGTCGCTGCGCCACGCGGCCGGCAGCGCCGCGAGCAGCTTGAGCTGGGCCGTCTCGACCTGCCTGCCAAGTCCCAGCTGGGCAGCCGGCTCGGCCAGGCCACTCAGGAATACAGCCTGGGCTTCCGATGGCGTCAGCCCCGTGAGCGTGGTCTTCCAGCCCTCCATCAGCCGAAAGCCACCCGAACGCCCGCGCTCCGCATAGATCGGCACCCCTGCCAGCGTGAGCTGATCGACGTCGCGGTACAGCGTGCGCACCGACACCTCGAGCGCATCGGCCAGGGCGCCCGCGCTCATGCGCCCGCGGGTCTCCAGCAGCATCTGGATCGAAAGCAATCGGCTGGCTCGCACGGTTCGATGCTGTTCGATAAATCCTGACAGAGGATGGCATCTATTGTCGCGCAAACTGCGGCATCGACCGAAACGGCTCGAGAACCTTCGCAGGAGAAAGCCATGCCCACCGCGCCTTCCGCTTCGCCCCCTTCCGCATCGACCGTCCATGACTTCGACTTCTTCGTGGGGCGATGGACCGTTCGTCACCGGCGCCTGAAGGAGCGCCTGGCCGCCAGCACGCAGTGGGAGGAGTTCGGCGGAACCTCGCTGATGCAGAAGCTGATGGACGGCCACGGCAACATCGACGACAACCTGATCGAGGTGCCCAGCGGCCACTATCGTGCCGTTTCGCTGCGCTCGTTCGATCCGAAGACCCGGCAATGGGCGATCTGGTGGGTCGACGGACGCGACCCGCACCACCGGCTGGACCCTCCGATGGTGGGAAGCTTCAGCGCAGGGATCGGCACCTTCTACGCGGATGAAATATTCAACGAGCGCCCCATTCGTGTCCGGTACCTGTGGAGCGACATCACGGCGAACTCCTGCCGGTGGCAGCAGGCCTTCTCGCCCGACGGCGGTCAAACGTGGGAGACCAATTGGATCATGGACTTCGAGCGAGCGCGTTGAACGGGCGCGCGCCGCTGCGACGTTTACGCCTCGAATCCCACGGGCGTGCCCGCTGATTCGTCCGACTCGGAACAGTGCACCTCGACCTGGTTGCGCCCCTGCAGCTTCGCCTGGTACAGCGCAACGTCCGCGCGCGCCAGCGCCGCCTCCGGCCCCGAATCGATGGGGTCGAGCTCGGTGACGCCGATGCTCACCGTCACGGCAAGCGGGCCCGAACTGCCATGGAACGCGGTGTCGGCCACTTCGCGCCGGAATCGTTCGGCGACCTGGCGGGCCCCGCTGGCGCTCGTACCGGGTAGCAGGATTCCGAACTCCTCCCCACCCAAGCGCCCCATCAAATCGATGCCGCGCAGCGACCGCACGGACATTTCGCAGAGCTGGCGCAGCACGAAGTCGCCGACGGCATGACCGAAGCTGTCGTTGACCTTCTTGAAGTGGTCGATGTCCACCATCAGGAGCGCCCCCGGTTGGGCGAACCGCCGCATGCGCGCCTGCTCCATCTGGACCCGTTCGAGAAAGCTGCGCCGGTTGGCCACACCCGTTAACGGATCGGTGGCGGCCAGATGCCTCAGCTCGGTCTCCATCGCCTTGCGCTGAGCGATGTCCCGGAATACCACCGCCGCACCGATCAGCCGTCCGCCATCCGTCATCGGGGCGACCGACATGCGAACCGGCAGCACCTCACCGTTGCGCCGCACCAGGGCATCTTCGACATCGCGCTCGAGGCCGTCGCGAAGGGTCTGGTGAACCGGGCACTCGCTCTCCGGATACACCGAGCCGTCCTTGTGGTGGTGATGAAAGACTTGATGCGCCAGGGTTCCAACGACCTCGTCGCGGTCGAATCCGAGCATCTCCAGCGCGGCCGGATTGATGAAGGTGCAGCGTTGGTCGAGGTCGATGCCGTAGATCCCTGCACCGGCACAATTCAGCAGCAACTCGTTCATCTGGGACAGGCGAGCGATCTTCAACTCCGCGTCCTTGCGTTGGGTCACGTCCATTGCAGTGCCTGCCAGGCGAGTGGCCCTGCCCTCGTCGCCCCGATCGACGACCATCGCCCGGATCAACACCCAGATCCAGTGGCCTTGCCGATGGCGCATCCGAATCTGCGCCTCGAGCAGCGGTGTTTCGCCTTTCAGATGGCGTATCAGCTCGTGGCGAGCCGTGGGCTCGTCGTCGGGATGCAGCAGCGCCTCCAGTGTCGATGCCTCTGTTCCCAGCTCATCCGCGGGGTAGCCCAGCAGCGTCGTCCACCCCTTGCCAAAGACCAGCTCTCCGCCTGCCAGGTGCCAGTCGCACAAGGCCAGGTCGGCGCCCCTCAACGCCGTCGCCAATTGCTCGTTGCTGCGCTGCAGCTCACCCATCGCTCGGCCGAGCCGTCGATAGAGCGAATTGATTTCGTCCAGAAACACCATCAGCAGGACGCTGCCGGCGATCATCGATTCGACGCGGCCGCCGTAC
>DATBCI010000205.1:0-17621 GCA_036270555.1 Burkholderiaceae bacterium
GTCAAGAGCGTCGCCGGTACGCGTTCGGACCACCGGGCGACGGTTGTGGGGCTCGGTTTGAAGAAGATGAACCAGTCGCGCCAGCTTGAGGACACACCGGCCGTGCGGGGCATGATCAACAAGGTCGCCTACTTGCTGAAGGTGGGTTGAGCGATTTGGCGACGATGATTGGCGCAATACCGAAAGGCTGGAAACGATGCGACTGAATTCGATCAAGGCCCCGGCTGGCGCACGCAGCCCCCGGCATCGGGTGGGTCGCGGTATCGGCAGCGGTTGGGGCAAGACGGCAGGGCGCGGCCACAAGGGGCAACGTGCCCGTGCCGGCGGCTATCACAAGATCGGCTTCGAGGGCGGCCAGATGCCGTTGCATCGGCGCCTGCCCAAGCGCGGCTTCAAGTCGAGAACCCGCGCCTTCGTGGTGACGATCCGTCTCGGGGACCTGGAACGATTGAAGAGCGAGACGATCGATCTGGCGGTGCTGAAGGAAGCGGGACTTGCCCCCGGGCCCGCCCTGGCGGCGCGCATCGTTCGGACGGGCGAGATCAAGCGCCGCATCACGGTGCAGGGTTTGGGTGTCACAGCGGGCGCGCGCGCTGCGATTGAAGCGGCTGGCGGCTCGGTGGCCGAGTCGGTGGCCAAGTCCGTTGCCAAGTCGGTCGCCAAGCCGGCGAGCTGATTCAGCGCGACGCACGAACGCAGGCTAAAACCATGTCGAGCCAAGCAGCGACCCTCGGAAAGACCGGGAAGTACTCGGATCTGAAACGGCGCGCCGTGTTTCTGATGCTGGCGCTTGTCGTGTACCGGATCGGCACGCACATTCCGGTGCCGCTGATCGACCCGGACGAATTCCGTAAATTCTTTCAGTCGCAGCAGGGCGGGATCTTCGGCCTGCTGAACATGTTTGCCGGCGGAGCGCTCGGCCGCTTCTCGATCTTTTCGATCGGCATCATGCCGTACATCTCGGCTTCGATCATCCTGCAGATGCTCACGTACGTGCTGCCCTCGCTGGAAGCGTTGCGCAAGGAGGGCGAATCGGGCCGTCGCAAGGTGACTCAGTACACGCGGTATGCCACCGTCGGGGTCGCGACCATCCAATCGTGGATGGCGATCAAGGCGATCGAGTCGGTCCCCAATCTGGTGATCCAGCCCGGGTTCCAGTTCGAATTCATCGGCGTGATCTCGCTGGTTACCGGGTGCCTGTTCCTGATGTGGCTGGGCGAGCAGATCACCGAGCGAGGCCTGGGCAATGGCATATCGATCATCATTTTCTCGGGCATTGCCGCCGGCTTGCCTGGCGCGTTGGGGCGCATGTTCGAGCTGGTACGCACCGGGGCGCTGGGCTACCTGTCGTTCTTCGCGATCGTTGCGCTGATCGTGCTGGTCACCGGCTTCGTGGTGTTCGTCGAACGCGGCCAGCGGCGCATCCTGGTGAACTATGCCAAGCGCCAGGTCGGCAACCGCGTTTATGGCGGCCAAAGCTCCTATCTGCCGCTGAAACTGAACATGTCGGGCGTGATCCCGCCGATTTTTGCGTCCTCGATCGTGCTGTTCCCGGCCACGATGGCGAGCTGGTTTTCATCCGGCGACTCGACCCGATGGATTCGCGACCTGGCGGCGGCGCTCCAGCACGGTCAGCCGCTGTACCTGCTGTTGTACGCCAGCTTGATCATCTTCTTCTGTTTCTTCTATACGGCCCTGGTGTTCAACAGCAAGGAGCAGGCGGACAACCTGAAAAAGAGCGGCGCGTTCGTGCCTGGAATACGGCCGGGCGACCAGACCGCGCGCCACGTCGACAAGATCCTCTTGCGATTGACGCTGGTCGGCGCCATATACATCACGATGGTGTGCCTGGTGCCGGAGTTCCTGTACCTGCGCTGGAGCGTTCCGTTCTACTTTGGCGGAACCTCGCTGCTGATCGTCGTCGTCGTGACGATGGACTTCATGGCCCAGGTGCAGGCGTACTTGATGACGCATCAGTACGAGTCGCTGTTGAAGAAGGCCAATTTCCGCGGGCTCGGCGGCGCGGGGCTGACGCGATAGCAGAGATGGCCAAGGATGACGTCATCCAGATGCAGGGAGAGATACTCGAGAACCTCCCGAACGCAACGTTTCGTGTAAAGCTGGAAAACGGGCATGTCGTGCTCGGACACATATCGGGAAAGATGCGGATGCACTACATCCGGATCCTGCCCGGCGACAAGGTGACGGTCGAATTGACGCCCTACGACCTGAGCCGTGCCCGCATCGTGTTCAGGGCAAAGTGAAATTTCCCCTCTCCCGCGCAGCGGGAGAGGGCTGGGATCAGAGAGGAAGTTCCCCTCTCCCGCGCAGCGGGAGAGGGCCAGGGTGAGGGTAGTGGCGCGCTCGAGCTGTTTGCCCCTCACCCCTTCCCCCTCTCCCCGCAGGGGCGAGGGGAAAGTTGAAGCAGCAAATGGCTGGCGCCATTTGCTGAATATAGAGATCGGAGAGACGGAATGAAAGTGATGGCTTCGGTGAAGAAGATGTGCCGCAAGTGCAAGCTGATACGGCGCAAGCGCGTGGTGCGGGTGATTTGCACCGATCCGCGCCACAAGCAGCGGCAAGGCTGAGGAACGACCATGGCGCGGATTGCAGGCATCAACATTCCACCGCAACAGCATGCCGAGATCGGGCTGACGGCGATCTTCGGCATCGGTCGCGCGCGTGCGCGCGCCATCCTGGACGCGGTTCGGATCCCTCATTCGAAGAAGGTCAAGGAGCTCACCGATGGCGAGCTCGAGCGGATCCGCGAGGCGGTGTCGCGCTTCGCGGTTGAGGGTGACCTGCGCCGCGAGGTACAGCTGTCCATCAAGCGCCTGATCGACCTCGGGTGCTACCGCGGCGTGCGGCACCGCAAGGGCCTGCCGGTGCGCGGCCAGCGCACGCGCACCAACGCGCGTACGCGCAAGGGACCGCGCAAAGCGGGCGTGGCATTGAAGAAAGGAGTCTGAGGGTGGCCAGTCGAAATCCGAGCCAGCAGCAAACGAGCGGCCAGCGCGTTCGCAAGAAGGTCAAGAAGAACGTGGCTGAGGGCATCGCGCACATCCATGCCTCGTTCAACAACACGATCATCACGATCACCGATCGGCAGGGCAATGCGCTGTCGTGGGCGAGCAGCGGCGGGGCCGGTTTCAAGGGCTCGCGCAAGTCGACCCCGTTCGCCGCTCAGGTCGCGGCCGAAGCGGCCGGGCGCGCCGCCCTCGAGTGCGGGGTCAAGAATCTGGAGGTGCGGATCAAGGGACCCGGGCCGGGACGCGAGTCGTCGGTGCGGGCCTTGAACGCGTGCGGCTTCCGGATTGCATCGATCCAGGACATCACGCCGGTTCCCCACAACGGGTGCCGGGCGCCCAAGCGGCGCCGGGTCTGAGTGCGCAATACAACACAGCAATGCAACGCGGGGCTTTACGGGAGAAAACGGTGGGCTACGACAATCTGGCAAAGGCGCGGTAACGGGCCGGCGGCACAAACAAGTCAGCGGGAAATCAGCACATGGCACGCTATACCGGACCGAAACTGAAGCTTTCTCGGCGCGAGGGCACGGACCTCTTTTTGAAGAGCGCGCGCCGCTCGCTCGACAGCAAGTGCAAGGCCGACAGCAAGCCCGGGCAGCACGGGCGCATTTCCGGCGCGCGGCTGTCGGACTACGGGGTGCAGCTGCGCGAGAAGCAGAAGATCAAGCGGATGTACGGACTGCTCGAGCGGCAGTTCCGGCGCTATTTCGCCGAGGCCGGGCGGCGCAGGGGCAACACGGGTTCCAATCTGATTTCGCTGCTCGAATCGCGCCTGGACAACGTGGTGTACCGGATGGGATTCGGATCGACGCGGTCGGAGGCGCGCCAGCTGGTCTCGCATCGCGCCATCGTCGTGAACGGCCGGGTCACCAACGTGGCTTCGATGCTGGTCGAGGCCGGGGATACGATCAGCGTGCGCGAAGCGGCGCGCACGCAGGCGCGCATCCAGGAGGCCCTGTCGCTGGCCGAGCAGAGCGGCTTTCCGTCCTGGGTCGATGTGAATCCGAAAAAGTTCGAGGGTCGCTTCAAGTCGGCGCCCGAGCGCGGCGACGTCGCGCAGGATGTGAACGAATCGCTGGTGGTCGAGCTGTATTCGCGTTAACGGGTTTGTTTTCTTTGTCTGAGCCAGCCTTATCGGTGTAACGAGCCGAGGGTATTGGAAAGGGAAATTGTCGATGAGCAATGCAGGTCTTTTGAAACCACGGGCTATTGAAGTCGAATCGATCGGTCCGCACTCCGCCATCGTCACGATGGAGCCGTTCGAGCGCGGATACGGACACACGCTGGGCAACGCGCTGCGCCGGATCCTGCTCTCCTCCATGGTCGGATACGCCCCGACCGAGGCCCAGATCACCGGCGTCGTGCACGAATACTCGACGATCGATGGCGTGCGCGAGGATGTGGTCGACATCCTGCTGAACCTGAAGGGGGTCGTTTTCAAGCTGCACAACCGCGACGAGGTCACGCTGACGCTGAAGAAGGAAGGCGAAGGCGTGGTACGGGCGTCGGACATCGAGCTGCCCCATGATGTGGAGATCGTCAATCCGGAACACCTGATCGCGCACCTGACCGCGGGTGGACGGCTGGAGATCCAGATGAAGGTCGAAAAGGGGCGCGGCTACGTGCCGGGCAACGTGCGGGCGTTCGGCGACGACCACAGCAAAACGATCGGGCGGATCGTGATGGACGCCTCGTTCTCGCCCGTGCGGCGGGTCAGCTACACGGTCGAGAGCGCGCGCGTGGAACAGCGCACTGACCTGGACAAGCTGGTCATGACGATCGAGACCAACGGTGCGATCGGGCCGGAAGAGGCGGTGCGCCAGTCGGCGCGCATCCTGGTCGAGCAGCTGTCGGTGTTCGCAGCCCTCGAGGGCACCGCCGAGCCGGTGCTGTCGCAGCGCACTTCGCCGTCGGTCGATCCGATCCTGCTGAGGCCGGTCGACGACCTGGAGCTGACGGTCCGTTCGGCCAACTGCCTGAAGGCTGAGAACATCTACTACATCGGCGACCTGATCCAACGCACCGAGAACGAGCTGCTGAAGACGCCGAACCTGGGCCGCAAGTCGCTCAACGAGATCAAGGAAGTGCTGGCGGCGCGCGGACTGACGCTTGGAATGAAGCTGGAAAACTGGCCGCCCGTCGGTCTGGAAAAGTAAAGGTTAAATCCGATGCGCCACGGACACGGACTGCGGAAGCTGAACCGCACCACCAGCCATCGCCTCGCGATGCTGCGCAACATGTCGAACTCGCTGTTGCGCCACGAACTGATCCGCACCACGTTGCCGAAGGCCAAAGAGCTTCGCCGGGTGGTCGAGCCGCTGATCACGCTGGGCAAGGAGGCCACTTTGGCCAACCGACGCCTGGCCTTCGACCGGCTGCGCGATCGCGACGTGGTCGTGAAGCTGTTCGAAGAATTGGGGCCGCGGTACAAGCAGCGCAGCGGCGGCTACACGCGGATCCTGAAATTCGGGTTTCGCGTCGGCGACAACGCGCCGCTTGCACTGGTGGAACTGGTCGATCGGCCGCAGCCCGAAGCGGCGGCCGAATCGCCTGCCCCTGCCAGCAAATAGCCAACGCTCCCCGTGGACGTGTGTCGAACTGCGGCGTGCTGCTGGTTCTGACCAACTGTCCGGATGAAGCCACGGCATCGCGCATTCGGCGCGAGTTGGTCGCGGAACGGCTGGCGGCCTGTGTGAATCAGTTCGGGCCGGTTCAATCGACCTACCGCTGGCAAGGGTCGATCGAGGAAGCGACCGAGATCACACTGCTGATCAAGACGACGCGCGAGCGCTATTCAGCTCTGGAAGCGCGGCTGCGCCAGCTGCACCCGTACTCCGTTCCGGAAATCGTGGCGATACCGGTACAAGGCGGAAGCTCAGAGTATCTCGCCTGGGTCGATGCGGAGACCCGCACGGGCCTTAGTCAAACCGAGTAGTTGTCATTCACTCGTCATGAGGATCGCATAGAGTCAGGCCAACAGCCCGTACCATCGGCGGGGTTCAACTGGTCCTGTCTCGCTTCGCAGCTGCCTCATCGCACGACTCTTCGGTGGCCAGCTCCGGCACCAGGCGGACACCCGTCACTTCCCAGCCGGTCTCCCGCGTACGAGCCATTTTCATTTCAGACGTACATCTGGGGACTCCGGGCTGCAAGGCCGAGCACCTGCTCGATTTCCTGCGTTACCACCAATCCGAATACCTCTACCTGGTCGGGGACATCCTGGATGGCTGGGCCCTTCGCACTCGCTTCTACTGGCATCAGACGCACAACGACGTCATCCAGAAGGTGCTGCGTCGGGCTCGCAAGGGCACGCACGTCACCTACGTGCCGGGCAATCACGACGAAATGGCGCGGCAGTTCTGCGGCTTGAATTTTGGTGACGTCGCGATCAGCGAAGAAGCCGTGCATACGCTGCTCGATGGGCGACGTTTGTGGGTCGTGCACGGCGACCTGGCTGACGGCGTCATCCGGCACGCCAAATGGCTGGCCCACGTGGGCGACCGGCTGTACGACTGGCTGCTCTGGACCAATCGGCACTTCAACGCGATGCGGGCGCGGCTCGGCTTCAGCTATTGGTCGCTGTCACAGTACCTGAAGCACAAGGTGAAGAACGCCGTGAGCTTCATCAGCGATTTCGAGTACGTCCTGGTGCGCGAGGCCAGACGGCGCGGTTTCGACGGAGTTGTGTGCGGACACATCCACAAGGCGCAAATCCACACCATCGACGGTCTTCTGTACTGCAACTCCGGCGATTGGGTCGAAAGCTTGACGGCGATCGTCGAGAGGCTGGACGGCCAGCTCGAGGTCGTGACCTGGGACAGCATCCACGCCCCCGGCGAGCGTGTTCCTCGCTGGGACGACGCGGAAACGGAAGACGAAGGGCAGCCCAACGCAACGGTGCCGGCAACGTGATGGATGATGGGCCTCTTACCGCAACGGCGACCCACGGGATCGACCGCTTGACGAGCCCCGCACCGCTGGCGGCGCGACGCCCGGTCCGGGTTTTAACCGTCACTGATGCCTGGCATCCGCAGGTCAACGGCGTCGTGCGCACTATCGAGGCGACCCACCGGGAACTGCACCGTGCCGGGCACGACTGCGATGTCATCACCCCGCTGGAATTTACAACGGTGCCCTGCCCGGGCTACGGTGAAATCCGATTGTCGCTGCTGCCGTATCGAAAGGTCGCCCGCCGGATCGATGAGACCGCCCCCGATGTGATCCACGTGGCGACCGAAGGGCCTTTAGGGCAGGCCGCACGGCGTTATTGCGTAAAGCACGACGTGCCGTTTACGACCGCCTACCACACGCGATTTCCACAGTACCTGCGGGCGATGTTTGGCACGCCTGAGCGCTGGGTGTACCGCTTTCTGCGCTGGTTCCACGCCCCAGCCTGGCGCGTGCTGACGCCCACCGCCGAAGTCGAGCGCGAGCTGGCCGCGTGGGGCATTCACAACGTGGCGCGTTGGACGCGCGGAGTCGACCTGGACGTGTTCCGTCCGCGTGGCGAACCGTCGCCCCTGGTGGAGCGACTGACGCGCCCGCGCTTCCTGTACGTGGGCCGCGTTTCGGTCGAGAAGAACATCGAGGCTTTTCTGAAGCTGGACCTGCCCGGGTCGAAAATCGTCGCCGGCGTGGGGCCGTCGCTGGAACTGCTGGGCCGCCGTTTCCCGGACGTCCGCTTCGTCGGCGTGCTGGACCGCGAAGCGCTGGCTCAGCTGTACTCGAGTGTCGAGGCGTTCGTGTTTCCGAGCCTGACCGACACGTTCGGGCTGGTGATGCTGGAGGCGCTTGCTTGCGGAACGCCGGTGGCCGCGTTTCCAGTGCAGGGTCCGATGGACGTGGTGGGCGGCTCCGACGCCGCGGCGCTCGACACGGAACTGCGGCGCGCTGCATTGCGCGCACTGCGCATCGACCGCTCCCGCTGTCGCGAGTGGGCTGAGCGCTTCTCGTGGCGTGCCGCGACCGAGCAGTTCCTGGCCCAACAGAGGCTTGTCGGCGCCGGCCTGTCCGACGCAGCGATTACGCGTGCGAACGTCGAGGCGGCCTGATCTTTTACTGCCCTGATCCCAAGGGCAGGACGCCGGGCTGTCCAACGCCCACCGTGACTCCCGAGGCGAACTGACCCAGTTCGCGGCGGCGCGCTGCCAGGGTTTCCGCGGTGATGAGCCCGACGCGATGCGCTTCGGTCAGTCCAACCAGCAGTGCCTCGCGGACGCCGTCCTGCATCAGCAGGTGCTGGCGGACTGCGCCAAATGCCTCGAGGTCCCACTTCGGCTCATCGAGCCGGACGCCGACGAACCAGCGGAACAGCACGCTGTACCAGACCTGCTCCACCAGCTGGCGATCACGACGGATCGCGAACAGCAATTGCAGCAGCACTGCGCGAACGACCTGCTCCGGTGCGAGCGAGCCGCGCAGGGCAGGTGCCCCAGCCGAGTAAAGCCACGGGTGAATCCACCCAAGGGCCGCGTCCAGCACTGAGCGCACTGGTCGCAAAGGATGCTCGATGGGCACGTAGCCCTGCAGGGTCCCGGGCCGATCGCGCAAAGCGCCGCGAGCGCCGGGGGCGTTGCGGATCATGCAATCATTCCGAAGGGTTCGGGCTCGCGCGCAGCCTCCGCATCGCGGCGCCACAGCGTGGCGGGCGCTTCGCACAATCCGATCAGGCGCTCGATCTCATCTCCGGACAGGCGCATGAAATCGGCAGGATGCCTGGTTTCGAAGGCCCCAGGTGCCGGCTTCTGATCCGCCTGCGCACTCGGGCAGTTGGCGTTCGAACCTGCTTGATTGAGCATTTTTGCGGCGTGATACGAGAGACAGGACCGCTAAAGTTTGCATCCCGGGGTAGGCTTAGCCCATCCGGCGTTACATCCAGCCGGTCGCCAGGAAATACCTGAGCTTGATCAGAGCTGTACCAGGCCTCGCCGTACCGCGTAGCGAACCAGGCCGGCGGTTTCGTGGATATCGAGCTTTTTCATCAGGCGCGACCGGTGCGACTCAGCCGTCTTGTAGCTGATATCCAGGATGCGGGCGATCTGCTTGGTGGATTTGCTTTCCGCGATCAGCTGCAGGATCTGGCGTTCGCGTGCGGTCAGGTCCTTCGCTCCGGACTCATCCCGGTCGAGGATCGCGTCCACCAGCGAAACGGCCACCGCGGGACTGATGTAGACGGCACCTCTTGACACTTCGTCGATGGCGCGCACCAGGTCCTCGGCGGCTTGCGTCTTCAAGACATAACCCTTGGCTCCGGCCTGCATCGCTTCCACCACGTATGGCCGGTCGGAGTGCATCGTCAGCAGGATGGTCTTGGTCTGGGGCGAGGCGCGCACCAGCTCGCGCGCCGCGTCGACGCCGTTCAATATCGGCATCAGCAGATCGAGCACCGCGATATCGACCTGTTGCTGGACCGTCAGGTCGACGGCTTCCCGCCCATTGGCGGCCTCTGCCACCACCACATGGCCGGCCTTCTCGAGCAGCGCCCGCAGCCCCTGCCGCACGATCTGGTGGTCGTCCGCAATCAACACACGGCGTCTCATCGTCATGACCCCAAAGGAATCATCAGCAGCAAGGTCGTTCCGCGTGGAGGGCGCGAAACGATCCGGAACGACCCGCCCAGTGTGCTCAGGCGCTCGCGGATCCCGATCAGGCCAAGGCCCGTGTTTTCCTCCCGTCGCAATGGTCTTGAAAGGCCCACCCCATCGTCCTGCACGATGCAACTCGCCCGGCGCGACCCGCATCGCACGCGAATTCGCACGTTGCGCGCGCGCGCGTGCTTGACCGCATTATTGAGCCCTTCTTGCGCGCAGCGATAGATCGCGGATTCGATCGAGGGCGGCATGCGGACATGATTATTGCCACTGACCAGGATTGAAAGCTTGTTCCGTCGCGAGACCTTTTCCGCCAGGCTGCGCAGCGCCGGCAGCAGCCCGAGGTTTTCCAGCACCATCGGGCGCAATTCGTGCGACAGGTCGCGCAGGGAGTCTTCCGAATCTTTCAGCAGCTTGACGATCTCGGCCGCCTGCTCGCGCGCGGACGGCGGCAGCGTGGGCGCCAGCTCGGCCAGCGCGATGTGCACGGATGCGAGCAATTGCCCGGCTTCGTTGTGCAGCGCCTGACCGATCCGCTTGGCTTCGTTCTCCAGCGTTTCGTTCAGCCGCTGCAGCGCCAGGGCTGCCTCGCGCGTGCCGCGGTGGCTCATCTCGAACGGAGACAGGGATTCGGCCAGAAAGCGGCCCGCTGCTTCACACGCCCGCTTGCGAGCAGCGGGTTCATCGATCGTCAGCAGATGCCGCAGGGCGTGATGGTGCCAGGCAGACACCTCCAGAATGCCAAGGCCCCCGACCAGCGCGTCGCGACCCATTTCGTAGGCGCGGTGCAGATGCTCCTCGCCCAGATCCCGCAGGTAGCTTTGCAGGGCGTCCTGGTAGCTCCTGCCGAAGCGGTCAATGTTCATGTTCGATCTCTTCCATGCGGTATCGCGCGACCAGCACCAGTGCGTCGTCGGTGCTTTTTGCGTAGTGGGCGAATATGTGTTCGGCCAGAGGTTGCGGCGCCAGGTCTTCCGGCAACTCGTCCGCGAAGTCCTCGTCGATACCGTCGGTGGCGAGGATCAGCGTATCGCCAGGGGTCAGGTCGATCGTGATCGGGTGCAGGTCCGGCAGATCACCGCCGACCACGCCTCCGCGCACCAGCAGGCGCCGCACCGGTGCGCCGGCTGCGAAGTGGTGCGGCACCAGCACGCCTGCCACGTTGCCGACACCGAGCCACGTCAACCGCCGCGACGGCCAGTCGAACGACGCCAGGCTGATGGTAGCCCCGTAGCGCTGGCGCAGCGCCTCATGGCAGCGCAGGATCAGCCCGGTGACGCTGTCGTGCGAGTTTCGGGTCAGCGTATCGACCGCCTGCACTGCGATCAGCGAGGCCCGGTGGCCGTGGCCAAGCGCGTCCACCACCGCGACCAGCATGCCGTCGTAGAACGGCTCGACCAGGTACCGATCGCCCGATTCGGTCTGACCCGGCAGCGGCGCCGCGGCGACGCCCCATTGCAGCGTTGGCGTCCTCAGTTTCTCCATTTGATGACCGTGACGGTCGTGCCGTCGTGGCGATTTGAAACGATCTGAAAGTCATCGACAATCCGCCGAACGCCCGGCAGCCCCAGGCCCAAGCCTCCCGAAGTCGAATAGCCGGAGCGGACGGCTAGCTTCAGATCCGCTATGCCAGGGCCGCGATCGCGTGCCACCACCACGATGCCGCGCCGCGAGCCGTTGACGGTCGAGCGCAGCTCGATGTTGCCGTTGCCGGCGTACTGGACGATGTTGCGCGCCAGCTCCGAGATCGCCGTGGCCACCAGCGTGGCTTCGCCGGGGGAAAACCCGAGGCGCTCCGCCAGCACGCGCCCCTGCAGACGTGCCGTGACGATGTCGTTGACCGATGCCACCGGGACCCGATACTCCGCATCGACGTCAAGTTGCTGCTCGGGCATGCTGGAGCTTCTTGTCGAGGTAGGCGAGTCCTTCTTCAAGGTCGAGCGCTGTGGGAACTTTTTCGAGCGTAATGCCCAACTGCACCATGGCGAATGCCACTTCGGGTTGAACCCCGACAATCACCGTCTCGGCACCGCGCAAGCGGATGATGTGCGCGACATCGCGCAAGGTGCGCGAAGCGAATGAATCGAGGACGTCCAGCGCTGTCACGTCCACGATCACACCGCGCGACCGGAACTTGCCGACTTTCTCCACCAGCGCTGTCTGCAGCAACAGCAGATCCTCGTCGGTCAGAGCCGATTGGATCGTTGCGATCAGGTACTGCGCCTGTTTCAGGATCGGGACGGCCATGTGCTCGCCTCAGGGTTCTTCGCGAAGGCCCGAAATTTGCGCAGCGGCCTCGGACGGGACGACCTTGTAGCCGAGCAAGCGCTCGGCCTCCTCGATGCCACCCTGCAGGTCGCCCACCGTATTCATCTTGCCCAGATCCACGCCGATCTTCACCAGGGTCTGCGCGATCTCCGGCGACAGTCCCGTGACGATCACGGTGGCGCCCAGCAGGCGCGACGCCTCCACCGTCTGCACCAGGTGGTTGGCCACATGCGAGTCCATCGCTGCCACGCCCGTGATGTCGATCACCACGACCCGGGCCCGATTGGCGCGGATGCCGCGCAGCAGCTGCTCGGTCAACTGGCGCGCCCGCTGCGGGTCGATCACGCCGATGATGGGCAGGATCAGGAGTCGCTCGCGCACCTGCAGCACCGGCGTGGACAGCTCGCGGATCGCCTCCTGCTGCTCGCGGATGATCCGCTCGCGCTCCTGCACGAACCCGACCGCCACCGTGTTGGCGATCCGGTTGGCCGCCGGCTCGTAGGCGTCCAGGATCTGGTTCAGCAACTGAAAATCGCTCTGATACTTGGCAAACAGCGAGCGCGCCAGCACGTCGCGCAGCAGCAACACGATACCCACCACCTCGTGGGTCTCCACCCCGCGTGGAATGATCCGTTCCGAGAGGTTGCGCGAATACGTCTGCAGCGCTTCGAACGTGCCTGTTTCCAGCGCCGCCACATAGTTGTCGTACACCGAGGTGGCTTCGGCGAAGATCTCCGCGTCGGACATCGCCGTCAGCACCTTCGCTTCGGTGATGCGCCGCGCCCATTCCTCGCGCAGCTCGGTGCGATGCTGGCGCAGGTGCTCGACCAGCTCGCGCAGCAGTGCGGTGGTCGATGCGGAACTGCGCATCGGCTCTATCTCGATGATGCTCTTCAATTGAACACTCCCCGGGGTTATGTTTATTGGCATCGAGCGCTCCCGCGATCAAGTTGGCTGTTGGCGCCGGAAACCACCGAACGGCCCAAGTGGTCACCCAGACACCGGTAAGCTCTCCTCGCTCGAGTGAATATCGCCGGATTGCGCTAGCCCGGACGGAGTTTGCCATGTACTGGCTACGTACGACATCTTAGGAGCGGATCGCCTCGAGTAGTCGGCCCGCCGGACCCATGTGGGTATCAACCGCACGCCAGCTAGGGTGAATACCGGAGGCGTTCTATGGCGGTTCCGAGTACACCATTACGCCCGCAGAGTCTTGGATGACCCTATGGTTATAAACGCACTCTCAAGGCGCGCCGTCTGCGAGGCGGGACGGGCCCAGCGCAAAGGTCCCCTCAGTCGCGAAAATTGTCAAAGCCGATCGGCACGTCGGTGACTTTGCTCCGCAGCAGGCTGATGGATTCCTGCAGCAGGTCCCTCTTGGCGCTGGCCACCCGAACCGCGTCGCCCTGGATGCTGGCGGTGACCTTGAGCTTGCTGTCCTTCACCAGCTGCACGATGCGTTTAGCCAGCACGGTCTCCAGGCCGTTACGCACAGGCACTTCCTGTTTCAGTTTGTCGGAGCCGATCTTCTGGGGTGGCGAGTCCAGCTCCAGGAATCGAGCGTCGACCGACCGCTTGGCGAGCTTGGCGAGCAGAACGTCACGCACCTGTCCCAGCTTGAACTCGTCGTCCGCAAAAAGGACTAACTCGGTTTCGGCCAGTTCAACCCTGGCATCGGAACCCTTGAAATCGAAGCGATTCGATATCTCGCGATTGGCCTGATCGACGGCATTGTGCAGCTCGACCAGATTAGGCTTACAGACGACGTCGAACGACGGCATGGAACACCCTCCGAAGGCCGGTTGACCGACAAGGCGAGGCAGTTTATCCGCCCGGCGATACCTGCCTGCGGGCTCTCCTTGATCCCGAATTAGGAGTAAGAATCTGGCGCCAGCCGCGACCAATGGCGAGCTGAAGCACCTGGAGAAACGGATCATGGCTACAAGACGCGGATTTCTGATTGCGGGTGCTGGTGCGGTGGCAGCTGGCTGCGGCCTGGCGCTACTGGAAACGACGCGCTCGAGCGAGGGCTCCGGCGCGACGGCGCCGTCGGGCGCCGCATTCGAGGTGAGCCACAGCGACCAGGAATGGCGTGCGCTGTTGTCGCCCGCTCAGTACGACGTGCTGCGCCAGGAAGGCACCGAGCGGCCGTTCACCAGCCCGCTGAATCACGAAAAGCGGGCTGGCACGTTCGTGTGCGCCGGGTGCGACAAGGCGCTGTTCTCTTCGACGACCAAGTTCGACAGTGGCACCGGCTGGCCGAGCTTTTGGCAACCCCTGCCGAGCGCGGTGGGTAGCAGCCGCGACAGCAGCTTTGGAATGGTTCGCACCGCCGTCTATTGCTCGCGTTGCGGGGGCCACCTCGGCCACGTGTTCGACGACGGACCGCCGCCGACGCACCTGCGCTACTGCATCAATGGCGTGGCACTGAAGTTCGTTCCGACGGCCTGAAGGCTGCCGACACCTCAAAGGAGTTGCACCATGTCGTTCGCTAAGAGATTACTCAGCCCCCTGGCCCGTTTTGCTGTGCCGGCGCTGATCGCGGCGATGGGGCCGGCCCTTGCCTCCTGTGCCGAGCCGGCCACGGCGATTCCGGCCCCTGCGGTGGACGAGCCCGTTGCCACGGGCAGCGCTCAGGAAACCGCCGTGCTCGCCGGCGGCTGCTTCTGGGGCGTTCAGGCCGTCTTTCAGCACGTCAAGGGCGTCAAGCAGGTGCTCTCGGGTTACGCCGGCGGTGCGAGCTCGACCGCCCAGTATGAGACCGTCAGCAGCGGGCGCACCGGACACGCCGAGTCGGTGAGGATCACCTTCGATCCGCACCAGATCAGTTATGGCCGCATCCTGCAGATCTATTTTTCGGTGGCGCACGATCCGACCCAGCTGAACCGGCAGGGTCCGGATAGCGGCACGCAGTACCGCTCGGACGTGTTCGTGATGAACGACAGTCAGCGGCGCGTGGCGCAGGGGTACGTTGCCCAGCTGGACCACGCCGGCGTGTTCCACCACCCGATCGTCACCCGAATCGACGCCTTCAACGGCTTCTATCCGGCCGAGGACTACCACCAGGACTTCGCGACGCTGCACCCGGATCATCCGTATATCGCGTTCAACGATCTGCCCAAGGTCGAGAACCTGAAGCGGATCTATCCGGACCTGTACCAGACGACGCCCGTGCTGGTCGGCGCGTCTCAGGCGTCACGGTGACGCGATGAACTTCACCCTGGGTGCAACCCTGGCGGCGATGGCGTTGGCGAGCACGGTGGCGCCCGCCGCCGAGATCTGCCGCGCCGTCAGCCCGCCTTACACGGTCGCGTTGATCGAGTTGTACACGTCGCAGGGGTGCTCCAGCTGCCCGCCGGCCGACCAGTGGCTGTCCCAGCTGCGGCCGCTGGAAGCGCCGCTGCACGCGGTCCCGCTCGCGCTTCACGTCGGCTATTGGGACTACATCGGCTGGAAGGATCCGTTCGCGCGCAAGGAATTCAACGAGCGCCAGCGCCGGCTGGCCAGCCACAACGGCAGCGGCACCGTGTATACGCCGGAGGTCTTCCTGGGCGGCTCGGAGCTTGCCGACTGGGGCCATCGCGAGCAGTTCGCCGCGGCGCTGAAAGCGGTGAATGGACGCACCGCCAAAGCCAACATCGACTTGCAGGCCCACTGGATTGCATCGACCAGCGGCGACCGGCGCGACCAGCGCCTGGCGGTGCAGGTGAACTGGTCGGCGGACGCATCGGCGCGCGATCCGCAGTTGCTGCTGGCGGTCAAACGCAGCGGGTACCTCACTGATGTGCGGGCCGGTGAAAACAATGGCAACCGGCTTCGCAACGACCATGTGGTGCGCGCCTGGGATGGTCCGTTTCCCTCGCAACGCCAGCCGCTGGCGACGGAAATCCAGGTGCCGGCAGACACGGGCGACGCAACGCTGGTCGCGATCGCGCAAGATGCCTCGTCAGGCGCCGTGCTGCAGGCACTGGAGCTCCCGTTGGGTTCGTGCCAGGCGTCAGGCGGTGCGCCTGGCGCAAGCCAGCCGCAGGCGCCGCCGCGATGACGGACTAGCCCGAGGGCGGCTGCTTGCGCCACAATGTGAAACAGAGAGGGGTCGATCGATGTCCACCGTAATGGCGTCGTCACCAGGGCCGGCCGGGAGCCGAACGGGTCGCGATCCGGTCGTGCAACCAGCCTGGGTGCGGGTGACGCATTGGCTGAACGTGCTGGGCGCAATCCTGATGGTGATGAGCGGATGGCGCATCTACAACGCTTCGCCGCTTTTCGAATTCCGTTTTCCCAACTCGATCACGCTCGGCGGTTGGCTCGGCGGCGCGCTGCAATGGCACTTCGCGGCGATGTGGCTGCTGGGGGTCAACGGGGTCGTCTATCTGCTGCTGAACATCCTGAGCGGCCGGGTGCGTTCCCGCTTCTGGCCGCTGTCGGTCCGCCAGCTGGTTTCCGATTTCGGCGCCGCATTGCACGGCCACCTGAGCCATGACGATCCGTCCCGCTACAACGCCGTGCAGAAGGCGGCCTACATCGGAGCGGTGATCCTGCTGGTGCTGATGGTGCTTTCCGGGCTGGTGCTCTGGAAGTCGGTCCAGTTTCCCTGGCTGCGCGCGCTGCTGGGCGGGTACGACACGGCGCGCCTGGTGCACTTCGTGGCGATGTGCGGGCTGGTCTTTTTCTTCCTGGTGCACGTGACGATGGTCGCGTTGGTGCCCAGGACGTTCAAGACGATGATCGTCGGTCGCTGAAAAGGATGCAACGATGACTCCACGCAACCCGCTTCGACCCCGCATGGCGCTCACCGGCCCCGACCGGCGGGAACTGCTGAAAGACGCCGGCCGGCTGCTGCCGGTCCCGGCCAGGCGCCAATTCCTGCAAGGGGGTCTCACCCTGGGCAGCCTGGCGATGTTGACGGGGTGCGACCTGACCGATTCCAAGACGGCGGAATCGCTGTTGATGAGGATTTCGCGCTTCAATGACCGCGTCCAGGCATGGCTGTTCGACCCGACTCGATTGGCGGCGACCTACCCGGAATCCATGATCACGCGGCCATTTCCCTTCAATGCCTTCTACGAAATCGAGAAAGTGCCGGTGGTCGATCCTGCCGGCTTTCGATTGCAGGTGGGCGGACGGGTGCGCCAGCCCGGCTCCTGGACCCTCGAGCAGCTGGCGACGCTTCCGCAACAGGAACAGGTGACGCGCCACATCTGCGTCGAGGGCTGGAGTGCGATCGGAAAGTGGGGCGGGGTCCCGTTTGCGGACTTCCTGAACCGGGTTGGCGCCGACCTCACCGCAAAGTTCGTCGGTTTCAAATGTGCCGACGACTACTACGAGAGCATCGACATGGCGACCGCGCTGCACCCCCAGACGATCCTGGCGCTCACGTACGACGGCCAGACGCTGCCGCCGAAGTACGGTTTTCCGATGAAGCTGCGGATGCCGACCAAGCTCGGTTACAAGAATCCGAAGCACATCGTCGAGATCTTTGTCACCAACGACTACCCGGGCGGCTACTGGGAGGATCAGGGGTACAACTGGTTCGGAGGTTCCTAGGCGTTTATCATCCGGGTGTGTGCCGTCGCCTGCCGACCGACAACAGAGCAGAACAGCGGCAGAACAACTCGAGAGACGCGCGATCCCGGATTGAGAAGGGCGCGTGGGCGGGGGTCGTAGCTCAGTTGGTAGAGCAGCGGACTCTTAATCCGAAGCGCGTAGGTTCGAATCCTACCGGCCCCACCAG
>DATBCI010000206.1:0-3809 GCA_036270555.1 Burkholderiaceae bacterium
GCAATGCCATTCATTATTAGTTATCTATTACGAAAAGGAATGTAAGCAATGCAACTTGTCAAAGCGCCGCGGGATGCTTTGCTCAAGCCCTTGCAGGTCGTGAGCGGAATCGTCGAACGGCGGCAGACCCTGCCAATCCTGGCCAATGTCCTGCTTCGCCGGGATGGCGAACGGCTGTCGTTCACCGCAACCGACCTGGAGATCCAGATACAGACCGGGGCCGATCTGTGCAGTGGCAAGGAGTCGGCAGCCACCACGGTGTCTGCGCGCAAACTCCTCGACATCCTGCGCGCGCTGCCCGACGACGAAGTGACGCTGTCCTGGGTGAACAAGCGGCTGGCCGTGCAGTGCGGCCGCAGCCGCTTCAACCTGCAGACGCTGGCGGCCGAAGAGTTCCCGACCGTCAGTCAATCCGAATTCAATGTCGATTTCACGTTGCCATCCTCGACCTTCAAGCATCTGCTGTCGATGGTGCATTTTGCGATGGCGGCGCAGGACATCCGTTACTACCTGAACGGCATGCTGCTGGTGTGCGATGGCAATCGGGTGCGGGCGGTTGCGACCGACGGGCATCGGCTGGCGCTGTGCGAAACGACGCGCGACGGTGAATCAGGGCCGGTGGAAGTGATCATCCCTCGCAAGACGGTGCTCGAGCTGACCCGTCTGCTGCCGGAGGGCGACGAGCCGGTGCGAATTCAGATGGCCAGTGGTCAGGTGCGCGTGTCGTTCGGTGCGGTGGAGTTCATCTCCAAACTAGTCGAGGGCAAGTTTCCCGACTACACGAAGGTGATCCCGGCCTCCAATCCCAAGCAGTTCCTGATCAGTCGCGAAACGCTCGCGCAGGCGCTGTCGCGTGTGGCGATCCTGACCACCGACAAGTTCAAGGGCGTGCGCTGCGTGCTTGGCTCCGGGTCGTTGAAGATCAGCTCGACCAACACGGACCAGGAGGAGGCGAACGAGGAGATCGAAATCGATTATCCCGGCGATCCTCTGGACATCGGGTTCAACGTCACGTACCTGCTCGACGTACTGTCCAATCTGAAGACCGAGCAGCTCCGATTCGCGTTTGGCGACGCGCTGGGCAGCGCACTGGTCACGCTGCCCGACTCGGAGCGCTTCAAATATGTGGTGATGCCGATGCGGATCTGACGGCGCGGCACGCAACGACCCCTGAGCACAGAGCTTGATATCAACCACTTCTTGAGAAGTTGAGCATGTCTGCAGTACCCACGCCCAGCAATCAGCCCGGCAACGGATCCAATGGCAACGGTCACGGCAACGGCCGCCATGATGCGCCGCCGGCCAACGACTACGGTGCCGAGAGCATCCAGATCCTGGAGGGGCTGGAGGCGGTCCGCAAGCGTCCGGGCATGTACATCGGTGACACCCACGACGGCACCGGGCTGCACCACATGGTGTTCGAGGTCGTCGACAACTCGATCGACGAGGCCCTGGCCGGTTTTTGCGACGACATCGTGATCACCATTCACACCGACAACTCGATCTCGGTGATCGACAACGGGCGCGGAATTCCGACCGACATCAAGTTTGACGACAAGAACGATCCGAAGCGCTCAGCGGCTGAGATCGCGCTCACCGAGCTGCACGCGGGTGGCAAGTTCAACCAGAACAGCTACAAGGTGTCGGGAGGCTTGCATGGCGTGGGCGTGTCGGTCGTCAACGCCCTGTCCAAGTGGCTTCGGCTGACCGTGCGTCGCGACGGCCGCGTGCACTTCCTGGAGTTCAAGCGCGGCGAGGTGCAGGGAGGCATGCTCGAGACGGTCGAGCCGGAAGGCACACCCGTGTCGGTCACGCCGATGCGGGTCCTTGGCGAGACCGAGAAGCGCGGCACCGAGGTTCATTTCCTGCCGGACGATGAGATCTTCGGGCCGATCGAGTTTCACAACGACATTCTCAGCAAGCGCTTGCGCGAGCTGTCGTTCCTGAACAATGGCGTGCGAATCCGCCTGATCGACCAGCGCAGCGGCAAGGAGGAAGACTTCGCCTTCGCTGGTGGCGTGAAGGGCTTTGTCGAGTACATCAACAAGAACAAGACGCTGCTGCACCCCAACGTGTTCTACGCGGTGGACGAATCGACCGCGGGAGCGCCTGGCGCGCGCATCCAGGTCGAGGTGGCGATGCAGTGGAACGACGGCTACGTCGAGAATCTGCTCGCCTTCACCAACAACATTCCGCAGAAGGATGGCGGAACGCACATCACCGGGCTGCGCGCGGCGATGACGCGCGTGCTCAACAAGTACATCGAGGTGAAGGAGTTCGCCAAGCGGGTCAAGGTCGAGACAACCGGCGACGACATGCGCGAAGGCCTGACCTGCGTGCTCAGCGTGAAGGTGCCCGAGCCGAAGTTCAGCTCGCAGACCAAGGACAAGCTGGTGTCGTCCGAGGTGCGGCCGGCGGTCGAGGAGGTGGTGGCGCGCGCGCTGGAAACGTTCCTGCTCGAGCGGCCCAACGATGCACGCATCATCTGCAGCAAGATCGTCGATGCGGCGCGGGCGCGCGAGGCGGCACGCCGCGCCCGCGAGATGACGCGGCGCAAAGGGGTGCTGGATGGCGCCGGGTTGCCGGGCAAGCTGGCCGATTGCCAGGAGCGCGATCCGGCCAAATGCGAGCTGTATATCGTCGAGGGCGATTCGGCCGGCGGCTCCGCCAAGCAGGGGCGCGACCGCAAATTCCAGGCGATCTTGCCGCTGCGCGGCAAGGTGTTGAATGTCGAGAAGGCCCGCTTCGACAAGCTGATCTCGTCGGAGCAGATCGCGACGCTCATCACCGCGCTCGGAACCAGCATTGGGCCGGACTTCAATCCGGACAAGCTGCGCTACCACCGGATCATCGTGATGACCGACGCCGACGTCGACGGCGCCCACATACGGACGCTGTTGCTGACGCTGCTGTACCGCCAGATGCCACAACTGGTCGAACGCGGCCACGTTTACATCGCGCAGCCGCCGCTGTACAAGCTCAAGCACGGCCGCAGCGAGCGGTACCTGAAGGACGACCACGAGCTGGCCCAGCACATGCTCGAGCTGGCGCTGGACGAGGCGCGGCTGTACGCGAATCAGGCCGCCTGGGACGAACAGCGTCCACTCGACGGCGAGGCGCTGGCGGAGCTGGCGCGCCAATACATGGCGGCCGACACGGTCGTGCAAAGGCTGTCGCGCGTGATCGACCGCGGAGCGCTGGAGGCGATCATGGCGGGCGTCGCCATCGACCTGAGCGATGACACCAGCGCGTCCCTGAGCGCCCGGGCGCTGATGGCCGCGCTGCCGACCAACGGCGCCGGCCCGGCGAACGTGCGCGCGCAGCGTGACCCGCACACCGACCGTTGCGCGCTGCGCATCGAGCGCCGCCAGCATGGCAACGTGAAGGTCAGCTCCATCGACGCGGATTTCGTGCTGGGCGCCGACTATGCCGCGCTATCGGCGGCTGCAGCGCAGTTTCGCGGCCTGGTGGGCGAGGGCGCGCGCGTGGCGCGCGGCGCCGGCGAAAAGCGCAAGGATGCTCCGGTCCGCGATTTTCGCGGCACGATGAACTGGTTGCTGGCGCAGGCCGATGCCGGCGTTGCCAAGCAGCGCTACAAAGGCCTGGGCGAGATGAACCCCGAGCAGCTGTGGGAAACCACGATGAACCCGGCGGTGCGGCGGCTGCTCAGGGTGCAGATCGAAGACGCGATCGGCGCGGACGCGATCTTCACGACGCTGATGGGCGACGAAGTCGAGCCGCGGCGGCAGTTCATCGAGGCCAATGCGTTGGCCGCGGGGAATATCGATATTTGAGGTTGTAGGTTCTCA
>DATBCI010000207.1:0-10230 GCA_036270555.1 Burkholderiaceae bacterium
GGATCTGGTTCGGGTCGAGGCCGATGTCGCGCGCGGCCTGCGCGGATTCGAGCGCCGAACGCACCAGCGCCTCGTACATCACCTGCTTCAGCTCCCACGGCCTGGCGAGCTTCGCGTTGGCGTCCATCAGCGCCTTCAGCAGCTCCTGATCCAGGCTGCCCCAGTTCACGCCGATGCGCACCGGCTTGTCGTAGCGGCACGCCACCTCGATCATCTGGGCGAAGTTGTCACCACCGCGTGCGCCGCGCCCCACGTTGCCCGGATTGATCCGGTACTTGGACAGTGCTTGCGCGCAGTCCGGGAACTGGGTCAGCAGTTTGTGTCCGTTGAAATGGAAGTCGCCGATCAGCGGGACGCTGAGCCCGCCGCGATCGAGCATGTCGCGCAGATAAGCCACCTCGCGCGCTGCGTCCGGCGAATTGACGGTGATCCGAACGGCTTCTGACCCGGCAGCTGCCAGCTCACGTACCTGGATCGCCGTGGCGACCGGATCGGCCGTATCGGTGTTCGTCATCGCCTGCACCATCACCGGCGCATCCCCGCCCAAGCGCACCGAGTGCGAACCCCAGCGCAATTCGACCTGGCGTGATCGACGCCGCGTCGACGGACCGGTCGCAGCCAAGCCTTCGAATGTGGGGGCGTTCATCGCTTGTTCTGTCCTCCGTTGACCGCATCCCCCTCGGCGAGCAGCACCCGCGCCACCCCGTTGGTGGCGTTCACATACGGCTTCAGGTTCACCGCTTGGCCATGGTATTCGACCTTGACGGCATCGGCACGCCCGATCACCAGCACCAGCGGGGCCGAGGCGTTCACCAGCTCGATGCTGCCGGCTTCGCCAATGTGCGACAACAGCACGCGACCGTCGGGCTGGCTGACTTCGACCCACGATCGCTCGACGAAGCGCAACAACAGGCCGCCGGTTGCACCAGCCGGCGGCGGCATCGTTGCCACCGGGATCCGACCCTCCTTCGCTCCAGGCGCTGGCGCCCCTGGAGCTTCGGAGGGCGAGCCCGCCGTGGCGCCCAGCTTGCCCTCCGAAGCGCTGAGCGCGGAGGCGGGCAAGGCCCTTGGGGGTGCCGCCGATTTGTCATCACCGGACGGGCCGTTCGAACTGGCGCTGGAATCGAGGGCGGGAGCCGCCGGTGTTGGCGCCGGCGCGCTTGCATCGACGACCGGATTCGGCGAAGCCACTGAGGCGGCCGCGCCCTCACCGGCTTGGGACGTTTCGTCAGACTTGCCCGCCGAGGGCACCGCCGCCCCGGCGCCTGGCGACGAGGCCGGTGTGCGGGCGGGAGCAGAGGCCGGCGCGCCAGCGCGATCAGGCGAACGAGCCATCCAGACACCGATCAGCCCGGCGCAGATCAAGGCGATCACGATCCCCGCCAGCACCAGTTGGCGCCAGCCCTGGTCATCCAGCAGCGGTCCGTGCATCGGCCCCCCAGCTCCCAGATCCGGCTCGGGACCACCCAGGCCTCGGAGCTTGAGCTTGGAGTTCAGGTCGTCGATCAGCGGGGTGGGGTCGATGCCGATCTCGCGCGCATAGTTGCGCACGAAGCCGTTGACATAGGCCGCGGCCGGCAGCAACTGCAAATCCTCATTCTCGATGGCCTGCAATTGCTTCGGGTGCAGCCGGATGCGTGCCGCGGCCTGCTCGATGCTCAGACCCGCGCGCACGCGCGCCTGCGCCAGGGTATAGCCGAAACCTGCCGGCCCCATTCGACCGCCAGCCTCGGACGGCGCCGGCATCGGCTCGACTGCGGCCGGCTCATTCATTGAAAGCCTCCCGGTTCAGCAGGACCGTCTCGGGCGCGTCAGGAAAGCGCGAGCGCAATTTCTCGCTCAGATTCCGCTGTGTGCTCAGGTCCGATTTGGCATGAGCAATTCTTGTTCCCAGCCACAGCGTTTGAGCATTCGACTCCACTCCTTTGGCCAGCAGCTCGTAGTAGAACTGGGCCCGATCCACATGGTGGGTGCGCAGATACAACTGTGCGAGTTGAAACTTGGCCACCGGAGAGGACGCATCGGCCTCGAATGCCCTCATCAGGTATTTTTCGGCCCGATCGTTGTCGCCGATCTGCGTCAGGCAGATACCGGCGTTTTCCAAGGCCATGGCCGGGGTTGCGTAGAGTCGATTGGTGGCTGCCCGGTCGAAGTAGGTCAGTGAATCGCGCTCGCGCTTGGTGCGGCAGAGGAACCAGCCGAAATCATTGTTGAGCTCGGGATCGTTGGGGCTCAGCGCCAGGGCGCGGCGCAAGCTGTCCTCGGCCTGGGTGTCCTGCTGCAGAGCCATGTAGATCAACCCCAGCAGCGCGTAGGCCGACGCGTTGCTCGAGTCCAGGTCGGTGGCATCCTTGGCCTCCTTGAGCGCAACCTCCAGCTGTCCCTTCTGGTAGTAGCCGGCGGCCAACTGCAGCCGCACGGCCGCGCGCCGGTGCGGGTCGCCCTCGGCGCTGGCTCCACTGGCTCGGGAGGTGTCCGAAGTCGTGGTCACGGTGGTCGTCGTCTTGCAGCCGCCCAATAAAGCCGTCACCAGACCGAGCGCGGCGAGCCGGATCAACCACTTGCCTGAAGCACCTTGCATCACGAGGGGCTCGTCAATGTGCCACCCGCAGCGGCACGGTGCGAACCCGGGAGTCCGGGGTCCGCCCGGCGACACCGGTGCGATCGTCGACCGATCCGGCCAATTGCCCACACGCGGCGTCGATCTGGTCTCCGCGTGTTTTGCGCGTCGTCGTCACAATGCCAGCGGCCGTCAGCCGGGCCGCGAATTCCTGAATGCGCTGAGGCGCAGAGCGGCGAACTGTGGCTCCCGGGAACGGATTGAACGGGATCAGATTGAATTTGCACGGCAGGCCATCGACCAGGCCCACCAGCTTGCGCGCCTGCAGGTCGCTGTCGTTGATGCCGTCGAGCATGACGTACTCGAACGTGATGAAGTCCCGGGGAGCGCTTCGCAGGTAGCGCTGGCAAGCGGCCATCAAGGCACGCAGGGGGTACTTGCGATTCAAGGGTACCAGCGTGTCGCGCAAGGCATCGTCGGGGGCATGCAGCGAAACCGCCAGGGCGACCGGACAGTCCCGCGCCAGGCGGTCGATCTGCGGCACCATGCCGGACGTCGACACGGTGAGGCGGCGCCTTGAAAGGCCATAGGCATCGTCGTCGAGCATCAAGCGAAGCGCCGGTAACACGGCATCATAGTTCTGCAGAGGCTCGCCCATCCCCATCAACACCACGTTGCTGATGATCCGCTCGAAACGCCCCGAGGGGTTGCCCGTGTGCGCGGGATCCGGTTGCCGCTCGCGCAATTGCACCTGGCTGCGGCGGCGCAGACTGTGCTCGGCCAGCCACAGCTGGCCGACGATCTCGCCGGTGGTGAGGTTGCGGCTGAAGCCCTGCTTGCCGGTCGAGCAGAACACGCAGTTGACCGCGCACCCGGCCTGCGTCGAGATGCACAGCGTGGCGCGGTCGACTTCCGGTATGTAGACGGCTTCGATCGCGTCCTTGGCGCCGACCGACAGCAGCCATTTGCGGGTCGCGTCCGGCGCGACCGACTCTGAAATGATGGCTGGGGCGCTGATGACCGCCCGCCCCTGCAGCTTCTGCCGTAGCGATCGCGCCAGATCGCTCATCGAGTCGAAATCGCCGGCGCCATGACGGTGGATCCAGCGCTTGAGCTGGCGAGCGCGGAAAGGGCGCTCATCCAGGGAAGCGACCAGCTCCTCGAGCGCCGCCCCATCCAGGTCAAGCAGGTTGATCGCGTTCATCGTCACCGGACCGGCCTCACCAACCCGTCACCTCGACAGGATCGTCATCGTCGGAAAGAAGAACGCCACCTCGGTGCGCGCGGTTTCGTCACTGTCCGAACCATGCACCGCATTGGCGTCGATGCTTTCGGCAAAGTCAGCTCGAATCGTGCCAGGCGCCGCCTTCTTCGGATCGGTCGCGCCCATCAGATCGCGATTCTTCATGATGGCGCCCTCCCCTTCGAGCGCCTGCACCATGATCGGTCCGGACGTCATGAAGTCGACCAGGTCGCGGAAAAACGGCCGATCCCGATGCACCGCGTAGAACGCCTCGGCATCAGCACGTGAAAGACGCATCATCCGCGCAGCCACGACCCGCAGGCCGGCCGCCTCGAAACGGGACAGGATCTTGCCGATCAGGTTTTTGCGAACGGCATCCGGCTTGATGATGGACAGCGTTTGTTCGATAGCCATGCGGGTTCCTGGGACGATGCATTAGGGACGACCGCCATCGGGCGGCGGCGTGTTCGAGCGCCCGCCTTTGACCGCCGAGTGCGCGGGAAAACCCAATAAAAAGAATAAGTTACAGAACTATCCGGAGCGCCAGTGTAGCACGCGGGGGTGGCTCGCCGCGGCGCGCCCCTGGCTCGTGTTGCGCCAGGTCCCGCGCTCAGCGATCTTGCGATGCTTCGCTGACGATCGCCTGCAACGAGGCTGGAAGATTCTGCAAATCGGCGTGGGTGACGATGGGAGGGCTGATCGCCGCGGGGCCGGTTGCGCTCTGCGCTGCGACACCGTCAGCACCGAACAAGAGCTGCAGAAACCGCACGGCGTTATCCGGATTGGCAGCGTTCTTCAGTATCGTCAGGCCCCACTGCACCCGGGTCGCTGGGATGCGAGCCGTCGCCTCGCTACCGGGCACGCGCAGCCCCGGAACGACCACGCCTGCCCTGCGATAGCGGTGATTCAGCTCCGGGTTGCCCAGGCTGACACTTTCGGGAAGCCTGACGTAGCGGTACGAGTTGGTCGTATCGGCCTGGTAGGCGGCGAACGCGCTGTGCTCGTAGATGAGCTGATAGTCGTAGGTCTTTCCGAGCGAGTCGTTGCTCCGGGTCAGGGCATAGTGCGTCAGCAGCTTGTCGTACAGATTCGCGACCTGGGTGGTGTCTTCGGCGAGCTGAAAGATCAAGTCGGCGCGGTAACCGCTCGGGTCAAGAAACGGATGCGAGCCACCGACCAGCACCCCGGGCTGCGTCAACTGCGATGTCCAGTCACTGGCCGCATCGGGAATCGACGAGGGTGGGTTGAAGACGATGCCGGGTGCCGCGATGGTGGCCGCGTTTCTGCTTGCTGTGGTGTACGCAAGCACCATCTCACCCTGGCCGAACACGATGTCATACGGCGCATAGCCTTCCGGTTTGAGCAGAACATCGATGTCTTTGTAATCGGCGCTGGCGTAGATGTCGCACGCCTCCTTGCCCGCGGTGACCCGCCGCGCCAGATCGACACTGCCGGCCGACACGTCGACCACACAGACACCGGTTTGCTGCGTAAACAGCTTTTCGACTTTCGAGAAGGCTGCCGTCAGGCTGCCCGCGTGGTAGATGATCAGTTGCGGTGAGCCCGCGGCGCACGTGGACTGCGCTGCAGCCGGTCCTGCCCAAAAAAATGCCGCGAGCGCGAATATGCCGATCGACCATCCTTGCGCCGCGCTCGCGGCGGGGGTCATCCGCCCGTTCCAGTTCGTCATGTCTGCTCCCGAGACGCTCGATCGATCTTACGGGCGCTTGCCTTCGATTGGATTACATAGATCGCTTCAACGTCGCCAAATCTGGACAAAATCGCGATGCGGCTACGCGCGAACCCATCGACCACGGGCTTTGAAGGATTCGCTGCGGTGGATCGGGAGTCTTGAGGATCGATGTGGCACGGTGGCTATATCGATCAGCGAAAACACCCGGGCGCACCGATCAGGCGCCTGGCTCCAGGAGCGCCATCGATTCGACGTGCGACGTGTGCGCAAACATGTTGATCACGCCGGCCGCCATCAGCCTCCACCGGCTTTCGTGTACCAGTACCGCGCAGTCGCGCGCCAGCGTGGCGGGATTGCACGACACGTAGAGCAAGCGGCGCGGCCGCACCTCGCTCGAGGCCAGCGCGCGCACCACGGCCAGGGCACCCTCGCGCGGCGGATCCAGCAGCACGCATGCGATCGGCTGCTCGCGCTGATTCAACTCCTCCCAGTCCTCGCGACGCCAGGTGGAAAGGTCCTGCGCGATGAAGCGCGCGCGCGATTGCAGCCCGTTGGCCTGGGCCGCGCTCGCGGCGCGCGCGACCTGCCCGCGGTTGCCCTCGATGCCGATCACCTCGGCAGCGCGCGTCGCCAGCGGTAAGGTGAAATTGCCCAGCCCGCAGAAAAGATCCAGCGCCCGTTCGCCGGATTGAGGGTCCAGCAGCCTCACTGCGCGCCGAACCAGCACCTCGTTGACCTCGTGATTGACCTGCGTGAAGTCGGTCGGCCCGAATGGCACCTGCAGACCGAATTCCGTCAGTTGCAGGTTCAGTTCGAGCGGGGCCGAGGGATCGAGCGGCGTCGCCGTAGCGGGTCCACCGGGTTGCACCCAGACCGACACGGGGTGCGCGTCTTCGAATTGCAGCAGCAGGCTCCGATCGTGCTCCGACAGCGGATCCAGGATCCGAAACACAAGCACCGTTCGCAGGTGGGCTGTGGCCCGTACCACGGCGATCTCGATCTGAGGCAGGCGCTGCCGCGCATCCATCGCACTGACCAGTGCGCGCAGCGGCAGCAGCAGCGATCCGACCGGACCGGCGAGAACGTGGCACTGATGGATGTCGGCGACGAAGCTGCTGGCGCGCTCGTGAAATCCCACCAACGCTTCGCCCTTGCGAGCGACGTAGCGCACCGACAGCCGCGCTCGATGCCGATAGCCCCATTGCAAACCGTAGATCGGCCGCAGGACCTGCTCCGGGCGCAGTCGCCCCAGATGCCACAAGGCGTCCTCCAGCACGCGCTGCTTGATGGCGACCTGCGCGCGCCCGTCCAGGTGCTGCATCGAGCAGCCCCCGCAGGCGCCGCGCTGCAACCCGAAATGAGGGCAGCGCGGCGTCACGCGTTGATGGCTGGGCCGCCACACTTGAAGCAGGCGGCCGACGTCGAACCGGTTTCCGCCGCGCACCAGCTCCCAGCTGACACGCTCTCCCGGCAAGGCGCCTTCGACAAAGGCGATCTTGCCCTCGGCGCGCACGATGCCGCGCCCCTGCTGGTCGAGCGACTCGACCCGATCAGTGCGCACCGGCCTTGTTAACCCGGCGCCGTCGGCCACGCTCTCAGGAACTCCTGCCACAACGGTCCATCGGAGGCCGCCAGCGTATCGCGAACCAGCCGCAGTTCCGCCGCATAGTCGGGCTCATCGAGTTGCGCGCGAATCCTGCGGAAGCGGCAGTACAACAGGTAGGTGTTGACGACGTCCGTTTCGCAATAGGCGCGGATCCGTTCCAGTCCGCCCTCACGATACGTTTCCCAAACCTGCGATCCGTCCATTCCCAGCTTGCCCGCGAAGCCGCACAGGCGGGCCACTTCGTCCAGCGGTGCCGCGGCACGTGGCTGGTAGCGCGACAACACGTCCATCAGGTCGACATGGCGCAGGTGGTAGCGGTTCACGTAGTTGCTGAAGCGCACCTCCCGATCCTCGTCACCCTGATCCCAGTAGCGGCGCGCCGGCACACCGTGAATCAGCGCGCGGTAGTGAAGAACGGGAAGATCGAAGGCGCTGCCGTTCCAGCTGACCAGCTGAGGACCGTAGCGGTCGATCAGCCGGAAGAAATCGGCGATCAGCTTGGCTTCACCATCCTCGGGTGCCCCCAGGCTGCGCACGCGAAAGCCCGATTCGTCGCGAAACGCACAGCCGATCACCAGCACCCGGTGCAGATGCAGCGGCAGAAAATCGCTGCCGGTGCGCTCGCGGCGCTCCGCCATCGCACTGGCCGCCAGCGCGCGATCGTCGAGCGCCGCCCACTGCGGCCGCAGTTGCCTGAGCGCATCGACGTCCGGCACCGTTTCAAGGTCGAAGGTGAGAATCGGGACCACGTCGCGATTGTACGGACGCCCTGCGAGCGCGCGAGTGCGTTGGCCCGCGGCGCAGGCCAACGGCTACTGGAACAGCGCCGCTCGATCAGTACAGCACGTCGCGCTGCACGCCACGCGACGCGACGGCCTGTTGCAGGCGGGAAAGCGCCTCCTGCTGGATCTGCCGCACGCGCTCGCGGGTCAGGCCGAGCTCGCGCGCGAGGTCCTCGAGCGTGGATGGCTCCTGGCCGTTCAGGCCGTAGCGGCGCTCGATCACGAAGCGCTGCTTGGGCGACAGATCGTCGAGCCACTGATCCATCAGCAATTGCAGCTCACGCTGGGCCACCTGGCGCTCGGGCGGAGTAGCGTTCTGGTCCGGCACCAGCTCGGACAGCGCCGCATCGCTCTGATCGCCGAGGGGGCTGTCCAGTGAAGCGGGCGCCTCCGCCAGCACCAGCAGGTCGGTCACTTCGTCGACCGTCTTTCCAACCAGGTGTGCGATCTCGTCCACGCTCGCGCTGCGCGCCAGACCCAGTGCGCGCCATCCGGACTCCAGATGCTGGCGCGCCCGCAGCAGCTGGTTCAGGTCCCGCATCACGTGCGTCGGCAGCCGCACGGCACGCGCCTGCGAGGCCAGAGCGCGGTCGATCGAATGGCGGATCCACCAGGTGGCGTAAGTCGAAAAGCGAAAACCGCGTTCGGGCTCGAAGCGGTCCAGCGCGTGGATCAGTCCGAGATTGCCCTCCTCGATCAGGTCGAGGAAGGTGACCCCCCGATGCTGGAAGTGGCGCGCGATCGACACCACGAGGCGCAGGTTGTGCTCGATCATTTTCTGGCGGGCTTGAAAGTCGCCCTCGCGCGCCGACACCGCGTACGCATATTCCTGCTCGGCGGTTAGCAGCGGGCGCACGCCAACCGCCGCCAGGTAGTGTCGCATCGCATCGCCGCTGACCTCGTCGGGCGTGCCCGACCCGGCCTGCGAGGTGGTGGGCGTCGATTCCTGAGGGTCGAGACCGGGCGCGCTGCTCAGCGGACCGTCGAACAGGTCCGAATCGCCCTCAAGGGACAACGGTGCTTGCTCCCACTCGACCCGTTTGCGCGGGGGCCCCATCGCCAGCGTCCTTGGCGCACGGCGATGCGGACCGTGCGTCGTTCAGCGGGGCGGCAGGTATGTCAGCGGGTCAACCGGCGTACCACGGCGCCGGATCTCGAAGTGAAGCCTGGGGCTCGACGCATCCGTCATCCCCAGATCGGCGATACGCTGTCCCCGCTTGACTGCCTGCCCCTGCGTTACAAGGATCTCGTTGTTATGAGCGTAGACCGACACATAGTCATCAGTATGTTTGATGATGACCAATTTGCCATAGTCCGGCAACCCGCTGCCGCTGTAGACGACCTGGCCGTCGCTGGCGGCATATACCGGATCTCCGACGTTGCCGCTGATGTCGATCCCCTTGTTATGGGCCTCATCGAAGCGGTCAAGCAGTTTGCCCCCGGTGGGCCAGGCCCACACGTTATCCGTCTCTAGCGCGGCCGCCTTGTTGTCGGTAGTCGGGGCGGCCGGAGCAGGCATCGCCGCTGTCTGGTCGGCGGGAGCACCCGCAGCCGGCGCGGCGGGGGTCAGGTCGCTTGGCGCCAGAGGTCGCGTTTCCACCTTTGACGAAGGCGTCAGCGCAATCGGGCTCGCCTCGGCCGCACTGGCCTCATCGCCGGGTGGCGCCACGATCTTGAGCGCCTGGCCGACCTGCAGGTGCGCCTGATCATCGATGCCGTTCCAGCGCGCGATGTCCCGGTAGTCCTGTCCAAACGCCAGCGCGATGCTGTACAGCGTATCGCCTGCCTGCACGACGTACTGGCCTTCGTGCGCTTCGCGTTTCGGCGCAACAGGCGGCGGGGGCTGCGCGACCGCGGCCGTCACCACCGGCGCGACCTTCTCGGGCGGCCGGCCCACCTGGGAACGTTCCTCGATCGGCGCTTGCTGCGTGGATGAGGATGCACACCCGGCCAGCGCGAGCGCGGCGCACGGCGCCGCCAGCATCAAGCGCAACCAGATCGGGCTTTCAGGCGTCATCGGCTGTCCGCGTTCACGGTTCCTTGCAGCAACGGCACGAAGCGTACCGCTTCAAGCTCACGGCGAACGATGCGGCCGTCCCGGCCTTTTGACAAGACCGTCAGCACCTGCTCATCACGTCCAAGCGGCACGACGATCACGCCGCCCGGCGTCAACTGCTCGACCCACGCGGCTGGAATGTCATCGGCCGCGGCGGTGCAAACGATCGCCATGAAGGGTGCTTCGGAGGGCAGCCCCAGCATGCCGTCGCCGAATGCCAGGCGCAGATTCGGGATCCTGAGCGGGCGCAGGTTCGCCCGCGCCATCTCATGCAGTGCGCGCACGCGCTC
>DATBCI010000208.1:0-3701 GCA_036270555.1 Burkholderiaceae bacterium
TGAGCCGGTCGCCCCGCACAGCACGCGGTAATGCAAGCGGGTCGGCAGCACCTGCAGCGCATCGACGACGAGGCGGCGGAACGCCCGATAACCGCCCTCCAGCCGCTGGACGCGCCAGCCGATGCGGTCCATCACATGGGCCACCGATGCGCTGCGCTCTCCACCTCGCCAGCAGTACACCAGCAGAGACCATCCTCGCGGCCGCTCTGCAAAGCAGGACCGCAGGTGCCTGGCGATGCTGTCAGCGACCAGCGCGGCCCCCGCGCGGCGCGCGTCGAATGGCGACACCTGCTTGTACAGCGTTCCGACCTGAACGCGCTCGGAATCGCTCAGCACCGGGCAATTGATTGCTCCCGGCAACCGATCGATCTGGAACTCGGACTCGCTTCGCACGTCGATGATCGTGTCGAACTGCGACAGCTGCGCCAGCGCTTCCGGGCAGGCGATGCTCTTCAGGCTCATTCCCATCTGCATGCCTGATCAAGGTGCCCGTTGCCGCATCAGGGGCTGCAACCGCGGCCACACGTTGTCGACCATCAGCACCTGGGCCTCCTGGCTCGGGTGGATATGGTCGGGCTGGAACAGGTCGAGTCGGTCGGCGAATCCTTCGAGTAGAAACGGAACCTGCTCGATCCGGTTGCGGCGGGCGAGCCGTGCGTAGTTCTCGAAGAACCGTTCCGAGTAATCGCGCCCGTAGTTGGGCGGGATGCGGACGCCGACCAGCAGCACCCGCGCTCGCGCCGCGTGACAGGCATCGATCATCGCTTGAAGATTGCCTCGCATCTGTTCCAGATCGAGGCCACGCAAACCGTCGTTGGCCCCCAGTTCCAGCACGACGATGTCGGGTTGGACCCTTTTCAGGAGGGACGGCAATCGCGCGCGGCCTCCGCTCGTGGTGTCTCCGCTGATGCTCGCGTTCACGACGCTATACTGCGGATCCTGACTCGAGATGCGTTCCGACAGGCGTTTGACCCACCCCGTGTCGCGTGGCAAGCCGTATTCGGCCGAAAGGCTGTCGCCGACCACAAGGATGGTATGGGTCGGCAACGCGGCCTGCGCGACCGTTGACGCGAACGCCACCAGCGCAAGCAGCGGTGCAAGCTGCCTGACCAGGCGAAAGTGAATCCGGGCTCGAAGGGCAGCAAGCAAGCGCAGTTTCCGTCTGCCTTCGCCGTGGAGGCATCGGATCTGTGCAAGGTCGTCGCAGATCCAACTGGCAGCCTGACGATACTCGATCATATCAATCTGGCGGTCATGGCCGGGCAAAGCCTGGCGATTCGAGGCGCATCGGGTTCCGGCAAATCGACACTGCTCGGTCTCTTGGCTGGCCTCGATGTGCCGACCAGCGGGACGGTCAGGCTGTTTGGTCAGGACCTGACGTCTCTTGATGAGGACGGCCGGGCCCGATTACGCGCGGGGCGGGTCGGCTTCGTGTTCCAGTCGTTTCAGCTGCTGGATCATCTGACAGCCTTGGAAAACGTGATGTTGCCGCTCGAGATCGGCACCGCGCCGATCGACCGGGCAGCGCGCGCCGGCGCGCTCGAGCTGCTCGAAAGGGTTGGGCTCGCTGAGCGCACCGGTCACGAGGCGCGCACCCTTTCCGGTGGGGAGCAGCAACGCGTTGCGCTGGCGCGCGCCTTCGTCACGCGCCCGGCGATTCTGTTTGCCGATGAGCCGACCGGCAGCCTGGACTCGGTCACCGGGACGGCAGTCATCGACCTCATGTTCGAGCTGAATCGCGCTTTCGGCTCGACCCTGGTGGTGGTGACGCACGATGCGCAAGTCGCTTCCCGATGCGGGCGCTTGATGGAGCTGCATGCAGGACGCATCGCCGCTCAGGGGAGTGAACCCGCTCAGACAGCGGCCTGAAGTTTCAGCGGCTCGCGGCCATCAACCGCCGGATCCGACCCTTCTCAGGCGAGCCAGCTCGCGCACCGCCAATCCCGCCACCTCGGAGGCGAGCAGCCCGACGTCGGCCCCGTGCGCCTGTGCGGCACTCCCATGCAGCCAGACGGCGGCCAAGGTACCGATCAAGGGTTCGAAGCCTTGCGCGATCAGTGCGCCGAGCATGCCCGAGAGCACATCTCCAGTGCCCGCCGATGCGAGCGCGGGGCCTCCGGTCGGATTGATCCAGTACCGCTCAACTTCGGCGGTTCGATCGACGATGACACTGCCGGCGCCCTTCAAAACGACGGCCGAACCCAGTTGCCGCGCCAACTGCGTGGCTGCCGCGATGCGGTCGCTGTTCACGTGAGCGGCCGGCGTGCCGGCCAACAGCCGTGCGGCCTCGGCCGGGTGGGGCGTGAGCACGCTCGGAGCGGCCCGCGCAGTCAACGCCTGCTTCAGTGTCGGGTCGGCTGCGATCAAGTTCAACGCATCGGCATCGACCACGAGAGGAGTGTCCCGTGCGAGTGCCTGCTGCAGAGCGCGTCGCGCCGCCTCCGAGGTACCCAGCCCGCACCCGATCACGGTGCACTGGACGTCGGGCAGCGCGTCGAGCGGCCGGATCATCAACTCCGGGCAGACCAGGTCGACACCAAGGTCCGGGGCGCCGACGCAGCATACGTAAACGCGGCCGGCGCCCAGCCTGAGGGCGGAGCGGCCGGCCAGTAAGGCAGCTCCGACCATCCCTGTTCCGCCCCCGATCACCGCCACGTTGCCATACCGACCCTTGTGCGAATTGCGTTGCCGGGGTTGGATCACGCTCGGGAACTGATCAGGTCCGTTCAGGCGGCCGGCCGCCGCGGCAGCGTCAATTCCAAGATCCTCGACGTGAACGAGCCCCGATGCATCGCAGCCGTCGCTCATGTGCAAGCCCGGCTTGTCGCCGAGGAAGGTCAGGGTGGCATGCGCGTGCACGCCGGGCACGTTGCCGACCCACGTGCCCGTATCGGCATCCAGGCCGCTGGGCAGGTCGAGCGCGACGACCTGGGCATCGCTTGCGCTGGCCCACTGCGAAGCCTCAAGGTAGCGTTCCGACAAAGGGCGCCTCAGGCCGATGCCGAACATCGCGTCGACGATCACATCGAAGCGCAGGCCGTTGGGCAGGCTTGCCTTCACCTCGCCGCCACGGCCCAGCCACGTCGCGTGGGCCGCCCACGCATCGTCGGTGGTTGGGGCTGTCGGCGACCAACACAGGCAGGAGTGCCCCAATTCGCGCAGCCATCGGGCGCACACATAGCCGTCGCCCCCGTTGTTGCCCGGTCCGCACAGCACGATGAACGAAGCAGGCCGCACCTGCGCCGCGCGATCGAGCCACTGGGCTGCCGCGCGACCGGCGCGCGCCATCAGCGTGCCGGCGGGCAGCTGGCGCGCCCAGTCCTGCTCGATACGGCGCAGCTCTTCCGTCTTGTACAAGCCACTCACATGCAAGCCTTGAGGTCGGGAGCCGCTGTCTTGGCGGTCCAGCCTAGCGGTCCAGCGCCAACCTGGCCACGCGCTGCCCGATGGCCAGCGCGCTGGTCAAGCCGGGCGACTCGAAGCCGAACAGGTGAATCAGTCCAGGCAAACCATGTTCGCCGGGCCCATCGATCAGGAAATCGCGCGCCGGCTCGCCCGGGCCGGAAAGTTTGGGCCGGATTCCGGAGTAGGCAGGCTGCAGCGTTCCGTCCGGAAGCTGCGGCCAGAAGGCGCGGATGTTTGCGTAGAACACCTGCGCGCGCTCCGGGTCGACCTTGAAATCGACCTCATCGATCCACTCG
>DATBCI010000209.1:0-12238 GCA_036270555.1 Burkholderiaceae bacterium
GCCGATGTTGCGCAATTAGCAACGATCCAGGCGCGTTTGCTGGACGCTTTGTGGCCGCTGCTGGCACCGGCTGGTAGATTGCTTTACGTGGTCTGTTCGGTTTTTCGCGAGGAGGCGGACCAGCAGGCGGATTCATTTCTCGAACGCCACCCGGACGCTCGACTGACTCCGCTGGCGGGAACACAACACGGTTCGCTGCAGCTGCTTCCCGACGGCGCCGATCCCGTTGAGCCTGGTCAAGTTTCCGACCTGCCGACCCAGCATGACGGTTTCTTCTTTGCGCTGTTCGAGAAGGTTTGAGCCTTGCTGAACCAAACCCACCGGCCAGCACCCGCCGGCGTGGGTGAGACGACGCGCAGGGTCTGGCTGGTTCGCATGCTGACCGCCAGCCTCGTGCTCGTGCTGTCGCAACGCGCGCGAGCGCAACCCACGGTTTCGGTCGACCAGGCCGAGCTCGAAGCGCGGGACGATCCGGAACCCGGGCTGTACCTGAATGCGCAGTTCGCGTTCGAGCCGCCGCCCGCGATCGAGGATGCGGTGCGGCGCGGCATTCCGGTCTACTTCGCGATCGACTTCGAACTGGTCAGGACGCGCTGGTACTGGTTCAACCGGCAGATCGCGTCCGCCACGCTCGCGTACCGGCTCAGTTACAGCCCGCTGACGCGTCAGTTCCGGCTTTCGCGCGGCGCGCTGGGGCAGCCGTTCGATACACTGGCCGAGGCGCTGGCGACGGTGCGCACCGTACGAGGATGGAAGGTCGCCGGCCGAGCCGCTGCCGAATCGCGCGATCATCTGCTGGCACGCGTGCGGTTGCGCCTGGACACAACGATGCTGCCCAAACCGTTTCAGGTCGATTCGCTGACCTCGCTGACCAATCACGACTGGGCGCTGAGTTCGGACTGGCACCCGGTCACGATCGCTGGCGCTTCGCGGCGCTGACCGACACGCTGTGCCGCGCATCGTTCGCTATGGCCTGATCGGCGCGCTGGCGTTGGCCGGCGTGCTGCTGCTGGTGCTGGCGCTCGCCAGCGGCAACAGCCCCGCGTTCGAGCGAAACTATCCGCTGCTGCTGACTTTGAATGGCGTGATTGCGCTGGTGCTGTTCACGGTCGTCACGGCACTGTCGCTGCGGCTGGCGGGGCGCGTCCGCAAAGGGCGCTTCGGCGCCCGCCTGATGACGCGCTTTGCGCTCGCCTTTGCGCTGATCGGCGTCGCTCCGGGCGTGATGGTCTACCTCGTGTCGACCCTTTTCATTTCGCGTTCGATCGAATCATGGTTCAACGTTCAGGTCGAGGGCGCATTGAATTCGGGCCTCGAGCTCGGCCGCGCCGTTCTGGAGGCGCAGCGCGACGAGTTGAAAACCCGTGCCCAGGCCATGGCCGCGGAGCTTGCCGATACGTCGGCGGCCGATCAGATTCGCAAGCTCGATCAACTGCGGGAGCGCGCCGGCGCCGATGAGGCGCTGTGGGTAACGGCCGCCGGCTCGCTGATCGGATCGAGCACGGCTCGTGCGGGCCGCTTGATGCCGATGTTGCCCAGCCCCAGCACCTTGCGTGCTGCCCAGGCGCGCGGCCTGGCGGTTATCGAGGGCGACGAGGAGTCCATCGAGCCCAGCGGCGGCTTGCGCACGCGGGTGATCGTTCCGGTGCCGCCGCCATCGCCTCCGGCCTTGCGCGCCACCACCTCGTCGATGGCGTCGACCGAGACCGGTCTGCGTCAGCTGGAACCGGAGATTCGCCTGGTGGAACCCAGTTTCCTGCAATTGACCCGGTCGGTCGCACCGGACGTGGCCGCCAATGCGCAGGCGCTGCGCGCGGGGTACGGTCAGTACCAGCAGCTGTCGCTGTCGCGGACCGGACTGCAGAAGATGTATCGGTTGACCTTGACGCTGACGCTGCTGCTGGCCATCTTCGCGGCGATCGCCTCGGGCGTGATGCTGGCCGGCTCGATGACCGCGCCGCTGATCGAGCTGGCTGCGGGAACCCGCGCAGTGTCCGAAGGCGACTATCGACCCGTGCGCGAGTTCCGAGGCAACGACGAATTGAATGTGCTGACGCGATCCTTCAACGAAATGACGCGCCAGCTGTCTGATGCGCGCGAAACGGTGGAGGCTCGATCGCTTGAGTTGGAAACGGCGCGAGGCTTCCTGCAACGCGTGCTGTCCAATCTGTCGGCCGGCGTCATCGTGCTGGACGCCGATTCCCGCATCGTTACGGCCAATCTGGGCGCCGGACGGATCCTGGGCGTGGCGCTCGCTCACCGGGTCGGCGACCGGCTGTCCGACGTCCATCCGCAGCTGGCGGATCAGGTGGCCAGCGCGTTTCGGGACCACTCGCTGGCCGCCACTCCGAAGGATTCCTGGCAACGGCAGATCAAGCTGGACCGCGCCGGCGCGCCCGCCGGAGCCGAGCCGCTGTCGCTGCTGGCGCGCGGGTCGCGCCTGCCGCTGGATGCGCGCCCGGGATCCGTGATCGTGTTCGACGACATCACTCAGGTAATCTCGGCGCAGCGCGCGGTGGCCTGGGGCGAGGTGGCGCGGCGCCTCGCGCACGAGATCAAGAACCCATTGACGCCGATACAGTTGGCGGCCGAGCGTTTGCAGATGAAGCTGGCCGGCGAGTTGACCGCGGATCAGGCCGAGGTGCTGGTGCGTGGCGCTTCGACCATCGTGAACCAGGTGGCGGCAATGAAGCGGATGGTGGATGAATTCCGCGAATATGCACGGCTGCCGCCGGCCCAGCTGACGCCGCTGGACTTGAATGCGCTGGTGGAGGAAATCGGAGCGCTGTACGGTGCCGACGCCCGCCTGGAGCACGGCGACGCGGAAGAAGGCGACCGCAGCGGGGCAGTCCGGATCGTGCTGCGCCTATCGGCTTCGTTGCCGATGATCGAAGGCGACGCATCTCACCTGCGCCAGCTGATACACAATCTGGTTGCGAATGCGCAGGAATCGATTACAGGAGCACAGGCGAGCGTGGCTGCCCGCGACGGCGGCGGCCGCATCGTGATCCGTACCGAAGCCGTGACGATCGACGAGCCGAGCTCGGGCTCGGCATCACCATCGCGCGCGGTACGGCTATCTGTCGAGGATAATGGTGCGGGATTTCCGGCGAATATACTTAGGCGCGCGTTCGAGCCTTATGTCACCACCAAGCCGCGTGGGACGGGCCTCGGATTAGCGATGGTGAAGAAAATCGTAGACGAGCACGATGCGCGGATCGATCTGATCAACCGCGTCGGAGGCGCCGGCGCGACCGTGACCGTCGTGTTCCGGCACGTGGTTGAAGTCGCCATCGCAGGGTAGTCACCTCAAGGACAGATTCAAGATCTGCCATGGCCAACATTCTGGTCGTCGATGATGAAATCGGTATCCGGGAGCTGCTCTCGGAAATCCTCGCCGATGAAGGCCATGTCGTGATGACCGCCGAAAGCGCAGCGACAGCCCGCGCGCTGCGTCAGGCCGAGCCGCCCGATCTTGTGCTGCTGGATATCTGGATGCCGGATACCGACGGGGTCACCTTGCTGAAGGAATGGTCAACCAGCGGCCAGTTGACCATGCCGGTCATCATGATGTCGGGTCACGCGACCATCGATACGGCGAGCGAAGCAGCGCGATTTGGCGCACTGGATTTCCTGGAAAAGCCCATTGCCATGTCCCGCCTGCTGTCATCGGTGAAGAACGGACTGGAACACGCGCGCCTGTCGCGCAGCGCGCAAACCATGCGCAATGCGGTCGTGTCGGCGGCGGTGAACGACGCGCACGATGCGGTTGAGGCTCGACCGCAGGCAACTTTCGGTTCAGCCGCGGTCGGCGGCGTGCCGGTCAGCCTGGATCAGCCGTTGCGCGAAGCGCGCGATCAGTTCGAGCGCGTCTACTTCGAGTATCACCTGGCCCGCGAAAACTTCAGCATGACGCGCGTCGCCGACCGAGCCGGCCTCGAACGCACGCACCTGTACCGCAAGCTCAAGCAGCTGGGCGTCGAGCTGGCGCGCGGAGGTCGCCGCCCCGAACGCCCGGTCGGCAGCGAGCGCACGCCAGTGGCCGGACGCGAGCCCGACAGCGGCCCGCCGGGCGACTGACCGCCGCCTCGCTCCCGTTCCCGCAGGTCGCTGGCCAGCGCCACCGCCTCGCGCACGGCGGCAGGCGGGACAGGCCAACGGTCACCACCGGCCGGCCAGCCGCCTGTGGCCAGTGGGCGCAGTGCAGGTGAACGCGCGCAACGCTAAAATAGGCGGTTTGGCTCGCGCCGGCCACGGGCCGGCCTGCTGATGGATCGCATCCAGGTGCGCGGCGCGCGCACCCACAATCTGAAGAACATCGATCTCGACCTGCCGCGCAATCGGCTGGTCGTGATGACGGGGTTGTCGGGCTCGGGCAAGAGTTCGCTCGCCTTCGACACTTTGTATGCCGAGGGACAGCGCCGCTATGTCGAGTCGCTGTCCGCTTACGCGCGGCAGTTCCTGCAGTTGATGCAAAGACCCGACGTGGACCAGATCGAAGGTCTGTCGCCGGCCATCGCGATCGACCAGAAATCCGGTGGACACAATCCGCGTTCGACCGTCGGCACCGTCACCGAGATCCACGACTATCTGCGCCTGCTGTTCGCTCGCGCCGGACAACCCCACTGCCCGGACCACCCTGAGCGGGCGCTGGGAGCGCACAGCGTGTCGCAGATGGTCGATTGGACGCTGACCCGTCCGCCCGATACGCGCGTGATCGTGCTGGCTCCGCTGGTGCGCGAGCGCAAAGGCGAATTCGCCGAGCTGCTGGACGATCTGCGCGCGCGCGGCTTCGTCCGCTTCCGGATCGATGGGGCGATCGTCGATGCGGACGAGGTCACGACGCTGGCCCGCGGCGGGCACCACTCGATCGATGTCGTGGTGGACCGGCTGAAAGTGCGACCCGAAGCGCGCTCGCGGCTGGCCGAGTCGTTCGAGACGGCGTTGCGGGTCGCGGACGGCCGCGCCTTGCTGCTGGATCTGGACAATGGCGAGGAAACCCAATTTTCGAGCCGGTTCGCCTGCCCGGTGTGCGGCTATGCGGCCCCGGACCTGGAGCCGCGCCTGTTCTCGTTCAACAACCCGCTGGGGGCCTGCCCGGCCTGTGACGGCCTGGGTACCAACGAGTTCTTCGACGAGGCGCGCGTCGTGGCGCACCCGGAGCTGACGCTGGAAGCCGGCGCGGTGCGTGGCTGGGACGCTCGCAATCGCAACACGTTCCAGATGGTGGAGGCGCTGGCGCGCCATCGCGGCGTGGATATCACGGTCCCGTGGGAAGTCCTGGACCCGGCGTTCCGACAGCAGGTGCTGTATGGGACTGGTGCCGAGGAGATCGCGTTTCCCACCACGAGCGAGCGCGGCCGCCGCGTGGTCCGGCACCATCCGTTCGAGGGCGTCATTCCGCACCTGGAGCGGCGCTGGCGTGAAACCGACTCGCCGGCGGTGCGCGAAGAGCTCGCCAAGCTGCGCGGTGTTCGGCCCTGCCCTGCGTGCGCCGGCACGCGCCTGCGGCGCGAAGCCCGCCACGTGTTCATCGGCGAAGGTGACGAGCGGCGCGCCATTTTCGAGATCGAGCGGCAGAACCTGGCTCAGACGCAACGCTACCTGGAGCGCCTGCAGCTGGACGGCGCACGCCGCGAGGTGGGCCGGCGCATCGTCGAGGAGATCATCGCCCGACTGCGATTCCTGAATGACGTGGGACTGAGCTATCTCGCGCTGGAGCGCGCGGCCGACACGCTGTCGGGCGGCGAGGCGCAGCGGATCCGTCTCGCCTCGCAGATCGGCTCCGGATTGACCGGAGTGCTGTACGTGCTCGACGAGCCGTCGATCGGACTGCACCCGCGCGATAACCAGCGCCTGATCGATACGCTCAAGCGGCTGCGCGACCTGGGCAACACGCTGATCGTGGTCGAGCACGATGAAGAGACGATACGCAATGCCGATCACGTGGTGGACATGGGGCCCGGCGCCGGCGAGCATGGGGGCCAGGTGGTGGCGCAGGGAACGCCGGGGGAGATCGAGCGGCAGGCCGTCTCGCTGACCGGCGCCTACCTGTCGGGGCGCATGCGCATCGAGGTACCGTCAGCCCGGGTGCCGCCCAGGCTGCATTGGCTGGAACTGTCGGATGCACACGGCAACAACCTGCAGCACGTGGATTTGCGAATCCCGGTGGGTCTGCTTACGTGCGTGACCGGGGTGTCCGGATCGGGCAAGTCCACCCTGATCAACGACACGCTGGCCGCGGCCGTGGCGCGCCACTTGTACGGATCCAGCAGTCAGCCGGCGCCATTCGGAACCATCGAGGGACTGGAGCACTTCGACAAGCTGGTCAGCGTCGATCAGGCCCCGATCGGGCGCACGCCTCGCAGCAATCCGGCGACCTACACCGGCCTGTTCGCACCGATCCGGGAGTTGTTCGCCTCGACTGCGACGGCACGCGAGCGAGGCTACGAGGCCGGGCGCTTTTCATTCAATGTGAAAGGCGGGCGCTGCGAAGCGTGCGAGGGCGATGGCCTGATCCGGGTGGAGATGCACTTCCTGCCGGACGTGTACGTGCCGTGCGACGTGTGCCATGGCCGGCGCTACAACCGGGAAACCCTCGAAGTGCTGTACCGCGGCTTGAACATCGCGGAAGTGCTGGATCTGACTGTCGAGCAGGCCGGCCAGATGTTCAGCGCAGTGCCGGCGCTGCACCGCAGGCTGCAGACCCTGGCCGAGGTCGGACTGGGCTATGTCCGGCTGGGACAGAGTGCCACGACGTTGTCCGGTGGCGAGGCGCAGCGCATCAAGCTGGCGCTGGAGCTGTCCAAGCGCGATACCGGACGCACGCTGTACGTTCTGGACGAGCCGACCACCGGTTTGCATTTCCACGACGTCTCATTGCTGCTGAGAGTACTGCACCGGCTGCGCGACGCCGGCAACACGGTGATCGTGATCGAGCACAACCTGGAGGTGATCAAGACGGCCGACTGGCTGATCGACCTGGGACCGGAGGGTGGACAGGACGGCGGCCGCGTCGTTGCGCAGGGTGCCCCCGAACTGGTGGCCGGAGTCGAGGCCAGCTACACCGGACGCTGTCTGCGCCGTGTCCTGGCACCTTCGGCCGGTGCGGCCAAGGCCGCATAGGCCACTAGCGCGCCGCGTCGGTCGCGGGCAGCATCGATACGGCCTCGTCCTGCGGCTCGGTCGGCCGTTGCTGCTGGCGCAGCAGCTCGGCGAAGCGATCTGCCGCAAGCGGCCGACTGAAGTAGTAGCCCTGGACCCGATGGCATCGCCAGCGCTTGAGCAGCGCCACTTGCTCGGCGGTCTCCACCCCTTCGGCCACCACCGACTTGTTCAGCGTCTGCGCCAGCTTGATGATCGCCTTGGCAATCGCACGCGCATCGAAATTGTCGGTCATGTCCGCAATGAAGGACTGGTCGACCTTCAGAACGTCCACCGGCAGCCGTTTCAGGTAGGACATCGACGAATATCCGGTTCCGAAATCGTCGATCGCCACCTGGACCCCCATCTGCCGCAGCTTGTCGAGCATCGCCACCGCGTTGGCGCTCTCGTCCATGAACAGGCTTTCGGTCACTTCGATCTCCAGCGCCGACGCGGCCGAGCCGGACCGGCGCAGCGCGTCCTCCACGAGCAGGACCAGATCGCCGCGCCGGAATTGGCGCCCGGAGACGTTGACGGCGATGCGGGGCGGTCTGAGGCCTGCCGACTGCCAAGCGGCGTGCTGCGCGCAGGCATCCAACAGCACCCTGCGGCCGATTTCCTCGATCAAACCCGTATCCTCGGCCACGGCGATGAAGGCACTCGGCGCGACCAGGCCGCGGATCGGGTGGGTCCACCGCAGCAGTGCTTCGGCCCCGGTGATGCGGCCCGTGCGCAGATCGAATTGCGGCTGATAGTGCAGCGAAAACTCGTTCCGCAATAGAGCCTGCCGCAACTCCCGTTCCAATGCCAGCCTTTCGACGGCCTCGGCGTTCATCCGCTCTTCGAAAAATACGAAACGGCCGCGACCAGCGTCTTTGGCGCGGTACATCGCGGTATCGGCTTTTTTCAACAGATCCTCGCTGTCGGCGCCGTCGGTCGGACAAATCGCGATGCCGATACTGGCGCTGACGTAGCTCTCGTGCTGCCCTACGACGAACGGACCGGACAGGGCCTCGACGATGTGCTCGGCGACCGTCGAAACCGCCCTCGGCCCCGAGATATTCGTCAGGACCACCGCGAATTCGTCTCCGCCCAGGCGCGCCAGCGTATCGCTTTCCCGGATGCAGGTGCGCATGCGTTGTGCCGTCTGCTCGAGCAATTCGTCGCCGGCCGTATGGCCCAGGCTGTCGTTCACGCTCTTGAAGCGATCCAGATCGACATAAAGCAGCGCCAGGCTGCGACCGTCGCGCCTGGCCGAGGCGACCTCCTGCGACAGTCTTTCCTTGAACAGCAGCCGATTGGGCAGGCCGGTCAGATCGTCGTGGCGTATCTGATAGATCAGTTGCTCGTCGCGCGCCGCCGCGGACAGCGCGACGCCGACCCGGTCGCACAGTTCGCGCAGGGGTGCCAGCACCGCGTCCGCCAGCGGCGCCGGGTCCGCCAGAGCCAGGCAAGTGAAGGCACAAACGTTGCCACGGTCCATGATCGGCAGCACGAAGAGACTGCCGCCTCGCCCCGCGCCGGGCTCGAGCGCGCACTTCAACGCGGCTGCGTCCGCAGCGTCGAGCCAGAGTCCTTCCGGCCGCGCAGCAATCCGCGACAGCAACGGGGGGGCCACGGTGATGCGGCTGATCTGCTGGCCGTCGGCCGCCAGCCGGTAGGCGCGCGCCTCGCCGGCGGCCGCCGACTCGGGAACGACGATCACTGCCGACCCGGCAGGTGTCAGGGCGCCGATCTCGGTCAGTGCCAGGGCGAAAACCGGGTCGACGTCGACCTTGGACAGAATCACCTGATCGATGCGGGACAGCACCTTCAAGGTGTCCAGTTGCCGGCCCAAGCGAGCCGCCATCTGGTTGAAGGCGGTCGCAAGCTGCCCGAATTCGTCACTGCCGCTCACCTCGACCTGGTGGGTGAAATCGGCGCCCGCCAGGCGTCGAATGCCGTCGATCAGCTTTTCCAGCGGGCCCATCGTGCGACGGACCTGCACAACGCTCGACAGTGCCACCAGCAGCAGCGACAGCACGGTCACCCCGATGAATATCCGGGTGAACTGCTCGATCGGAGCGATTGCCGCCGAGACTGGCTCAGTCTCGATGACGGTCCAAGACGGAGCGTAGAACTTGGGCTTCAGGAAGAGCTGCCACTGCCCGGCGATCATCGCTTGCTGGGCGGTCGCGTCGGAAGTCCTCGCAGGCTCGGGGACGGTGGATGCCGCAGAGGCGGAATCCGACGCCGGTCCTGGCTGCGAGCAGAACAGTTTTGCCCCCGTCTCGGCCAGTACGCACACGCCGACGGCTTCGGAAAAATCGTCCGGCGCGCCCCACAGCTCGACTGGATTCAACTCGGCCGCGAGTGCGAACCGCTCCGGCCGGCCCGGGTCGATCAATTGAACCAGAACGATTCGGGGCGCGGCACCCGAAGCTGGTTCTACCACCAGCACCGACTCGTTGGCATTCAGATGCGTCAGCGCAGGCCCGCCGATCTGCGGCCACGAAAGCGGCTCGCCAAGGATCGGAACCGGTCGAGCCTGCGGGCCGACGACGGACAAGCTGGCGTAGGTGCCCGGGATCATTTTGGGTGTCGCGCCACCCAGACCTGTGCCCTCGCGCAGATCCGCCGCCATCTGCTGAAGGTCCCGGTGTACCAGCAGCAACCGTTCATACACGTTCAACCCGTAGGCCTTGCTGGCGTGGACCAACTGCGCGTGGGCTTGCTCCCGCAGCAGGTTGCGAACCTGTCCCAACGTCAGCAGTGCGAGCGTCAGCGCCGGCACGAATGCGCACAGCATGAACAGCGCCAGAATGCGGCGTGCTACGCGGCTTCGCACGAACGTGCCTTCTACTTTCATCCGCCCTCAGAAATCCGCGCCCAGTCCGACGAAGGCGCCGTTGCGCCCTCGGACGACATCGTCCTGGCTGACCTTGGCGGTCAGGGCTGGCACGCTTTGACCGTCCTTGCCCACGCTGTAGAGGTCATAGTCCGAGTTGATCGGGACCAGCGACTTGTCCTTGCGCGCACGTCCCGTTGCTCCCCTCAGTCCCAGGTTCAGGTACTGGTACGGGTTGCCCCATGGGTCGGTCGGATTGACGCTGTTAAGGACCGTCAGGTCGGGGGGAAGGGAAGCGTGATCCGACAGGTATTGGGCGATCGCCACTTCGGTCTGGACGATGTCGGCCTGGGCCTGCGTCACCTTGGCGCGGTCGATATAGGTGGAGTAGGAAGGCACCGCGATCGTCGCCAGCACCGCCAGGATGGCCATGCCCAGCAGCAGCTCGATCAGCGTGAACGCCGCGACTCGCGAATTGAAGGACATCGACGGCACCACGCGCACCTTAAGAATCGCCCAACGGAAAAGGAAAGCCGGCCCATATAAAAGGGATGCATTCCCTGAGTCGGCGTCCTGCCGCAACACTTAAGTCGGATTAGGCCGACGGGAGCAAAATGGACGGCCTATGGACGCCTCGAAACCTTCCGTCCCGGGCCTGCCGGTGCAGGACCGTTTTTTGGGCACAACGCACGAGGTGGCCAATCAACCGACCGAGCTGGCCGACTACAACCTGTACGCGGTCGACCGCGCGTTGCGCGAGGCGGTGGCCCGCGAAGGCGCGGGTGCTTTCGAAGCGGGGCTGATCGAATTCGGCCGCAGGGTCGGAACGGCCGAATATCTGGAGCTCGGTCAGCTGGCCAATCGCTATCCGCCCGAGTTCGAACCGCACGACCGCTTCGGGCATCGGATCGACCTGGTGCGCTTCCATCCGTCGTATCACGCCCTGATGCGAACGGCGATTGCCGAGGGACTGCACGCCTCGCCGTGGACCGAGCCAGGGCCGGGCGCTCACGCCGCGCGGGCGGCGCGCTATTACCTGCAGGCCCAGGTCGAGGCTGGACATGGCTGCCCGATCACGATGACGTTCGCCGCGGTCCCGAGCCTGAGATTGCAGCCGGACCTGGCGGCGCTGTGGGAACCGAAGATCACTTCGCGCGAGTACGACCCGGCCAACCGACCGGCTCATGAAAAGCGCGGGCTGACGGTCGGGATGGCGATGACCGAAAAACAGGGCGGCTCCGACGTGCGTGCCAATACGACGCGCGCCTACCCGATGTCTGCGCCGGGTGCGGGACACCCGTACGAGCTGGTCGGCCACAAGTTCTTCGTGTCGGCGCCGATGTGTGACCTTTTCCTGGTGCTGGCGCAGGCGCCTGCGGGCCTGACGTGCTTTTTGCTGCCGCGCTGGCGGCCGGACGGCACGAAAAACCCGATGCAGCTGCAGCGGCTGAAGAGAAAGATGGGAAACGTCTCCAACGCCTCGTCCGAGACCGAGCTGCGGGGCGCGCTGGCCTGGATGGTCGGCGAAGAAGGCCGTGGCGTTCGCACCATCATCGAGATGGTGGCGATGACGCGTTTCGACTGCATGATCGGATCCAGCGCGGGCATGCGGATGGCCGTCTCGCAGGCGCTGCACCACTGCAGCCTGCGTAGCGCGTTCGGCCATCTGCTGATCGATCAGCCCCTGATGAAGAATGTGCTGGCCGACCTGGCACTCGAATCCGAGGCCGCGCTGGCACTGACGATGCGCATGGCGCGTTCGCTCGATCAACGCGCCGCTGAGCATGAGGATCTGCTGGCGCGCCTGTGCACCGCGGTCGGGAAGTACTGGATCTGCAAGCGCACCGCCTCGCATGCGGTCGAAGCGATGGAATGCATCGGCGGCAGCGGCGTGATGGAGGATTCGCCGATGCCGCGGCTGTATCGCGAGTCTCCGGTCAACGCGATCTGGGAGGGCAGCGGCAACATCCAGTGCCTCGATGTGCTGCGCGCGATCGGCAAGACGCCGGCCGTGCTCGGCGCTTACTTCGACGAGGTGCTGAAGGCGCGCGGCGGCCACGCGTCGCTCGATCGCCACATGGCCCAGCTGCAAGCCGAGCTGCACGACAGCGCGGACATCGAGGTTCGCGCGCGCAGCCTGGTCGACCGGATGGCGACGATTCTTCAGGCGGCGCTGCTGGTGCAGCACGCGCCGGACTGGATAGCCGACGCCTTCTGCCGCTCCAGGCTCGACGGCTCCGGCCATCACCAGTTCGGCGCCCTGCCGGC
>DATBCI010000210.1:0-4898 GCA_036270555.1 Burkholderiaceae bacterium
AGCTTCGCGTGCAGCGCAAAGTTCCCGTATCCCGCAATCGTGCGCGTTTCGCCGCTGCCCCCGGGATTGCCAAGCAACGAGCGGATCTCATAGAGGTCCACAGCCCGTTTCATCACCATGGAAAATGTAGTATTGAAGATCGAGGCTGCGCTCCGCGGCGTTGATCATCTCCGATCGGTGAGGGAGGCTGCGGCAACGCGACTGGACTGTAACAGTCGACTGTCACGCTCCGCCAGTGTGGCAGCGGCAAGGTCGACAACCTCGCAAGGGGCAGCCGGTCCGCCATCCATGAAGCAACCCAGCGCGATCATCGTTTGCCCCGCGACGGCGCAAAGCAACAACGGCAACTGGCGCACCGCGCAGCGCTGGCGCCGGATGCTGGCGCCGGTTGTGCGGTCGACCATTGCGACGCAGTGGGGCGGCGAGCCGTACTCGGTCATGCTGGCCTTGCACGCGCGGCGTTCGGCCGCATCGATCGAAAGCTGGGACAACGCTCGCGCAGCTGCGGGGGCTGCTGGGGGGCGGCCCCTGATCGTTGTCCTGACCGGCACGGACCTGTATCGGGATATCCGTTCGGATGCCTGCGCGCAGCGATCGCTGCAAGTTGCCGATGCACTGGTCGTGCTGCAGGAACAGGCGCTCGAGTCGCTGCCCGCGCTGCTCCGTGACAAGGCGATCGTGATTTACCAGTCCGGCGCTCGCCGAACGACGCTTTCCAAGACGCGCCGTCAACTGCGTGCCGTGATGGTCGGGCACCTGCGCGACGTGAAGTGTCCGCAGACGCTGTTCGAGGCGGCCCGCATGCTCCAGAGCAGGGGCGATATCCTGATCGACCTGGTCGGCGGGGCGCTGGATGCGGGTCTTGCCCAGCAGGCCACGCTGACCGCGCAATCGTGTCCGTACTACCGGTGGCTCGGAGCCTTGCCGCACGCGAACACGCTGCAGAGAATTCAGCGTGCTCACGTGCTGATCAACGCCAGCTCGATCGAAGGAGGGGCCCACACCGTGCTCGAAGCCGTACGCGCAGGCACCCCGGTGCTCGCCTCGCGCATCCCGGGCAACGTCGGTATGCTGGGCGCTGGCTATGCGGGCTATTTCCCCTGTGGGGACGCGGACGCCCTGGCACGGCTGTTGGTGCGTTGTCGCGACCAACCGGCGCTGCTGGCAGCGCTGCGCCGCCAGTGCCGCGCGCGCGCGTTCCTGTTCGAACCGCGCCGCGAGCAGCGGGCGTTGAGGGATCTGGTCGCGCGCCTGCTGCAGCAGCATCGCCATTGACGGAGCAGCAACGATGTCCGCACTTCAAACCGCATCCGCGCCGACTGACCCGACAACCGCCGAGCCGCGGCTGACCTCGCTGTCCCATGGCGGGGGCTGCGGCTGCAAGATCGCGCCCGGTCTGCTGTCGGAGATCCTGCGCACGAGCTCGCGCATGCCGGTTCCGCCCGAGCTCCTGGTCGGCATCGAAACGGCCGACGACGCTGCCGTGTACCGGCTCAACAGCGAGCAGGCGTTGGTGGCCACGACCGATTTTTTCATGCCGATCGTCGACGATCCGCACGATTTCGGCCGCATCGCCGCGACCAATGCGATCTCTGACGTGTACGCGATGGGTGGCCGTCCGATCCTCGCGCTGGCGCTGGTCGGCATGCCGATCAACGTGCTGTCGGTCCAGACGATACGTCGCATCCTCGAAGGGGGAGAGGCCGTATGCGCTGCCGCCGGCATTCCGATTGCCGGGGGCCACAGCATCGATTCGGTCGAACCGATTTACGGACTCGTCGTGCTCGGCCTGGTGCACCCCGAGCGCGTCAAACGCAACAGCGCCGCCCGCGCGGGCGACCGCGTGATATTGGGCAAGGCGCTCGGCGTCGGCATTTACTCGGCGGCCCTGAAGAAAGACCGCCTCGACGCAGCCGGCTATTCGAGCATGATCGCGACCACGACCCGACTGAATACGCCGGGTACCGAGCTGGCCGCGATCGACGATGTGCACGCGCTGTCTGATGTCACCGGGTTCGGCCTGGCCGGGCACCTGCTCGAAATTGCGCGCGGTTCCGGCTGCCGAGTCCGGGTCGACTGGCGGCGCGTGCCAACCCTGCCGGGCGTGCGCGAATTGGCGGCCGCCGGCTTCATAACGGGTGCTTCCGGGCGCAATTGGGCGGGCTACGGCAGCCAGGTGGAGCTGCCGCGCGATTTTCCAGAGGTCGAACGCACCCTGTTGACGGACCCTCAAACCAGCGGCGGCCTGCTGGTGAGCTGCGAGCCGCGCGCCGTGGGTCGGGTGCTCGAGCTCTTCTCGAGACACGGATTCGAACAGGCAGCCGAAATCGGCGAGGTGCTGGCCGGCGGCGGACAACTGACGCTCGAAGTCGTGACCCGCTAGTGCGGATCCAACCCGTCACCCGCCGCTTTGCGGCGGGCTTGGCGCGCGGCGCTCGCTCAAATATGCTCGGGCGAACATATCTTTTCTTAGTCTGCATTGGACTTTGCGAGGACACGAAACCTTCTATCATCTGATATATCAGGTGTCACGTTGATCCCATGGGCGCCCCGCCATTCCTTCCGCTGTTGACGCGGGCCAGCCGGCCGCTGACGTTCGAAATCACCGCCGTGAACGAGAAAGGCGAGGTGCTGCCGATTTCGATCGCGGGTGAGAACCCGCTGACGCTGTACATCGACAAGCGCGAGATCGTTACGCTGATGACGCTCGGAGTGTGGCCGGAAGCGCTGGCGATCGGATACCTGCGCAACCAGCGGCTGGTCGAAAGCCTGCAGGACATCGTCTCGGTCCAGGTCGATTGGGACGTCAACGCGGTCGCGGTAACGACCCGGCACGGGCTGGGCGATGCGACGCAGCGATTGCAGCAGCGCACCCTCACCACAGGTTGCGGCCAGGGAACGATGTTTGGCGACCTGATGCAGGATATCGAGAACATCCGGCTGCCCGCGGACGCTCGGCTGAGCCACGAGCGGCTTCTCGAGCTGACGCAGGAAGTTCGGCAGCTGCAGACGATTCACAAGCAGGCCGGCGCGGTTCATGGCTGCGCGCTCTGTCGCAACGCTGCGGACGGTGTCGAAGTCCTGATGTTCATCGAGGACGTCGGTCGTCACAACGCGGTCGATGCCATCGCAGGGCGCATGTGGCTCGAGGGGCTCGATGGTGGCGACAAGATCTTTTTCACGACCGGCCGCCTGACTTCGGAAATGGTGATCAAGACGGCTCAGATGGGGATTCCGTTCCTGATTTCGCGCAACGGCGTGACGCAGATGGGTTGGGAAATCGCGCGACAAACGGGCATCACCCTGATTGGCCGGGCCCAGGGGCGCCATTACCTCGTCTACACGGGAGCGGAGCGTTTCGCGCAATGACCGAAGACGTGCGGGTCGCTGGCGTGATCCTCGCCGGCGGATTGGGCCGCCGGATGGGCGGCGTGGACAAGGGCCTGCGACCGTTGCGTGGCAAGCCGATGGTGAAATGGGTGCTGGAGCGCTTTCAGCCACAGGTCGACGAAGTGCTGATCAACGCCAACCAGCACATGGACGAGTATGCCCAGCTCGGCTGCCCGGTGATCTCGGACCGGATTGCAGGATTCGCCGGGCCGCTGGCTGGACTCCATGCGGCGCTGTCGGCGACCTCGCTGCCGCTGGTGGCGACGGTGCCGTGCGATTCGCCTTTCCTGCCGGTTGACCTGGTGGAGCGCTTGAAGGCGGCCCTGCTGGAGCGCGGCGCTGATCTGGCGGCCGCGCGCACCCTGACCCAGCCTCATCCGGTGTTCAGTGTTTGCCGGCGCACCGTGCTGCCGCAGCTCGCCGAGTTTTTGACCGCCGGCGGACGCAAGCTCGAGCAGTGGCACGCAACCCTGGCCGCGGTCGAAGTGAGCTTCGATGATCAGATCGAAGCCTTCAGCAACATCAACACGCCCGAGGAGCTGGCCCACTTCGAGCACTGAGCGGGCGCACCACGACCAGGGTGCAGAGCGCGGTGTCGAACATCAGGAGCGGAAAGTCGGATGGATAAGGTGACCCTGCGGGCGGACGTGGTGCCGATTACCGACGCGAACCGGATGGGCCGGAACGTGCGCTCGACCCCTAAGGGGCGCAGCGTCGATCCCCAGGCCATGAGCGAAGTGCAGGCTCTGCTGGGCGACGATCCACGTCGCGCCGATCTGCTGATCGAGTATCTGCATCGGATCCAGGACCGCTTCGGCTGCCTGTCCTCGGCGCATGTGGTCGCGCTGGCGGCGCACATGAAGCTGGCGATGACCGAGGTGTACGAAGTGGCGACCTTCTATCACCACTTCGATGTGATCAAGGACAGCGAGCCGCGGCCGCCCGCGCTGACGGTGCGCGTATGCGAGTCGCTCGCGTGCGAAATGGCCGGAGCGCAGGAGTTGATAAGAGAGCTTGCCGGGTGCGTCGGGGCCGAGGTCCGTGTCGTCGGGGCGCCTTGCGTGGGTCGTTGCGAATCCGCGCCGGTGGCGGTGGTCGGCCGCAACCCGCTGGAGCGTGCTTCGGCGCAGAGCGTCATCTCCGCCATCGGCGACCAGCACACGTGCGCTCCGGAACACGAGTACGTCACGTTTGCGCAATACCGCGCCGCCGGCGGTTACCAGATCCTGGGCGAGTGCCTGAGCGGCGCGCGCGATGCCGAGGCCGTGATCCGCGCGATGGAGGGATCCGGGCTGCGAGGGCTGGGCGGCGCGGGATTTCCGACCGGGCGCAAGTGGCGCATTGTCCGCGCCGAGAGTGCGCCACGTCTGATGGCCGTCAACATCGACGAAGGCGAGCCGGGCACGTTCAAGGACCGCTTTTATCTGGAGCGCGACCCGCACCGCTTCCTGGAAGGCATGCTGATCGCGGCCTGGGCGGCTGGCGTCGGCGAGATCTACATCTACCTG
>DATBCI010000211.1:0-3604 GCA_036270555.1 Burkholderiaceae bacterium
TTGCCGGGCACCTCGGTGCGGGCCACGAAAAAGATGTCGGCGTCCGGCAGCCTGCGCGCAAGCCGGATGCTCAGGGCTGCGAGGTTCGGCAGCGCATGAAACTCGCGCCGCCCGATCACGATGCGCGACACGTTGTTGCGACGTGCGAATTGCGCCAGGCCTTCGGCCGCATCGCTGCAGGCGATGACCGCTGAACGGCCGCCCAAGGACTCGGCCAGCCGCAGCCGCGCCAGGATCCGCTGGCGCTCGGCTTCCGGCAGTCGCTGCAACGCCGGCGTTTCCGCGTACACGGCGAACCACTCCGCGTTCAGCTGCTGCGCCAGGCGCGCTCCGCTGCGCACCACCTGATCGCCACCTTCGTGCGGGCCGACGGTGACCATCAGCGAAGCGGCGGTCTTCCAGACCGGCGCGATCGCCTTGGCCTCGCGATACGCCTGAACGTCTTCCTCGACTCGCTCGGCCGTGCGCCGCAGCGCCAGCTCGCGCAATGCAATCAGGTTGCCTTTGCGGAAGAAGTTGTGCCGGGCCCGCTCGGCCTGCTCCGGCAAATACACCTTGCCGGCCCGCAAGCGCGTCAGCAGCTCCTCGGCCGATAAATCGACCAGCACCACTTCGTCGGCGCTGTCGAAGAAGCGGTCTGGAATCGTTTCGGCGACCGGAATGCCGGTGATGCCGGCGACCACATCGTTCAGCGATTCCAGGTGCTGCACGTTCAATGTGGAGAAGACGTCGATGCCGGCCTCCAGCAGCTCTTCAACGTCCTGCCAGCGCTTCGTATGGCGCGAGCCGGGGGCATTGGTATGAGCCAGCTCGTCGACCAGCAGCAAGCGCGGCGCGCGTGCAAGCGCCGCATCCAGATCGAATTCGTACAGCGCAACCCCGCGCATCTCGACACGGTGGCGCGGCAGCACCGTAAGGCCAGCGAGCAGCGTCTCGGTTTCCCTGCGACCGTGTGTCTCGACCACGCCGACCACCACATCGACGCCATCCTCGGCCAGCCGGCGGGCCGCCGACAGCATCGCAAACGTCTTGCCGACGCCGGCCGACGCGCCAAAGTAGACGCGCAGCCGTCCACGCCGCCGCTCGCTCTGGGCGTTTTCGGTGGCCGCCTCGGCCTGGATCGCGGCCAGCAACGCGTCCGGATCGGGGCGCTGGTCCTCGGGGCCCGCCATTAGGGGCTTGGGGCAGGTGCTTGCGTCAGGGCTTGATGGCGTCCAATGCGAGATTCAGTTGCAGCACATTGACCCGGGGCTCGCCGATCAACCCCAGCAAGGGCCACTCGGTGTGATCGGCGACCATTGCGCGCACCCGTGCTTCGTCCAGTCCGCGCGAGCGCGCCACCCGCGCCACCTGAGCCAGTGCCGACTGCGGCCGGATATCCGGATCCAGCCCGCTGCCGGAGGCGGTGGCCAGATCGGACGGCACGGCCGCGGCAAAGCCCGTATCGGCCGTGCGCAGCGCGTCGATGCGGCCCTTGGCCTGATCAATCAGCGCCGGGTTGGTTGCCGCCAGGTTCGAGCCCCCCGAGCCCGCGCCATTGTTGGGCATGGGCGAGGTGGCCGACAGCCGACCCCAGAAGTACTTCGGATCAGAGAAATTCTGACCGATCAGCTCCGATCCAACCGGCTTGCCGTCGCGCTCGATCAGGCTGCCGCCGGCGCGGTGCGGAAACACGGCCTGTGCGACGCCGGTCAGTGCCAGTGGATAAAGCAGCCCGGTCAGGACGGACAACGCCACGAAAAGGCCTAGGGCAGGTCTGAGCATTTCGCGCATAAAGCCCCTATCAAGCAAGTCCGGAAGCGGCGAGCAGCAAATCGATCGCCTTGATTCCGATGAACGGCACGATGATTCCCCCCACTCCGTAGATCAGCAGGTTACGCCGAAGCAGCGGCGCGGCGCCCAGGGCCCGGTAGCGCACCCCTCGCAGCGCCAGTGGAATCAGCGCGACGATGATCAACGCGTTGAAGATCACGGCCGACAGCACGGCCGAGTTCGGCGTGGCCAGGTGCATGATGTCGAGCACCTTCAGCTGCGGATAGGTGGTGGCAAAGGCAGCCGGGATGATCGCGAAGTACTTGGCGACGTCGTTGGCCACCGAGAAGGTCGTCAGCGCTCCGCGCGTCATCAGCATCTGCTTGCCGATCTCGACGATCTCGATCAGCTTGGTCGGATTGCTGTCCAGGTCGACCAGGTTGCCGGCTTCCTTGGCCGCCTGCGTGCCGGAGTTCATGGCCACCGCGACGTCGGCCTGCGCCAGTGCGGGCGCATCGTTGGTGCCGTCCCCGGTCATCGCGACCATCTTGGCCTGGGCCTGGTGCTCGCGAATCAGCTTCAGCTTGTTTTCGGGCGTTGCCTCGGCCAGGAAATCGTCGACACCGGCTTCGGCGGCGATGGCCGCTGCCGTCAGGCGGTTGTCGCCGGTGATCATCACCGTTCGGATTCCCATGCGCCGCAGCTCCGCAAAGCGCTCCTTGATCCCGCCCTTGACGATGTCCTTCAACTCGATCACGCCCAGTACCCGCGCTGCGCCGCGTTTTTCGGCAACCACCAGCGGAGTTGCGCCGCGTCGCCCGATGTCCTCGGCCAGGCGGTTCACCGCGTCCGGAAAGCGCCCGCCATTGGCTTCCACGTACGCGCGCACCGCGTCCACCGCACCCTTGCGCAATTGCCGCCCTGGCAGGTCGACACCGCTCATGCGCGACTGCGCGGTAAAGGGAACGAACACGGCCTGCAGCGAGCCCAGGTCGTGCTCGCGCAGGTTCAACCGCTGCTTGGCCAGCACGACGATGCTGCGGCCCTCGGGCGTCTCATCCGCCAGCGACGCGAGCTGAGCCGCCTGACCGAGTTCCGCTTCGGTGACCCCTGCCACCGCCGTCATCGAGGTGGCTTGCCGGTTGCCCAGCGTGATGGTCCCGGTTTTGTCCAGCAGCAGCACATCGACGTCGCCTGCGGCCTCGACTGCGCGGCCCGAGGTGGCAATCACGTTGGCCTGCAGCATGCGTCCCATTCCGGCCACGCCGATGGCCGACAGCAATCCGCCGATGGTGGTCGGTATCAGGCACACCAGCAACGCAATCAGCACGGTGATCGTGACCGCCGAGCCGGCGCCCGCGGTCTGGACGCTGAACACGGATATCGGATACAGCGTCACGCAGACCAGAAGAAACACCAGCGTCAGCGCCACCAGCAGGATCGTCAGCGCAATCTCGTTGGGCGTCTTGCGCCGCTTGGCGCTCTCCACCATCGAAATCATCCGGTCCAGGAACGAGTCGCCAGGGTCGGCGGTCACCCGTACCACCAGCCAATCCGACAGCACGCGGGTGCCACCGGTCACCGTGCAAAAGTCCGAGCCTGCCGCGCGGATCACCGGGGCCGATTCACCGGTGATCGCGCTCTCGTCGACCGACGCGATCCCTGCGATCACTTCGCCGTCGGCCGCCACGATCTGGCCGGCTTCGACCCGGTACAGATCGCCTTTGCGCAGCGCCGTGGCGGGTACCTCGTCGAACGGACCGTCGTGATTGCTCCCGCGCAGGCGGCGGGCCGGGGTGGCGGTCTTCAGCCCGCGCAGCGACGCCGCCTGCGCCTTGCTGCGGCCCTCGGC
>DATBCI010000212.1:0-9412 GCA_036270555.1 Burkholderiaceae bacterium
TGGTGCTGGCGATCGGGATCGTGGTCGACGACGCGATCGTGGTGGTGGAAAACGCCGAGCGCAATATCGAGTCCGGGCTGAGTCCGCACGACGCCACCGTGAAGGCGATGCAGGAGGTGAGCGGTCCGATCATCGCGATCGCGCTGGTGCTGTGCGCGGTGTTCATCCCGCTGTCGTTCGTGTCCGGCCTGTCCGGCCAGTTCTATCGGCAGTTCGCGGTCACGATCGCGATCTCGACGGTGATCTCGGCCTTCAATTCGCTGACGCTGTCACCGGCGCTGGCCGCCATCCTGCTGCGCGGCCACGACGAACCCAAGGACACGGTCACGCGCGCGATCGACGGTGTATTCGGCGGATTCTTCGCCTGGTTCAACCGCCTGTTCAAGAGCTCCTCGCAGCTCTACACCAAGGGCGTGACCGGTGTGCTCGGGCGCAAGACCGCTGCGCTCGGGGTCTACGCGCTCCTGATCGGCTTGACGCTGCTGCTGTTCTGGCGCGTCCCGCCCGGCTTCGTGCCCCAGCAGGACAAGCAGTACCTGATCGGGATCGCGCAGCTGCCGGACGGGGCGACGCTCGATCGCACCACCGAGGTCATCCGCAAGCTCAGCGACATCGCGCTGAAAGTCCCGGGCGTGCGCGACTCGGTGGCTTTCCCCGGACTGTCGATCGACGGCTTCACCAACCGCAGCAATGCCGGCATCGTGTTCTTCGGACTGCAGGACTTCGACAAGCGCAAATCGAAGAGCATGAGCGCCGAGTCGATCGCGACCCAGGTCAACATGCGGACCGGCGCGCTGAAGGATGCGTTCATCTTCGTGCTGTCGCCGCCGCCGGTGTCCGGCATCGGCCAGGCCGGCGGTTTCAAACTCCAGCTGCTGGATCGCAACTCGATGGGCGAGCAGGCGCTGGCCGGCGCGGTGGGGGCCACCATGGGCCGCGTGTACGGCAATCCGCATTCGGTGCTGACCCAGGTGTTCTCCAATTACCAGATCAACGTGCCGCAGTTGTACGCGGACATCGACCGCACGCGCGCCAAGCAGATGGGCGTGAATCTGACCGACATCTACGACACGTTGCAGCTGTACCTGGGGTCGTTGTACGTGAACGACTTCAACCGCTTCGGCAAGACGTATCAGGTGATCGTGCAGGCCGACGCTCCGTACCGGGCCAATGCGGATTCGATCCTGCAACTGAAGACGCGCAACAGCAAAGGGGACATGGTTCCGCTCGGCGCGCTGATGAAGGTCGTGCCGACCAACGGCCCGGTCAGCGTCACCCGGCACGACGGGTTCTATTCGGCCGACATCAACGGCGCGCCCAAGCCGGGGTTCAGCTCGGGGCAGGCGCAGGCGGAAATCGAGCACGTGCTGCAGGCGAGCCTGCCGCGCGGCATCAACTACGACTGGACCGAGCTGGTGTACCAGGAGAAGATCGCCGGCAACACGATGATCTACATCTTCCCGCTGTGCGTGCTGCTGGTGTTCCTGGTGCTGACGGCCAACTACGAGAGCTGGACCTTGCCGCTGGCGATCGTGCTCATCGTTCCACTGTGCATCTTCAGCGCAATCCTGGGCGTGTGGGTGAGCAGCTTCCTGATTCCGCTCGACAACAACATTTTCACGCAGATTGCATTCGTGGTACTGGTCGGGCTCGCTTGTAAGAATGCGATCCTGATCGTCGAGTTCGCGCGCGATCTGGAGGCGCGCGGCGAGTCGACGATGGATGCGGTGCTGCACGCGTGCCGGATGAGGTTGCGCCCGATCCTGATGACGTCGTTCGCGTTCTGCGCCGGCGTGATCCCGCTGATCGTAGGCACCGGCGCCGGCGAGGAGATGCGGCGTGCGATGGGTATCGCGGTGTTCTGGGGAATGGTGGGGGTGACCTCGTTTGGAATCTTCCTGACCCCGGTGTTCTACGTACTGCTGCGCAGCCTTGCCAAGACGCGCAAGCCGGCGGTGATCAAGACGCAGCAGGGATCGCGCGATGGCCTTGGCGGAGCCCTCGGCATGCAACCTCAACCCCACGGACCTCGTGATGAATAACAGGTCGTTGCAAAGAAGCACCGGCGCGTTGCCGGCTGCGCTGTTGATCGCGGCCGGCCTGAGCGGCTGCGCGCTCGGGCCGGACTACCGCACGCCGCCGACCCAGCTCGCGGCCGACTTCGAGAATTCGACCGGCAACCCGCAGGAACCGCCGCGCGAGTTCTGGCAACGCTTCGACGATCCGGTCCTGAACGGGCTGGTCGGCGACGCGATCAAGGCCAATTACGACATCCGGATCGCGGTGGCCAATCTGCAGCAGGCGCGCGCTGCGCAGCTCGGCGTCGACGCGCAGGCCTATCCGCAGGTGGGATTCAACGCGAGTGGCGCGCGTGAGATCGCCCCGCAGACCGCTGCGCCGGGATTCAGCCGTGACCAGCGCACCGGCAACGTGTTCGACACGGCGATCGACGCCAATTGGGAGCTGAACCTTTTCGGACGCTTCACCAGGCAATCCGAGTCGGCTGCCGCTTCCGTTTCGGCCGCGCAGGCCGGGTTGGCCGCCACGCAAGTCAGCGTGACGGCCGAGGTGGCGCGCAACTATTTCGAGCTGCGTGGCGAGCAGCTGCGCCTGGACATCGCGCACCAGTCGCTGCAGAACCAGCAGGCGAACCTGGACCTGGTGCAAGCGCGACTGGATGCCGGACGCGGTACCGAGCTCGACACCACGCGCGCGCAAGCGCAGGTTGAAAGCACGCGCGCACAGGTTCCCGCGCTGGAAGCCCAGATCGAGCTGTCGCGCTATCGTCTGGCCGTGTTGACCGGTCGGGCGCCGACCGCGCTGTCCGAGCTGATTGAGGTCAAGGCACTGCCTGGCCTGAAGCCGGTCGATGGGATCGGCACTCCGGCCACCCTGCTGCAGCGGCGGCCCGATATCCGCGTCGCCGAGCGCCAGTTGGCGGCGGCTACGGCGGACATCGGCGCCTCGAAGGCGGACCTGTTCCCCAGCGTGTCGATCTCGGGCTTGCTCGGCTTGAACGCGCTGACGCCCGGCGGCCTGAACAGCGGTCAGGCGTACTACTACAACCTGGGCGCGTCGATGGCCTGGACGGTGCTTGATTTCGGGCGCATCCGCTCGCGCATCCGGCAGAACGAAGCAAGGGCCGATGCCGCGCTGGCTCAATATCAGAAGACCGTGTTGACGGCGCTCGAGGAAACCGAAGGCGCGCTGATCACGTTCGACCGTAACCAGCGACGTGCCGAGAGCCTGTTCAAGGCGGCGCGCGCTTCGGAGCAGGCCTCGAAACTGGCGCGGACCCGCTTCGAAGCCGGTGTCACGGATTTTCTGACCGTACTGGACGCCGAGCGCCAGCTGTTGGCCGACCGCGATGGGCTGGCGCAGGCACAGACCGACGCGGGGACCTCGCTGATTGCTGTTTACAAGGCGTTGGGTGGCAGCTGGTACGAAACGCCACCGGTCAAGACGGCGTCCAACAACTGATCACGGCCAAGCTGCCTCGCGCAGCTTGGCTCACCTTCGCCGGTCGGTTCTCCGAGGACTGCGGCAACGTTCGTTGCCGATCAAGCGTCAGCGCCGGATCGCTTGCGCGCTATCCGGCTCTTCCTCGCGTTGAGCGCAGTTTTCGGATCCACCGGGACAGCGCTCTCCTGAGCCGACCTTCGTTGGGCGACGGGGGTCCAGCGCCTGGGCGGGGCTCGATCGAGCGGTGATCGGCTTCATGTGGAAGCTCGCCGATCACCAGCGCGCCGTAGAGAGGGGAGTGAGTCATAACATTCTTCCTACGCCTTGGAGGCTAACACACCCGGGTAACGAATACCACCTTTGAGCGGGCATTTTGAGCGGGGGTCAGTCCTCGGAAAGAAGGAAGAAAACCACCCAATTCCCGCTCACCCCTTAAGCGGCCGGTTCAATAGTCTCGTCGGTGGGAACCACTGCTTGCTAGCCCAGCCGGGCTACCAAGGGCAAGCTTCAAGGAGCGCCATGTTCAAGGGATTCAAGTTCCAGGTCGTGCTGCCCGTGGTCGCGATCGCGATGCTGTTGATCAGCGCGGGAGCGGTTGGTTTCTCGTACTGGGCGATCCGCCATGAGGAAGGCATCGTTCACCAGCAGCTCGAAGACAAGGGCGCCGCGCTGCGGGCGATCTGCCTGACCACCACGCAGCTGATGATCGATCGTGCGCGCGCCAGCATGTCGTTGCTGGTCGATCAGATCAACTTTCACGGCGGCGCGGAGCGAGGGCCGACCGTGTCGGTCGGTGGCACCGTCGTCAACGACATCCTGGTCGGCGGACGCGGACAGGCCAGCAACTTCGACATCGTCGACTATGTGACGCACTACAACGGCGGCACGGCGACGCTCTTCACCAAGGACGGTGCGCGCTTCGTGCGGATCGCGACCAATGTGAAGAAGAGCGACGGCAGCCGGGCCATCGGCACCGAGCTTGACCGCAAGAACAAGGCGTATGCCGCCGTCTCGCGCGGCGAGCCGTACTACGGCGTGGTCGACATCCTGGGCAATGCCTACTTCACCGGCTACGAGCCGTTGCTGGCCAGGAGCGGCGAGGTGATCGGCTTGACGTACGTCGGCTACAAGGCGGAGCTGCCGGTGCTCGCCAGCGCGCTGGACAATTCGCGCCTGCTCGACACCGGCTTCGTGGCGATCGTGGATGATCAGTCGGTTCGATACAAGCCCTCCTGGATCAGCGCCGAGCAGGCACTGCAACACATCAACAGCACCGATGGGTCCTGGGTCGTGAACCGCACACCGCTTCCGGAGTGGGGGTTGATGATCGTATCGGCTTACCCGGTCGCCGAGCTGCAATCGTTGAGCCTCAGGATCGGCTATGGCATCGCGCTGGCCGGACTGCTGGTGGGGATGGCGATTTCGGTCACGCTGTTCCTGATGCTGGATCGAAAAGTGCTGCATCTGCTCGGCGGCGAACCTCGGACGGCGGCCACCTACATGAAGCGGATCGCCGACGGCGACCTGGCGGTCGAGATAGGCATCTCGGGCGATGATCCCGGCAGCTTGATGGCCTCGTTGAAGCTGATGCAGATGAAGCTGAAGAACCTGGTTTCCGCGGTGCGCGGCGGGGCGGCCGAGGTCAGCGACCAGGCCAGGAAGTTCGAGGCGGCCGCCAGCGTCTTTCAACGTGTGCGTGACGACAGTTCGGCCCAGGAACTGCTCCGGCAGACCAAGGCCGTCGGCGGGACGCTCGCGGTTCTGGAGAAGTCGATCGGTCGATTCAAGATTTGAGCGGCTTGCTCATCCACGAGGTGCCGGAGCGCCCATGCGCTAAAGGACGGCCTGCAGTCGCCGATATGGATTAGGGGCATCGCGTGTTTGTGCGCGATCGCCAGACCAGTCAGCGACAGGTGCGAAAGACCGACATCATGGGTGCCAGGGGATCAACCCAGCTCGCATTGACGCCCAAGGGCGTCGAGGAGCTCGCTCTGCGTACCCACCGGCTCGACAGCCGGCTGCGCAACATCCTGTTCCTGGTACAGAAGGGAACGCCGACCATCGAGGCGATCCTGCAGAACTCGATCTTCCCGCACGAGGAGGTGGTCGAAAAGCTGCGCGGGCTGCTCAAGGAGCGCTTCATCGAGATGGTCTCAGGGCTGTCGGTAGGGGCCGCTGCGGCGCCCACTGCAGCGCCGCCCAAGCCCCGCACACTGGCCGGGGGTGGCGCAACCGCCGAGATCCCGCTGGAGCCGCCGCCTGTGCAGGGCGCCGGGCCGGCGTTTCCGACCTCGGCGTTTCCAACTCTTGACTCCGGAATTTCGATGAGTCAGGCGCGCTTCGAGCTTTGCGACTTCTGCCTGGATCAGTTCGGCACCAACGCACAGCCGCTGCTGGACGCGATTGAAGAGGCCGCCAACGTGGCCGAGTTGCAGCATCTTGTGGACGGTCTTACGGCCCAGATGCGCAAGCACCTGAAGGACAAGCTGCCGGCGCTGCTGGCCAAGGTGCGCGAAATCAACGAGACGGCCGTCTAGTCGGCGAGCGGCACAAGGCGCTCGCGCCTAAAGACCAAAGAAGATCGGCTCGTCGGGCTGTTCGGTCTCCGGATCGGGCGCAACCTCGGGGGCGACCGCTTGCGGGGGTGGGGCTGGGGTCGGCTCGGGATGCTTGGAGCCCGTCACCGGCCCGCTCAGCGCGTTGTCAGGGGTTTCCAGCGTCAGGAAGTGTCCGCGCAGCAGCTCGCGCAGCCGCTCCACCACCTCGTCGCGGGGAAAGATCGAGTTATCCAGGATGCCATCGACCGTCGCATAGCCGCGCTGGATCAGGAACAGGATATTGCGAGTCTTGGCGTCGAGGCGATACGTACGCGCCGTCAACTCCTCAGTGCCCTTGAGCGTCAGCTCGAAAAATGATCGTTCGCGTGCGCCCATTTTGGTTCACTCCACGCACATCTTCGGCGAAAACGGGGCGCACTTAAAATCGGAATAAGATCCAAAACCCTCGCTTTGCAACGTTTCGATGTCAGACGAACACCTACCGGTCCAATTCCATCATCGGAGGCGATCAATGATCCGCAGCTCCATCGTGGTTTTGCTGGGAATCGCCGCGGCTGGCGCAGGCCTGGGTGAGGCGCAGGCGGCACTCACCGTCGGCGCCAGCGCGCCGGATTTCACCGCGCAAGCAGCCATCGGCGGCAGTGAGTTCTCGTTCTCGCTGGCGGACGCGCTCAAGAAGGGACCGGTCGTGCTGTACTTTTATCCGAAGGCCTTCACGAAGGGCTGCACGGTCGAGGCTCATAACTTCTCGGAAGCGACTGAGAAATTCAAGTCGATGGGAGCCACGGTGATCGGCATGTCGAACGACGACATCGACACATTGAAGAAATTCTCGGTGCTCGAATGCCGCAACAAGTTCGCGGTGGCAGCCGACTCAGGCGGGCGTGTGATGAAGCAGTACGACGCGGTGATGCCCGGCCGGACGGACGTCGCCGACCGGATCTCCTACGTGATCGCGCCCGACGGCAAGGTCATCTACGCGTTCGCCAGCATGAGCCCAGACGGGCACGTCGAGAACACGCTCGGGGCAGTCGAACACTGGAAGGCCAGCGCGCACCGCTGACCGTGGCAGCGCGGGCGGCGCGCACTGGCGCACCGGCCTGCGCTTGCGGCGGGCTCAAGCCGTCGGGCGAGGATGCTCGAGGTGGTCGCCCGCCGGGGGAGGATGCGGACGCATCTGCGCATCGGCGATCGATTGCCACAGCGTGCGCTTGAGTTCGACCGCCGCCATCGGGCCGAACACGCGCCGGTACGACTCGACCAGCCGGCGCGCGGGCATGGGGTTTCCCTCGATCGCACACATCCGCGCGTGCGCGAACATGTTGCGATGCTGGTTCATCGATCCGAACAGCGCCTCGTAGCGATCCATGCAGCATCGCATCGACAGGTCGAAGGTGGATGCGCGGGTCGCGCACAGAGCGCAAAACGGGCCGGACGCTTCGTCCAAGGGCGGGGGCGATCCAAACAGCGATGGATAGGTCGCAGGACGATCGCGCGTTCGAACCGCCTTTTCTTCGTCCGGCGCGAAGCCGGTGCCCGATAGCCTGTGCACGAGGGGCATGTTCCGCACTCCTCTGTTATACGTACCGCTATCACAGCACGCCTGAGCGGCGGCTGGGAATAAGGGACCCGCATGGGGGCGATCGCGCCTTCCTGCTAGCGCACTGTCACGGGATGGAAATTCGCCGCGTCAGCGGATCCCTTCACGGAGAGCTCAGAGCGTGATCCGAGTGCCCAGCAACTGCAGGAACTGGCCGATCCAGGCCGGATGCGCCGGCCACGCGGGCGCGGTCACCAGGTTGCCGTCGGTAACCGCGGCGTCGATCGCGATATCGGCGTACTTGCCCCCCGCCAACTCGACCTCAGGGCGGCACGCCGGGTAAGCCGACACGCGTCGGCCTTCGATCACTTGGGCCGCGGCCAGGATCTGGGCGCCGTGGCAAATCGCGGCCACAGGCTTGTTGGCCTTGGTGAAGTGCCGCACGCATTCCAGTACGCTCAAATTCAGCCGCAGGTACTCCGGAGCACGGCCGCCTGGAATCAGCAGTGCGTCGTAGCTCTCCGGGCGAATCTCGGAAAAGCTCGCGTTCAGGCTGAAATTGTGCCCGCGCTTTTCGCTGTAGGTCTGGTCGCCCTCGAAATCGTGGATGGCTGTGGCGATCTTGTCGCCGGCTGCTTTGCCGGGGCAAACCGCATGCACCGTATGGCCGACTGCCTGCAGGGTCTGGAATGGCACCATCGTCTCGTAGTCTTCACCGAAATCACCGCAAAGCATCAAGATGCGTTTGGCTGGCATGAGATTCTCCTGACGTTACGTTGCCGGACTGTGCCGGGTGTTCAATTCTCCGCCAACTCAACCGGGTTGCGTTCACGATGGCGCAATGGCGAGTTGCGGGTGGTCGCGGGCGATTGCGGTCACACCGTCGCGGGCGGTCGGAAACTGCAAGCGGACTCCCAATTCGTCCTTGATCCGGCGGTTGCGCAGCCGGCGCGATTCCAGGAAGAACGAGAACTGGTTCGGCGAAACCGCCTGCCGCAGCGCCTCCCACGGCAGGCGCGGAGCGCGCGGCAATCCAAACTGGTCCGCCACCAGGTCGAGGTACTCGCCCAGCGTCAGGCACGAGTCGTCCACCGCGTTGTAGATCCGCCGGGGCGCTGCTCGAAACAAGCTGACGATGCAGATGCTGGCCAGATCATCGACGTGAATGTGATTGGTCAGCACGTCCTCGACTGCCAGCGGCGCGGGAATCGCGCGCATCAGCCGCTCGATCGGCAGGCGCCCTGGGCCATAGATGCCCGGCACGCGCAGCACCGACGCGTGCCATGGGCGGGCGCGAGCGCGCCGCTCGCTGTCGACGCGCCGACGCGCACGCTCCGTGATGGGAGCGGGCTGCGCCGTTTCATCCACCCATGCGCCGCGCCGGTCGCCGTAGACCCCGCTCGTGCTGATGTAGATAAAGCGGGCCGGCGGCTGCCGTAACCGCCGCAGCAGCCCGGCGAGGCGCTTGTCGGGGCGGCCTTCGGCGGCGGGCGGAACGAGGCAGATGACCTTCGGGGCGAGCCGCTCGATTCGCTCGACCGAAGGGCCGTCCAGGTCGAGCAGGATCGGCACCGCGCCCGCCGCGCGCAACGCCGCGCAGTGGTCGGCGGACGTGGTCGTCGCGAACACCCGAAAGCGCCCGTTCAGCCGTGCGACAATCCTCGCCCCGACCTTCCCGCACCCGACGATCAGCAGGCGTGGCCTGCCTAGACGAGCCCCGGCGCTTGGCGCCTCGCGAGCCCCGGCTGAGTTCGTTTGCATGATGGAATTTTATGTCCTTCACCGTATCGGTTCGCCCCTCCGGCCGGGAATTCACCGCTGAGCCCACCGAAAACATCCTGGAGGCGGCGCT
>DATBCI010000213.1:0-2454 GCA_036270555.1 Burkholderiaceae bacterium
ACCAGCGTGTCGAAGCCCTGCGCGATGCGCGGCCCCCAGGCTTTCTTGTCGCCGATCTTCGGCGAGCCGGCAGCACCGGAGCCATGGCAGGCCACGCACAGGCCTGAATAGACCGCTTCCCCGTTGCGCAGCGTATGGGCCGCGGCGCCGGTCGGCATGAACTCGATGCGCGCCACCGGCGCCAGCCGCGCAGCCACGGCGTCGGCGCTCAGGTCGGCCGCTGCCTTTGCGTGCAGCGGTCGGAACGCAAAGCTGCCGACCACCACGACCAGCACCCCCACCCCGACGAAGCCAAGCAAGTAGCGCGGGAAAATGCGGGTCGAAGGCGGTTGGGTCGACGGCGTTTCGGACATTGCTGACCTCGGCTGCTCACCAGCGCGCAGTATATCGGCCCGGCGGCCTCGATCCGGCACTCGGTTGGACGGTGCGAGCCGCAGTCGGTAAGCTCTTCGGTTGCACGCGCCTGTAGCTCAGTGGATAGAGCGACGGCCTCCGAAGCCGTAGGTCGCAGGTTCGACTCCTGTCAGGCGCGCCAGGTCAACCATCCCAGCCATGACCGGACTGCATCGCACTTCGCCGCGCCCGACCGAGATCACCCTGCACTCGGAGTCACGCGTGCTGGAAATCGCGTTCGACGACGGTCGCACGTTCCGGCTGCCATTCGAGTTCCTGCGGGTCTATTCGCCGTCGGCCGAGGTGCGCGGACACGGGCCGGGCCAGGAACAGTTGCAGGTCGGCAAGCGGGATGTGACCGTCGTGTCCGCCGAGCCCGTCGGCCACTATGGGTTTCAGCCGACCTTTTCCGACGGCCACTCCACCGGGATCTACTCGTGGGATCTGCTGTACGAATTGGGGTCGAACCAGCAACCCCTGTGGACGCAGTATCTTGAGCGTCTGAAAGCCGCGGGGGCCAGCCGCGATGCGCCGACGATGGTTGCGCAGTCGGTATCGCGTGGTGGGGGCGGCTGTGGTGGCGGACACTGAAGCCAACGCAATGAACACCGATCGGACCACCGATTTCGGGTTTGAGCGCGTCGCCGAGGACCAGAAGGCCTCGCGGGTGGAGCGCGTGTTCAGTTCGGTGGCGGCACGCTACGACCTGATGAACGACGTCCTGTCGGGTGGGCTGCACCGCTGGTGGAAGGCCTTCACGATCCGTCAGGCGGGAGTGCGGCCGGGGATGAGGGTGCTGGATGTGGCGGCCGGCACGGGCGATCTGGCGCGCGCCTTCGTGCGGGACGTTGGCGCGGACGGCCTGGTCGTGTTGGCGGACGTCAATCAGCGCATGCTCGCCGCCGGGCGCGACCGGTTGCTGGACGAGGGGGTGATCGCGCCGGCGGTTCGTTGCGATGCGGAGCGCCTCCCGTTCCCCGATCGCACCTTCGACGTCGTCAGCGTGGGGTTCGGTCTTCGCAACATGACCCGCAAAGAGGAGGCGCTGGCGCAGATGCGCCGGGTGCTGCGGCCCGGAGGTTGTCTGCTGGTGCTGGAGTTCTCGAAGATCTGGGAACCGCTGGCGCCGCTCTATGACGCCTATTCGATGCGGGTGATGCCGTGGCTTGGCCAACGAATCGCCGGCGACGCTGCCAGCTACCGTTATCTGGCCGAATCGATCCGGATGCACCCGTCGCAGCAGGAACTCGCCAGAATGATGGAACGCGCGGGTCTGGAACGCGTCGAATGGTTCAACTTCGCCGCGGGCATCTGTGCCTTACACGTGGGCTACGCGCTGTGATCGTGGGAACCGCTCTGCCCGATCGCCGAGCCGCCGTCGGCCGCTGGGCACTGGCGGCTTGCACCCTGCTGTTGCTGTCCAGCGCCGACGCCCAGAGCCCACCGCCGCCGCGCCGCCCGACCGCAGCGACCAGCCCACAACGCCATACGCCGGCCTCGGCGGCATCGACTCCCTCGGACGCTGCGGCGCAGGCGCACCAACCGGCCGGTAGCACGGCCTTGGTGTCGGAGTCGACGCGCGACTGGTGGCTCGCGCTGCTGGCGACGCTGGTGGCCGGGCTCGGCGTGGTCGCACTGTTGGCCAGGCGCCGCGCTCGACCGGATCCCGTGCCTACCTATAGCGAGGGCTGGCAGGGCATTGGCGGGCCTTCGTACGCACCGCGCCCGGTCACGGTGCGTGTGGAGCCGCGCACGGGCCGGTCGGAAACGATCGGAGGCACGGCCCGCACCGTGCCACTGCCCGCGCGCCAGGAAAACGCCCGGCGGCCCTTCGGTGTGCCGGCCGATTTCGACGCGCCGGCTTTCCTTGCCGACGCTCGCCAGTCGTTCGTTCGGCTGCAATCGGCCTGGGACCGCTCGGACCTGCACGAGATCGACGAATGCACCACGGACGAGATGTTCAATGCGTTGACGCACGAGTTGCGCGTGCGGGCCGGACCGAGCCGTACCGAAGTGATCGAGCTGACCGCAAGCCTGCTGGGGATCGAAACGGCGGCCGGG
>DATBCI010000214.1:0-5151 GCA_036270555.1 Burkholderiaceae bacterium
GGCGGCGCGCGTGCGGCGAAGCATCGCCGACGCCTCGACCAACGTCGTGGTCTGCCCGGACGCACGGGGCCTGGCCGGCTTCGCCATCATGAAGTACGGAGACGAGGAAGCCCACCTGCTGCTGCTCGCGGTCGACGCGAAGCGGCGGCGGCGCGGCGTTGGTTCAGCGCTGCTGGCCTGGCTGGAGTCGACCGCGCGCACCGCAGGCCTGGGCGTGATACGGCTGGAGACACGGCGCAGCAACCTGGCCGGACAGGCGTTTTACAGCCGCCTCGGCTACCGGGAAATCGCTCGCGTCCCCGGCTGGTACCGCGGCGTCGAGGACGGCGTGCGCTTTGCCAAGGACCTGTGGACGTGAGCTGATGCCCGCGCGACGCCCGGTCAGGGCGTTGACGCGGCGACGAACGGGCCGGCATTGCCGTTGATCGTCTTGTTTTCGAGCGCGAAGAACACGCTGCGGCCGTAGAAGAACGGAAGCCCCCAGGCAAAGGTGCAAGGCATGGTGGAGGGCGGCGTGCAATTGACGGAAGGCCCGCCCACGTTGTCCATCGCGTTGCCCGTCAGCATGCTGATGTCGGCGACGCTGAAGCTGTAGGTGAAGTTGGTCGCGTTGGCGGGAGCCGTATTCGGCAGCATCGTCGCCCTGCGCGACACGGTCGAGGCGGGGCAATAGAAGCCGTTGTCGTTCCCGGTGGTCGGGCACGCCGTGATCGTCGAGTCGTTGAACTGCCAGAAGTTCGTTCCGCTGTCGACGTAGCTGGCCGGCTCCGACAAGTCGCCGTAAGTTGTTGTTGTCTTAATATCGCCGTTGCTCGCATTGGCGGCGAACACGACGGCGCTTCCCAGCCCGTTGTTGCCGCGCGTGCCGATTCCGAAGATCAGCGATCCGGTGGCCGTACCCGCCGTGCCCGACGGCAGCGACTGCATCTGGACCAGCACGCCGTTGTTGTCGGTCGGAAACAGCCCGGCGACGTTCTGATTCTGCAGGCCGGTTGCCACATTGACCGCCGAGCACGTGCCTCCCGGACAGGTGTAGTACCACGGGGTCGGTGGCGGCGAGTTGTTCTGGCAGCCCAAGCCGCAATCCTGTTGAAACAGGCCGACGCCGAGCAGGCCGTTGGCCCCCAGGCCGTTGGGGCCCCCGACCGTCGTGATAGCCGTTCCGCCGCACGCCGACGGCGCCGTGGTCGTCACCGCGGCGTCGTTGACGACCTGGATCGGCATCGAGCTGGCGGTCAGGCCGCCGATTTTCACATCGGCGGTGCGCATGGCGCCCCACATGTAGTTCGAAGAGACGAACTGGATGCAGTTCGCCACGACATTGCCTGTCGGGGGCTGGGTCGGCAGCTGCGAGGTGAACGACGACGCGAACACCCTCAACCCGGTCGACCCAGTATCGACCCACACATGATCGATGGCCTGACAGGTCGAAGTCCCGGGAACGCACAGGGTGACGGTCACGTAGGCCTGATTGATCGTGCCCTGCGGCGCGCCGTTGGCGTCAAGTGGTCCGCCGTCAACGGCCATCGTTACCGCGTTGGAAGGAGCAGGTGCGGGCGGACTCGACGAATTGCTGGATCCGCTGCCTCCGCAGGAAGATACGACTACGGCGGCGGACGTCAGCAGAGCCAGCCGGAAACCGCGAGATTGGCCCGTCATCGGATCTGGTCCAGCGTCACGCCCTGCGGCATCTGCTTGGGAAGGTACGCCATCCCGAAAAACGCGCGCTGGTGCCCGCCGGTGTGAATCACCAGGTCGGATTCCTCGATGGCGACTCCACGCCGAACACGCCCCAACGCCTGAGCCGCCTTGCTATAGCGGGGAAAATAGTTGCCGAGCAACTGCTGCAGGTCGGGAATGCTGGGACCCTGCCAGGCGACGGCAAACACCTGGTTCGCAGTGGTTACGTACTCGCGCACGTGAGTCCCTCCGGAAAGCTGCAATTCGTGGACCGAGAACGCCGCTGTCGCGTTGACACTGCGCTGGGCCTTCAGTTGTGTGACATCGCGCTCGACGGTCGAGGCGTCCTCGCCCAGCGCCGCCAGTGCCATCCCCGGCGCGAGGACCGAGGCCAGGAGCCAGGCGGCTCGCAACCTGCTCTGAAAAAGACCACGCATATCTTGTGCTCTTGTGCGAATGTTCTTCATCGCCGCACTCTAACCCCGAGTTCGACGCGCTATGGAGACAAACAGCCCAAATAACGTGAGTTTCTGTAGTGATTTTGTAAGAAAAGATTCTATCCATGCGCTGCGGCCCCTCCGGACGACCCCATTACCATCAGGACGCGAGTCCACTTGTCTAGTGCCGCGGGTCAAAGGAGACAGGATCAAAACGGATAGTTGATCCCTGTGAATACCGCCGGCCCCTCGGGGCCGAATCCGACATCGAGGTAGCCGACGATGAAGGGACTGGCCACCGCGCGAAATCCCATGCCGCCGCCGTTGTGCAGATGCAGGAGCGGGTTCTCGCTGTTGCGTGCAAAGACCTTCCCAAGGTCGATGAAGGGCGCCAGTTCCACGCTGACGGTGGTCGAGTACGCTTTGAATTGGGTAACGCGGGTGCGCAGCTCGGCGCCCGCGGCGAAGGAATCGCGATCGATGAAGCGGTCTTGGGCGAACGCCCGCAGCGGCTGCCGCTCGCCGGTCACGCTTTGGTCGCCGCCGACGCTCGAGAGCGCCCAGAAAGGTGCGTGATCGTTTGAGGGCATATAGCGCAGCGCCGCGTGGGCGGCAACCGTCAGCCAGGGCTCGACCGTACGGTAAACGTTCGCCTCGGCTCCAACGAAGGAGTACGACACCGAGCCCCAGAGGTCTGAGTTCGAATAGCCGGCAATCGCCGTGATCCGCTCGCCGTTGCGAGGGATCGAGGTCGAGTCGCGCGTATCGTACGTCAGCGCCAGCCGCTGATGCATGTCCTCCTCGCGGTCCAGGCCTGGCAGCTGCGGAAAACGCGTCTCGATCGAGGGCAGCGCCGGGAGCACAGCCTGCCCGATCTGCACGAAACCCCAGCGCAGCAGGTAGCTCGCCTGCCACTGCGGGTTGATATTCCAGCCGATGCTGGTTTCCACGTGCCCCTGGTTGTCGACGTAGTTGGTCTGGGCCGACAGTGGCGAGTTGTTGCCGAGCCCATAGAAGCGCGGCGTGCCGCTGCGATCGAAATTGGCGTGCACCGTCCAGGTCCACAGGTCCGCTCGCGTCAAGCCGTCGACGTACATCGCATCGAATTCGCGCTCGACCTGCTGCTTGCCCCCTCCAACGATGCTCCACTGCGAATCCTTGGACGGATAAGCGAGGATCCGGCCTCGTGCGCCCCACCCGAAATACTGGCTGTGGATGATGTCCGGAGCGATGATGCGACGGATCTCGTCGTTCCCATCCACCGTCAGCCAGACCGGGATCAATCCCAGGGTCACGCCCCCAACCGGAGAGACGTCGACCTCCGGAACAGGAATGAAGGGGGCCGTCGACGGATCAAGCCATCGCTGCACCCAGCTCGAACCGCCGCCGCTTGCATTCGTCCCGGAATCCTTCGCCCCGGCATCCTCCGCCGTGGCGCGGGTTGCGCCGACGCACGCAGCCAGCGTGAGCAGGGCAACGCCGGCCCGAACGGTGCGGCCGCTCAACACGATGAGACGAGCGTGCCGCCCATGGCCGTGTGCAGTTCGACGGTCAGGTTGACTCCAGACAGGGCTGGCTCCCAGGGCGAACCGCGGAGTCTACCGGCATCTGGCAATCTGCCTTCCGTGGCGCCCGCCAGGGCTTGCGCCGATCGCCCCGAGGAGCATCCCCAGCGCCTTCGAGCGCAAACCGGCGACCGCCGGAGCACTGGATAGAATGCGCGACCTCGAACTTCAAACACAAACTGCGGGAGTGCAACCGATGACGAAACCGTTCGCGATGCGCGTGGGCGAAGCGACCATATTTGCGCGGGAGGGCCAGTTCACCGATGCCATGGCCGAGATCGTGATCGGTGCAGTCGACGGCCCCGTCGGCCAGGCCTTCGCCAACCTGATGGGGCAGACGGCCGGGCACTCCCGGATGTTCGCGGTCCGGGACTGCAATCAGATGGCTCGTCCGCCCACGATGATGGTGCCCAAGGTCACGATCAAGGACTCCAAGACGATCGAGTTGCTCGGCAGCGTCGTTCAGGCCGCCACGGCGGACGCGATCGTCGATTGCGTGGCCGACGGCACCATTGCCCGGGCCATCGTCGACGACATCTGCATCATCGATCTGATCTGGCTCGATCCGCAGGCGGTCAAGGACCCGAACCTGGACAGGAAGGACCTGTACCGGACCAACTACGAGGCCACGCGTGTGGCGATCTCGCGCGCGCTCAAGGGCGAGCCGACGGTCGAGGAATTGATCGCCAACCGCAGGAAAATCAAGCACGTCATGTTCGATCCGGAAGCCTGACGCAGTGCCCGGGCGATAGGGTGTCGCGGCTACATCGTCCCTCATGCAGCCGGATTGACACAGATGTGCCAGAACGGAACACCCGACGCTTGACGCACGTCACGATCGGCGACCCGGGCTTGCGTTAGATTGAGATTGAGAGCAGATTCGCCATCCCTTGCAGGCAACCTGTTCTCGAGGTGGCATGCTTGTTGCCAAGCAATCTCTCCGTACGGCGTGAGCCGCGACCTGCAGACAGGAGGATGACGTGAATCTGGCCGAATTGAGCAAGCTCGGGATCAAGGATCCGTTCAAGAAGCGCTACGACAACTTCATCGGCGGCAAATGGGTGCCGCCGGTCAAGGGACAATATTTCGAGAACATCAGCCCGGTGATCGGCCGCCCGTTTACCGAAATCGCCCGCTCCAGCGCGGAGGACATCGAGCTGGCGCTCGACGCGGCCTACGCGGCCAAGGCCAAATGGGGGCGCGCGTCGGCCGCCGAGCGTGCCAACGTGCTGCTGAAAATCGCCGATCGGATGGAGGCGAACCTGGAGGTGCTGGCGCTGGCCGAGACGCTCGACAACGGCAAGCCGATTCGCGAGACGCGAGCCGCCGATATTCCGCTGGCGATCGACCACTTCCGCTACTTCGCCTCCTGCGTGCGCGCCCAGGAAGGCAGCATTGGCGAGGTCGACCACAATACGATCGCCTACCATTTCCACGAGCCGCTCGGCGTGGTCGGACAGATCATCCCG
>DATBCI010000215.1:0-13537 GCA_036270555.1 Burkholderiaceae bacterium
CCTCCCCAGGGAGCCATGGCCGGGCTCGCGTTGGTCGCAGCGAGCATGATGCAGCCGTGCGGCGGCCCCATCAGGCTGAAGTACATCGCCGTTCCGAAGTGGTTCGAGTTGCGCACCGCCACCGCGCCCACGCCATGCCGCCTGGCCCGCTCGATCGATTCGCGCGCAGCGCGATGTGCCACCACCTGGCCAATGCCATCCCGGCCATCGATCACCGCCACCGATCCGGCATCAACTTCCAGCGTCGGATTTGTCACCGCGTGCATGGCGCCGGACTGCAGTCGCCGTACATACCACGGCAGGCGCATCACCCCGTGCGACTGGTGACCCCACAGGTCGGCTTGCACGAGCGAGTGCGACACCAGGTCGGCATCGTCTGCCGCCACGCCCAGCTTGCGCAGCACGTCGCTGCCGAACGCCGTCAGCCGCTGCGGGTCGATGCGATCGGACATTCGGCTCGCTGGACGCTCATGCCACAAACTGGCACTGCGACGCCGGCGTGCGCGTGTCCATGTTGCGGCCCCGGTTCATGTGATCGTCGATCTCGGCTGCGCAGCCCAGCATGCGCGGGTAGAGGAACACGGTAAAAGCCGCGGACTCCAGCGCCGACGCCGGATAGGTTCCAGCGCGATAGGGCCGCCACAGCATCTTCAGCAGCAGCGCGGCAATGACCGCATCGATGTTGACGCAGTACACCGTGCGCGAGACGCCCGCGTCGTACAGCGTTTGCACCAGCGCCCGGTAGAAGTCGTGGAAAACGTTAACCTCGCCGCGTTGCTCGAACAGATCGCGAATGAAGACCTCGCGCGGATCGTAGTTGACCGGCTTGTCCTTGAAGACCGGATGGTTCACGCCCGGGATCTTCTGGATGTCCAGGCTGCCGACCGACTTCTTGTCGGCCTTGTAGCGCGCATAGTCCTCGACGTATTGGGTCGCCAACTGCTGCAGGTCGATGCCGTGATCGGACCGATCCGCTTCAACCAGCCCGGACGAATTGAATTGATCGATCAGGAATGAAATCCCCTCGAACCCGTTGCCGCCGTGGGTGTACCCGCTGTGCGACAGAAAGCCGACCAGGCACTTGTTGAGTTGAACCCGCTCGGGATCTTCCGGACCGTCGGCCGAGACGGCCCCCTTGGCTCCCTGGGCGGAAATCGTGCCGGGGCCGTTGGACAGCAGCAGTCCGACCAGAACCTGGAACGCGAACAGGTCCGCCGGCTTCGGCGGCAGGCCGAGCAGGGCGACGAAGGCAACCTCACCGAGTGTGCGGCGCTCGATGATGTCGGCCACCTCGATGCCGCAGAAACGATCCGGGCGGTGCTGTTCCGCCGGCACCGACGCGCCAATCAGCGTGCCGAAAAGGCGCAGCCACCAGGGCAGGCTTTCGACGGTCAGGCGCGAGATGCGCCGGCGCATGAGCGGACTCCAGGCCAGCGTGGCGGAGATGGCCGCCAGCACCGCATCGGCGCTCGGGTGCCCCGGGAGGCTGCGCAGATAGCGCACGAACACGGACTTGGCGCCGCGCGCCTCGAGGCCGGCCAGCATCGCTTGCGCCGTCGGGTCGGCGCTCTTGCCGGTCAGCAGCCCCGCTGCGCCGTCGATTTTGACCTGTGATGTGTCGTAACTGTCGTCCTGCTCATCGCGCATCCCGGCCGCGGCAAATTGATCGATCAGCACGCGCAACGCCTTGCGCGCCCCTTCCTGGCAGCGCGGACCGGTCAGCGCGGCCGCGGCCGCCAGCACGCTATTGGGTGCATTGCCGGCGTCGCGCGATGCTTGCGCGGCGGCCAGCGCCGGCTGGCCGTGCAGATTCAGGCTGGCGCCGATCGCGACGTTGATCAGGTGGCAGGCGTTTTCCGTTCCAGGCTCATGCAGCAGCGCGAGGTTGACGTTGGCCTCGAGCGGATACTGGGCTGCGTCCAGCATCGAGACGCCATACAGGTGGGTGATCTGGGTCGCGGGGTCCATCTGCGACGCGCCCGAGGCATCCTTCATCGACTGGCGGGGCGCAACTGCGCCGACCTGGTGGTTCAGCGCGGCGATCTGCCCGTCATAGGGTGGCGCCGCGACCACCACCGGCAGGTCCAGCTCGGACGGCAGCGAGATGCCCTGGTTGGCGCCGAACCACGGCTTCAGCGCCAGGTTGCCTTCGGGGGCGAAATCGGGACGGGCTGCGTTTTCGCGCATCACCGCGCTCAGTGCTGACGGAATGTGCGCAATGTTGGTCACGACGGCCCCTTTGGCCGAGAACACCGGATGCTCGGGCGTGAAGATGCCGTCGACGCCGAACTTTTCGATGAACCACCGTTCCTTGGCCAGGGCGTCGTCGGCGCCACCCGACATCGCGCCCGCGTGGCCCACCGCCCGCGTGAGCCTGGATTTCCAGCGCCCCACCACGCAGGCCACGACCGGCTTCGTGAACTCCGCGTCCAGCTCGTAGTAGCCGCCCGGCTCGATATACAGGACCGCGGCGCGCGAGCGCGCATCGTTGGCGAGCGCGAAAGCGAATTCAGGCGCAGCGAAGTGGATGTAGACGTCCTTCCCGCTCGAGATCAAGGTGGTCGTACCCCAGCCGGCCATCCGCAGGTAGGTCGCGATGGTCGAAGTGAAATTGCCGGAGTTGGAGAAGATCGCGATCGAGCCGCGCCGCAGCGCCTCTTCCGGGTGGTCGCCACCCAGGGCGCCGCCGATGCGCACACGGTTCCAGGCGTCGGCCACGCCGAGGCTGTTGGCACCGAAGATGTCGACGCCGTTGGCTTGACCCATCGCGCGAATTTCGCGCGAATCGTGCACCGACAGCTTCTCGGTCACGACAAAGATCTTGCGCAGGTCCTGGTTGACGCGGATCAGTTCGGCGACGCCGTCGCGCGCCGCCGCCGGTGGCAGGTACACCACGCCGCAGTTGAAGCGGTGGCCGTCGTTCAGGCCCTCCAGCACATTGTTGTAGACCGGCACCGGTCCCAGCGGCGTTTCCAGCGACTGGCCGCGCCGCCCCGGCGAGGTTCCGAATACGACGTTGCCGCCTGAATACGCGTGACCGACCGGCGTCACGTCGCGCGATTCACCGCCCAGAATGTTCAGCACGCACACCCGGTCTTCGCGTGTCGCCACCTGGGCCAGCGAACTGGTGCCGACGTAGTACTTGAAATCGCCCACGCCCTGTCTGTACATCGCCGTCTCCCTTGGACCTCGCCGTGCTCAGGCCGCGCGGGCACCAGTGATGCCGAGGCGGGCCGCGACCTGCGCCCGCCCGCCGGCCTTCATCCAGGCATCCACCCGCCTCGCATAGGCAACGACTTCGCTGATATCCGAATCGAAACCGAAAATCCGGTACGGAAGGCCGAGCGCATCCATCGTGTCGCGCATCGCGCCCATGCCGCGCACCAGGTTGGGTCCGCCGCGTCCGATCACGACGAAGAGCGGCGTCGGCCCGCGCCGGCTGAACTGCTCGCGCAGCGCATCGGCCATCGCGCGGAACGTCTCGAAGATGTCGGTGTTGTTCGATTTGCCCCCGATGATGAACAGCACGTTGGCCTGCTTGAGCCAGTGCTTGAAGCAGATGCGCGCGACCTCCTTCATCTTGGCGTAGGGCGGATTGCCACCGAAGTCCGACGAAATGATCGCGTCGTCGCCGAGCATCTCGGTCACCAGCGAGTTGGCTCCGCCGCCGAAGGTCGGCGCCAGGATGGTGCCGGCGGAATTGATCACGAACACATCGCTCTGGCCCTGGTAGGTGCGCAGCTGGTTGATCTCCTGCTCGAAGTCGGAGTAGTCGTCCGCGAACAGGTGCGATGGCAGATTCAGCCTCTGCCAGCGCGGATCGTCGCGGTCGAAGCCGCACTTGAAGTCGCACGCAACGGGAAGCATCCGGCCCTTGTCGTCCTCGCTCAACCGGATCGGGTTCAGCTCGAGCGTGGTCATGCCGAAGTCGTGGTACAGCTCCCACAACTTGGGCAGGTGCTGGACCAGCGGCGAGATGATCTGCTTGGGCGCCCCCAGCGCGGACAGCGCGTTGGCGACGACAAAGGCCTTCAGACCGGTCAGCGGATCGAACGGCACGCTCGCCACCATGCTCCTGTCGAGCTCCTCGATGTCGACGCCACCGTGGTGCGTGAGCGTCATGGTCGGTGCGCGGAACCGCGTCGAATCGGTGATGGAGAAATAGACCTCATGCTCCGCCGGCACTCCGGCCTCGAAGGTGACTCCGTTGGCTTTGGCGACGGTGTTCCCGATCCGATGCTCGACGAAGTACAGGCGCTCCTTTTCCTTCAAGGCGGTTTGCAGGTCGGTTGCCCGGCCCACCAGCCCGGCCTTGCCCTTCTTGCCGACGCCACCCTTGAAGACAGGCTTGATGAAAACCATGCCGGCGCGCTCGATCAGTGCGCGAATGTCCTCCTCGCTCGCACTCGGATCGAGGACCTCGGTGGTCGGATAGCCCACGAAGCGCAGCATTCGGGCGCCGTACAGCATGCCGGTCACTTGCATCGGAACCTCCTGCGCAAGAAAAGCTGTTTCGCTCAGTGCCCTCGTTCACGCTTCGCGCGACAGGGGAGGGCTTGTCCTCCGTAGCGCGCAGAAGGAGGATCAGTCGCGTGCTCGCACGATGCCGCGGTACAGCAGCAGGGTGGCAATCAGTCCGCTGGCGGCCGCCGCCGACATCCAGTAGCCCGGCGCCGCCTTGTCGTGGGTCAGCTCGATCAGCCAGGTCGAGACCGCCGGAGTGAAGCCGCCGAAGATGGCGGTGGCCAGGCTGTAGGCCAGCGAGAAGCCGGCGGTGCGCACGTTCACCGGCATCACCTCGGTCAAAGCAACGACCATCGCGCCGTTGTAGCTGGCGTACAGGAACGAGAGCCACAGCTCGGCCGTCAGCATCTTGGAGAAGGTGGGGTCAGCCACCAGCCAGCTGAGCACCGGATAGGCCGTCAGCAGCGTCAGGACCGTGAACAGGATCAGGATCGGGCGGCGCCCGATGCGATCGGACACGGCACCCATCACCGGCAGCCAGAAGAAGTTGGATAGGCCGACGCAGAAGGTCACGACCAGGCTGTCGACCGTGGACAGCTTGAGCACGCTCTTGCCGAAGGTCGGGGTATAGACCGTGATCAGATAAAACGACACGGTGGTCATGATCACCAGCATCATGCCGGCCAGCACGACACCGGAGTTGCGGATCATCGAGCGCCACACCTCCTTGACGCTGGGGTGATGGGTGCGCGCCAGGAACTCACCGGTTTCCTGCAGCGAACGGCGGATCAGGAAGATGAACGGCACGATCAGGCTGCCAATCACGAACGGGACGCGCCAGCCCCACTCGGAGATTTCCCCCGCGGTCAGGTTCACGTTCAGGCTGTAGCCGATGGCGGCGGCCACCACGATCGCCACCTGCTGGCTGGCGGACTGCCAGCTGACATAGAAGCCCTTGTGGCCGGGCGTGGCCATCTCGGACAGGTACACCGAGACCCCGCCCAGCTCCACGCCGGCCGAAAAGCCTTGCAGCAAACGGCCCATCAGCACCAGCAGCGGCGCCGCAATGCCGATCGTGGCGTAGGTCGGAACGAACGCGATCATCAGGGTGCCGACGGCCATGATCGACAGCGTCACGATCAGCCCTTTGCGCCGGCCGATGCGATCGATATAGGAACCGAGCACGACCGCGCCCAGGGGCCGCATCAGGAACCCGGCGCCGAAGGTGACGAACGTCAGCATCAGCGATGCGTAGTCGTTGCCGGTCGGAAAGAAGGCCTTGGCGATGTACGTGGCGTAGAAGCCGTACAGGAAAAAATCGAACATCTCCAGGAAATTGCCGCTCGTCACACGCAGCACCGTGGCAACCTTGGAGCGCTGCGCGCCGCCGGTCTGTCCTACCCCGATCTGCATGGCTGACATGGGATCCCCTTGTCGTTACGGATCTCGTCGGAACGCAGGTATCAATGAGCCGTTTCGGAAAACTGAACCGGGCGCCACTTCAGCAGACGGTTTTCGAGCTGGGTAATCAGATACTCGGCGAGCAGCGCAACCACCGCCAGAACGATCATCGCGGCGAACACGCCCGCCGCATTGAACGCCCCCTGCGCCGTCGCAATCAGGAGACCGATCCCCTGTTTGGAACCGAGAAACTCCCCAACCACCGCGCCGACCAGGGCGAACCCGAAGCTCACGTGCAGGCTGGCGAGAATCCAGGTCAAAGCGGAAGGCAGGACCACCGAGTAGGTGATGCGGCGGCTGGAGGCACCGAGGATCTTGGCGTTGGCGATCAGGTTGCCGTCGGCTTCGCGCACGCCTTGGAACGCATTGCCGAAAACGACGAAGAACACCATGACCACGGCCAGCGCCACTTTGGAGGCCATGCCCAGGCCGAGCGCGATGATGAAGATCGAGCCCAGCACCACCCGAGGCACCGAATTGGCGACCTTGATGTAGATGCTGAAGATGTCCGCCAGCAAGCGGTTGCGACCCAGCGCGATGCCGCAAATGATCCCCAGCACGGCGCCGATCAGGAAGCCGAGGGTCGTTTCTTCGAGCGTCACGAGAACCTGCACCCACAGTGAGCCTTGCGACGTGCCTTCGTTGATCCAGGTCCACAGCTGGCTCGCGATCTGGGACGGCATCGAGTAGAAGAACGGATCGATCAGCTTGGTTTGCGCGGCGAGTTCCCAACCCCCGAGCGTCACCACCAGCACCGCGATCCTCAACGCATACACCAGGCGCCATCGGTTGCGAATGGCTCGCATCGACGCGCGTTCGATCTGGGCGATTTCCTCATCCAGCGCAACCGAGGTGGACCGGTTCATTCCGTCTGACCCTCACATGTCAAATCGTGACCTCGTCGCGCAGGTCGCTCCAGATCTGCCGCGACAGCTCGATGAATCGCGCCGAATAGCGGGCCTCGGCCACCACGCGCGGGCGAGGCAGGTCGATCTCGTAGACGCTCTTGACGGTGGCCGGTCCGCGCGTCAGCACGAAGACGCGGTCAGCCAGCGTGATCGCCTCGTCGATGTCGTGGGTGACGAATACGACGGCGGCGCTGTGCTTGGACCACAGCTGAAGCAGCTCATCCTGCATCAGCGCGCGGGTCTGGACATCCAGCGCAGAGAACGGTTCGTCCATCAGCAGGATGTCGGGACGGTTGATGAAGGTCTGCGCCAGCGCGACCCGCTTTCTCATACCGCCGCTCAACTGATGCGGATAGTGCGCTTCGAACCCGGCCAGTCCGACGCGGCGCACCCAGTCGCGCGCCGCTGCCAGCGCCTCTTCCCTGGGCTTGCCGCGGAACAGCGGTCCGGCCGACACATTGTCGAGCACGTTCTGCCAGGGGAACACCGCATCCTGCTGAAAGACGAAGCCGATCCTCGGGTCCACGCCCTCCACCGGCTTGCCATCGATGCGCACCGAGCCCGCGCTGGGTCGCGCCAGCCCGGCAATCATGCCAAGCGTGGTCGACTTGCCGCAGCCGGTCGGGCCGACCACCGCGCAGAATTCGCCCGGGCGCACGGCCATCGAGAAGTCGCGCAGCGCCTGGATGATCTTGCCCTCCGGGCTGGTGAAGCGTCGCGCAACCCGATCCAGCTCGATCGCGGGCTTGACGGAAGCGTTGGCTCCCGCGGATTCGACACTGCGCGCGGGCACTGCGCCGGATGGTGCGTCCACGGAGTTCATGCTCCCTATCGCACAGCCTATTTTGCGGCGGAAACGAAGTCTGTTGTAAACGTCTTCGACAGGTCGATGGTCCTGCCGGCCACCTGCTTGTCGAATCCCTGAAGGACTTTCAGCACGGTCGGCGGACCGGAGGCCGGCATGCGTCCGTCCGGAGTAAACATGGCCTTGCTGCCGTCCAGGGCGCTCACGTAGCTTGCCTTCGCCGAGCCGTAGTAGTCGGGCGGCATCTTCGATGCGATTTCCTCGGCGCTGTGCGCCTGGATGAACTTCATCGTCTTGACGAACGCGTTGGCGAGTTTTTGCACCTGCTCGTGGTGCGCGTTGATCCACACGGTCGGCATGTACAGGCACGCGGCGGGGTACAGGCCTCCCAGGGCTTTGGCCGTCAGTTCGGGTGTTCGCAGGTCGATCAGGACCTTCGCCTCGCCCGATGCCAGCATGGTCGAGACCGTCGGTTCGGTCGTCATGCCGGCATCGATCCGGCCCTGCTTCATTGCGGCAATGAACGTGCTGCCGGCGCCCACCGGAAGCGGCGTGATCTCGCTCACCTTGACGCCGTTCGACACGGCCAGGTATTGCATCAGGAAATTCGTCGAGGAGCCCAGCCCGGTCACACCCAGGGTGCGGCCCTTGAAATCAGCCGGACTCTTGATCGTATCGGCCAGCTTGCTGGACACCAGTACGACTTCGCCCGGGGCCTGGCTGAACTGCACGACCGACATCGCAGCCTTGCCCTTCGCCTGAAGATCGATCGTGTGATCGTAGAAGCCGACGACGCCTTGCACCGCGCCCGCCAGCATCTCGTTTTCGCCGTTGACCCCGGAAGGCTCGCTTTGCAGTTCGACATCGAGGCCCTGGTCCTTGAAATAACCCAGCTGCTCGGTCAGTTTGGCCGGCAGATAGATCTGCTTCTCCATGCCGCTGACCATGATCGTGATTTTTTCATCGGCATGAACCGCAGCCGGCGCCAGGCCGGCTCCCAGTGCGAGCGCAATTGAAACTGAACAGAGCTTCATCGTCCCTCCAACGTTTATCGAGTCAACCTGCGGTCCATGCGGGACCCGGGCCTGGCCCGGGCCTCCGCAGGGTCGTGCTGTTAGAACTTGAAGCGCACCCCGGTCGCGAGCTCGAGCTCGCCGTCATAGGGGTGGCCTACGCCAAAATGGTTGCCGTTGCCTTGGGCGTCGCCGATCACCCAGTCGCCGGACACGTTGAAATGGTCGGCGGCCACGTAAAAGTCGGTCTGCGAGTCGGCGTGGTACATGACCGCGCCGAACACCGTGCCCTTCGCGCCATCGGCGACCGTCGTGACACCCGCCGTGTTGCCGTACGCATTGATGACGTTTCCGGCGCTGTTGAGGCCGGCATGGTCGCCTTTCATCCGGACGTACCCGAGCGAGAACTCGGTCTTGCCGAGTCGGTAGCTGCCCGACATGGTCCACGAGTTGTCGTGGCGGTCGCCGATGCTGTTGTTCAGTCCCTGCTGCGCCCTGTAGTGGGCGAACCCACCATTTGCGCGCCAGGGACCATAGACCACATTGCCGCCGATCAGCTCGGAATCGTGGGCCAGGTCATGGTTCGTGCCGTGATCCCAGTTCACGTTCGCGTTCACGAGGGTTGGCCCGACCGCAAGGCGGTTGTACGCCACCGAGACCGCCTTGTTCGTCCCGTTATTGAAGTCACCCGGATATGAGCCGCCGTTGCCGACATCGCCTGAGCCGCCGCCGCCGCCGGAGCCGAACGCCCAGCCGAGACCGGTGACCCAGTGCTCGTCCCACTTTTTCTTCCAGTTGATGCCGCTGTTGACGCGGGTGCCGGTGGGGGCCCCCGAATAGAAGATGAACTGCTTGAAGTTGTTGACGTTGCTGTAGCCACCTTCCTTCAGGACCACCTCCGGAGTCCCGTACGTGTCCCCCCAGTTCTGCGTGAAGTCGCGCGTCAGCGTGTTCTGGCGGCCGAACGTCAGCTTGCCCAGCGTATTGCTGTAGAAACCGAGCCAGGCATCGCGATTGAAGAAGACGTTGGCGGTGTCCATGTCACCGGTCGGCAGTTCGTACTCGGTTTCCAGCTTGGACATGATCTTGAGGTCCGGCATGTTGAGAGCCTCTCCGACCCCCGGCAGCGCATGCATCGCGTCGAACCCCAGGCGGTTTCCGCTGAACCATGCCACCTGAAAACCGTTGGTGGTGCCACCCGAGGAGGTCTGATGGTCCACATGACTGAGCGTGGCTTCGAGCAGTCCGTACAGACTCAGCCGGGTGTTGCTGCTGGTGTACAGCGAGATGACGTTCACCGTGGGGTCGAGCTGAACGCCGTTCTGGTCTGTCTTGAGTGCCGGCGCAACCTGCGGCGGTGGCGGCAATGCGGCCGAAGCGAGCGGCGGCGGAGCGGCCTTTTCCCTGGCCTCCTTTTCCTTCGCTTCTTTGGCTTCCTTGGCCTCGAGATCCGACAGGCGTTTGCTCAACGTCTGCATCTGCTCTTTCAAGTCGGACAACTCATCGGCCCGCGCCGATGCGCAGATCAAGGGGCCGAGGGTAATGGCGGCGACCGCCAGCGCGAGTGGCTTCGCGATGGTCCTTGGCCGGCATTGCTGGGTCGATGGGTTTGAGTTCAATTTTGCTACTCCTCCGTGGCATGGAAATCTGCGCCGCTCGTGGCCTCGACTGGCCGATGCGCGTGGCCGCGAGGATGTGCCACCCAACCTTTCAATCGGCTTTCGAAGACTCGTAGATATCGGGTATGCGGAGTTTGTGCGACGCAGCGATAGCGGCCGCCGCGGTTGATTGAGTGCGCCATCTCCTCGGTGGTGGAGCCTCGAGCAGGGGGCCTTGCTGCGTCGCAATATCGCGGTCCGGCAGCCCGTGCGATCATCTGTTGCGTGGCCGCACTCCAACTCTCGATCACAGGCCAGCCTGCATGCGCATCCTGCTCGTTGAGGACAACCGGACCCTAGCCGATTGGTTGGTCCGGACCCTGCAGCGCGACCGCTACACGATCGATTGCGTCTACAACGGGGCCGACGCCGATCACCTGTTGTGCACTCAGAACTACGGATTGGTGATCCTTGACCTCGCGCTGCCCAGGCTTGACGGGCGCGAAGTGCTGCGGCGAATGCGCAAACGCAGCGCCGAGACACCGGTCCTGATATTGACGGCGTGCGATACGCTCGACGGCCGTGTCGACGGCCTGGACGCGGGCGCCGATGACTACATGGCCAAGCCGTTCGAGATGCGCGAGCTCGAGGCACGCATCCGCGCGTTGCTGCGCCGGGGTGGCCAACGCCGCACTCCGGTGTTGCAATGCGGACAATTGAGCTACGACGGGGCGACCCGCCTGTTCGCGCTCGGTGATCAGACCCTGAAGCTCACGCCGCGGGAGCACGCGCTGCTCGAAACCTTGATGGGACAGGCGGGGCACACGGTCAGCAAGGCAGCGCTGGCCGACAGCCTGTATTCGATGACGGACGACGCAGGGGTCGATTCGATCGAGGTCTACGTGCACCGCGTCCGGCGCAAGCTGGCCGGCAGTGATGTGGCGATCATCACATTGCGCGGGCTCGGTTACCTGTTGCGGCCGGGCGATGCAATCCACTAGCCTGCGGCGCCAGCTGCTGGCGTGGCTGCTGCTGCCGTTGCTGCCACTGGGGGCGGTGGACGCCTGGGTGACCTATCGCAACTCGACCGAGACCGCGACCGAGATCTTCGACCGCATGCTGCTTGGTTCGGCGCGCATCATCGGCGAGCAGGTGCGCGTCGAGGACGGTGTGCCGCAAAGCTACGTGCCGCCGGCGGCGCTGGAGATGTTCGAATCGGTCTACCGGGACCGGGTCTACTACCGGATCGCCGGAGCCAGCGGCCGCTTGCTGCTCGGCTACCCCGAGTTTCCGCTGCCGCATCAAGCGCTGCAGGCCGAGGAGGTGGTGCACTTCGATGCGGTGTTTCGGGGCGAGCCGTTGCGGGTGGTTGCGTTCGCTCAGCCGATCTTCGGGGCTGCGGATCAGAATCCGGTTCTGATCGAGGTCGGGCAGACGCTGACCGGGCCGCATCAGCTGGCGTCCGCCATCTGGATTCGATCGGTCACCAAGCATCTGCTGCTGGCGGTGCTGCTGGTTGGGCTGCTGCTGCTTGGTTTGCGGCGCAGCCTGGCGCCGTTGGAGGCTCTGAGTGCGCAGGTGCGCGCGCGCAGTCCGGGTTCGCTGGAACCGCTGGCCGCCTCCGGCGTGAGCGCCGAGCTGCAGCCGCTGGTGCATTCGATCAATGACTACGTGCAACGCCTGGACGAGCGGATGTCGGCGCACAGCCGTTTCATCGCCAACGCTTCGCACCAGCTGCGTACTCCGTTGACCGTTCTGAGCACGCAGGTTGCGTTCGGACTGCGCGAAGGCGATCCCGCCGACAAGGACGAAGCCCTGCGGGCGATCCAGCAGGGTGTCCGTCACGGGGCCCGTGTCGTGCACCAGCTGCTGGCTTTCTCGGCAGCCGAGGCGCGTCGAAGCCATGGCTTCGGGCAGATCACCGACCTGGCCGCCACCGTGCGGGGAGCCATCGAGGGTTTGGCCGCCTTCGCGGTGAGCCGCCAGATCGACCTCGGCTGCGAAATGCCCGAGACGGTGCCGATCGCCGGCGAGGAGACCATGCTGCGCGAGCTGGTCTCGAACCTGATCGACAACGCGCTGCGCTATACGCCGGCCGGCGGCACCGTGACCGTCAGCGTCGTGTGCGATCGCAAGGGAACGACGCTGGTGGTCGAAGACGACGGGCCGGGCATTCCTCTGGATGAGCGCGAGCGCGTGTTCGAGCGCTTTTACCGGGTCCACAACGAAGTCTCGGATGGCTGCGGACTCGGACTGGCCATCGTGCGGGAAGTTGCGACCGCCATGTCGGCCAGGGTTTCGCTGTCGACTCCGGCCAATGGACGCGGTCTGATGGTGGCTGTTGAATTCGGTCCATCGCCCGCGCAGGCTGCGGCGGCGGCGCTGGCCCTTCGATCCGCCGATGAAGCCGCGCCGGCGCGCGCGAGCGCCAACGGCGACGCGTCAACCTCAGCGTCCGGCGGCGGCTACGAAGTCCATCGTGTAGGTTCCTGACAGATTGATCGGCTTGCCTTCCAGCGCGCGATCGACCGACGACAGAACCTTCAACACGGTCTCGGGGCCGCCGGCCGGCATGCGACCGTCCGGGCTGAACATGGACTTGTTGTGGGCGAGCGCCTCGACGTACAGATCACGATCACCGACAAAGTAGTCAGCCGGCATCCACGAGGCGATTGCGTCGGCGCCATGGGCCTGGATGAAACCCAGCGCCTTGACCAGCGCATTGACCAGTTTCTGGACTTGCGGGCGATGCGACTTGACCCAGGTCGATTCCATGTACAGGCACGCGGCCGGATACGGGCCGCCAAGGATCTTGCGGGTCTCCTCCGGTGAGCGCAGATCCAGGATCACTTTCGCTTCGCCGTCTTTCAACAGTCGGGCGACGGTCGGGTCCGTCGTCATTCCCGCATCGATCCGTCCCAGCTTCAGCGCCGCAATGAAGGTGTCGCCCGCGCCAACGGGCACCGTCACCAGGTCCGCGACCTTGACTCCGTGAACGGCCGCCAGATAGCGGGTCAGGAGCTCGGTCGAGGACCCGAGGCCGGCCACCCCCAGCGTGCGTCCCTTGAAATCGGCCGGGGACCGGATCTGCTGGACCAGGCGAGTCGAAACCACCAACGCCTCCCCCGGCGCCAGACCCAGTTGCACCACCGATTCGACCGATTTGCCCTTGGCCTGAAGGTCGATCGTATGGTCGTAGAAGCCGATCACACCCTGCACGGCGCCGGTCAGCAACTGGTCCGCGGCGTTCACGCCCGAGGATTCGCTCTGCAGGTCCACTTCGATGCC